>NZ_JBFAQM010000038.1:0-84399 GCF_040677315.1 Actinoplanes sp. NPDC049316 | reverse complement strand
CAGCGCGTGCCGATCCACGGCGTCGGATTCCAGGGTCACCTCTCCACCCAGTACGGCTACCCCGACCTGTCGAACAACCTCCAGCGCTTCGCCGCCCTGGGGCTGAAGCTGGCGCTCACCGAGGTGGACGTCCGTACGCCGACCAAGCCGGACGCCGTCAACGAGCCGGTCGACGCGCTCGCCCCGTACGCCCAGGAGAGCTACTGGTCCCGCACGCTGCAGGCGTGCCTGGCCGTCCGTGCCTGCATCTCGTTCACGCCGTGGGGCTTCGGCGACGCCTACTCGTGGGTGCCCGGCTGGTTCACCGACCCGCAGGAGGGCGCAGCCCTGATCTACGACGAGCAGCTGAACCCGAAGGGCCAGTACGACGTGCTGCAGCAGGATCTGGCGCTCGCCTCGGGCGCCCCGCACCGCTCCGGCCGGGGCACCGGTCGCCACTGACGCCATCGTCGTTTCCCAACCGGCCGGGCGCACGTCGGCTCCTGGCGGTCCTCGTCACCGTCTCGATGGGGACCGCGACCGCTGCCGCCGGCGTGCAGCCAGCCGCCGGCCCATCGCCAACGAGCCGACGCCACCAGCCTCACAATCAGATCAGATCAACCGGCTCGATCGGCTGGGCCCTTTTTCTTCGTTCCGGACGGTGACAGGCTGGACGATCTGCCGAAGAATCGGACCGTCAGGTACAGAGCGCTGAGCGCAGCGATCAATGATGTCAAAGAGACGATGACACCCTTGGTCGAGGTGAGCCAGTCTTTGGCGGCTTCAGCGAAGCTCCGATGCTTCACGTGTATCGTCAACCTCGCCGGAACAACGATCGGTCTCTGCTCGATCAGCTCGCTGTCAGCGACGTCTGCCAAGCGGGCCTCATGCCCATCGACCAGGATCACCGGCCGGACATTTATCGAGGCCGCATAGGTGCCGACCCGTTTCGGGGTGACGATCCACTGCCAGTCGGCGTCCTGCCCCTCGAAGACGGATCGTGAAGTCCAGCCGGAAGGCGATACCTCGAAGTCCTCTTCATTCGCCACGATCGTCGCCTCTGCCTCGCAGGAGACTCTGACCTGTATCGACCGGGCATTCTCGGACGGCATCACGGCGTCGGGTGTGAGGCTTCGATCGAGGGTCAGCTTGGCCTGCACGGTGGCGGATCGTTCCTGCTTCATCTCGATGTCGGGGTCGAAGATGAGCTGAGCTTGGTCCCAGCTCTCAGTTGCTCTCAAGCATCGCTTCGCATAGTTGGTGAAGTCGTCCGTCCGAGGTATTCCGACGCTCGGCGTGGTCGGATCTGCCGTGTCATTGCTCATTCTGCTCGACGAGAACAGAAACAGAAACACGATCAACATGGGGATGAGGCCGAGGCCCAGCCACTTGCCGGCTCGCTTCGCTGAATGTGATCGCTGAGGATCGCCCTGACCGTACGCCGACATGATCGACCTTCTTCCGACCTTGTATGCGCACGTCCCTCGGATGTGCAGGGCCATTACAGCGTTTCACCGCCCCCTCGCGACAGGGTCGAGTGACGCGCTTACCGGCCGGAAGGCCCCATCGACCCTCTCGGCCGATGGGAGACGGGTCGATCAAAGCAGACTCCGCCTCGGCCCATTCTCGCCGATCAAGAATGGTGGGTTGGTCCAGCGGCGGCGAAGCCCCATATCGGACAGCACATCGACCGGACCCTAACCCAGGGTTTCGTCCACTGCCGTCGCCAGCATCGGCCACAGCGGTACGCGGGCGCCCAGAGTCGCCTGGAAGGCGTGATAGAGGTCTGCCTTGCCCGGCCACACCGTCGCCGTCGGGCGGTTCGCCGCGTCGAGTTGGTGGAACCACGAGCCGTGGTCGTGGTCGATCAGGAACTCCTCCGTGTAGTCCCACCACGTGCGGTACCAGTCCGCGTACGCCTGCTCGCGGGTGTACGCGTGCAGCGCCGCCGCGGCGTTGATGCCTTCGGCCGCCACCCAGTGCATGCGGTCGCGGACGACCGGGCGGCCCGTCCAGTCGGTCGTGTAGACGAAGCCGGGGTTGCCGTCGACCGACCAGCCGTCGGTGACCGCGCGGTCGAAGAGGTTGCGGGCGGCGGTGGCGAAGAACGCCGGGTCGCCCACGGTCGGGGCCGACGCGGTGTGCAGCAGCAGGCGGGACCATTCGAGGCCGTGGCCGATCGTGGCCCCGTACGGCTTGAAGGCGTGGTCCGGTTTGTCGATGTTGTAGTCGGGCAGGGGCGTCCACGTGGCGTCGTAGTGCTCCGGGATGCGCCACTGGTGGCTCGAGGCGGCGGCCACGACGAAGCGGCAGATGCGCACCGCGCGGTCGATCCAGGCGCGGTCGCCGGTCACGCTCGCCACCGACAGCATCGCCTCGACCGTGTGCATGTTGGCGTTGATGCCGCGGTAGTCGTCCAGCGTGGTGAAGGCGGTGTCCCAGGTGTCGACGCACATGCCGGCCTGCTCGTCCCAGAAGCGGTCCAGGAAGATCTGGGACGCCTCCGCGAGCAGGCCCGCGGCGCCGGGCAGGCCGGCCTGCACACCGGTGGACGCTGCCAGCAGGACGAACGCGTGGTCGTAGCAGCTCTTGCCCGGCTCGGGGGTGCCGTCCCCGGCCACCGCCGAGTGCCAGCCGCCGTGCTCGGTGTCGCGCAGCCGGCCGGTCAGCCCGGCCATCGCCTGCCCCGCGATGCGGCCCGCGCCGGGCACGCCGAGCAGCGCGCCGATGCCGTACACGTGGGTCATCCGGCAGCTGATCAGCGCGGACGTGGGCCGGTCCGGCTCGGGGTCGCCGCGGTCGTCGAGCCAGCGGGCGCCGCCGCCGGGGTCGGCGGTGCGGCGCCCGAAGGCGAGCAGGTCGCGGCTGTGCTGGTCGAGCCAGCGGTGGTGGGCGGGACTGGTCGGCCAGACGGACATGACGATCACTCTAGGTCAGGCCGCCGGGCCGCCCGACGGCCGCCGCCCCGGAGTCCAGCCCGTGGTCAGCTCGGTTAAGCGGGGTGTTCGGAGCGGGCCGACAGGAACAGCCGGGCCAGATCGGCGAAGTCGTCGGCGCGTTCGATCTGCGGCATGTGCCCGGTGTCCGGGAACAGGTGCGACCGGGCGTCCGGGAACGCCGCCTGCGCCGCGGTCAGGTGCGCGGCCGGGAGGATCAGGTCCCGGTCGCCCCAGACCAGCAGCGTCGGGCGCGGGTGCCGGGCGGCTCCCGCCAGCAGCTCGTCGCGCCACGGCCGCCGGATGCCGCGGAAGCCGCCGAGGGACTGCGCGGTCTCCAGGAACACCTGGGCGTACCCGGGGCGGGCGGCCACCTGCAGCGCGAAGTCGACGCGTTCCTGGGTGACGAGCGCCCGGTCGACGAACAGGCTGCGTTCGACCCGCCGGGCGGCCCGGGCGTCCATGCGCCGCATCAGCCGCAGGCCGAGGCCGGGGATGGCCAGCGCGCGGAGGAAGAACGCGACCTCCTTGCCGAAGCCGGCGCTGTTGACCAGCGTCAGCGTCGCCACCCGGGCCGGCGCCGTGACGAGCAGCTGCATCGCGACCGCGCCGCCGAGCGAGTTGCCCATGACGTGCAGCGGCCGCCGCTCGTCCAGTGCGTCCACCGTGGCCAGCACGCCGTCGGCCAGCGCGGCGAGAGTGATCGGCCCGGGCATCCGGTCGGACAGGCCGAAGCCGGGCAGGTCCACGCTGATCACCCGCCAGCCGTCGGACAGCCGCTCGTGCTGGGGCAGCCAGTCCTCCAGGCTGCGCCCGATGCCGTGCAGCAGCAGGATCGGCGGGTTCGCCGGGTCGCCGGTCTCGTGCACGCGGATGCCGGCGCCGCGTACGGTCAGATGCCGGGTCATTTCGCCACCCGTGCCCGGGTCCGGCCGCCGCGCGCGGCGGCCTCGGTGATCCGGTTGAGCACGCGCAGGTGCGACTCCGGCATCAGCCGGGCCAGCAGGTCGGGGAGCTTGGCGGTGGGGGCGATCAGCACCCGGCCGCGGCGGCGCTGCACGCCGTCGAGGATGTCGGCCGCGGCCTTCTCCGGCGGGTACGTCAGCAGCGCGGCGAACATCCGCTGCCCCTTCTCCACCTCGTCGGCGGGCGCGGCGGCGGCGATGCGGGCGCTCTCGGCGATCCGCGTACGCACCCCGCCCGGGTGCACCGTGGTCACGCCGACCCCGGACTCGAGCAGCTCGCCGCGCAGCACCTCGCTGAGCCCGCGCAGCGCGAACTTGCTGGAGCTGTACGCCGACTGCCCGGGCGGGGCGATCAGGCCGTACAGGCTGGAGACGTTGACCAGGTGGGAGCCGGGCTCGGCGCGCAGCGCGGGCAGCAGGTGATGGGTGAGCAGCATCGGCGCGGTGAAGTTCACCGCCATGACCCACTCGAACTCCTCGACGCTGACCTGGTCGAAGCGGCCGCCGAGGGCGACGCCGGCGTTGTTGACCAGCAGGCCGAGCCGCGGGTGCCGCTCCCGGATGCCGGTCGCGGCGGCGACCACGGCCTCCCGGTCGGCGAGGTCGACGACCAGCGACTCGACGGTCCGGCTCGGGTTCGCCGTGCGGATCGCCTCGGCGACGGCGTCCAGGCGCAGCGCGTCGCGGTCGATCAGCACCAGGTCGCTGCCGCGTTCGGCGAGGCCGTGGGCCAGCTGCTCGCCGATGCCGCTGGCGGCGCCGGTCACCAGGGCGGTCCGGCCGGTGAAACGGTACGGGGTCAGGCGCGTCAACGGATCTCCTCGAGGACGGGGGCGGGGGTACGGCTGAACGTCATGTCCCGGCGTACGTCGGCGCGCGGGGTGGTGAGCGCGTCGAGCAGGTAGTTCTGGCGTACGGTCCACGGGTCGCGGTCACCCTGGCTCGGGAAGCGGTCCAGGGCGCGCTGCACGTACCCGGAGGTCAGGTCGAGCAGCGGCCGCCGTGGCCCGGGCTTCTCCTGCGGCGTGGCCGCGGTGTAATGGTGCTTGTCCATGTACGCCAGCAGCCGGCACACGTACCGGTGGGAGAGGTCGGCCCGCAGCGTCCACGACGCGTTGGTGTAGCCGATGCAGTAGGCGAAGTTCGGTACGCCGCTGAGCATCACCCCGCGATAGGCGACGGACCTGCCGGGGTCCACCGCCTTGCCGTCCACGGTGAGCTGCACCCCGCCGATCGGCAGCAGCGACAGCCCGGTGGCGGAGACGATGACGTCGGCCTCCAGCACGCGCCCGTCGGTGAGCCGGACGCCCTCGGGCACGATGCGGTCGATGTGGGCGGTGACCACCGAGGCGCTGCCGGCCTTGATGGCCTGGAACAGGTCGCCGCTGGGCACCACGCACAGCCGCTGGTCCCACGGCTGGTACGCGGGCGTGAAGTGCTCGTCGAGGTACGCCGGGTCGTCCAGGTGGTGCAGCGCGAACCGCCGCAGCAGCGCCTTGACCCGCTCGGGGCGGCGCCGGGCCAGCTGGTAGAAGCCCTGCGAGAGGACGATGTTCTTGGCGCGGACCACCTTGTGCGCCGCCCGGGCGGGCAGCCAGCGGCGCAGGTTGTCGGCCACCGCGTCGCGTTCCGGCAGCACGGTCATGTACGTGGGGGAGCGCTGCAGCATCGTCACGTGCCCGGCGGTGGTGGCCATCGCGGGCACCAGCGTCACCGCGGTCGCGCCGCTGCCGATGACGACCACCCGCTTGCC
This sequence comes from Actinoplanes sp. NPDC049316, assembly GCF_040677315.1. Classification (NCBI taxonomy): domain Bacteria; kingdom Bacillati; phylum Actinomycetota; class Actinomycetes; order Micromonosporales; family Micromonosporaceae; genus Actinoplanes; species Actinoplanes sp. NPDC049316. The sequence goes on along the minus strand of NZ_JBFAQM010000038.1, from coordinate 78,766 downwards.
CGCGTAGTCGAGGTCCTCGGGCCAGAACTGCGGGTGCACGAACGTGCCGCCGAAGTCGTCGATCCCGGGGAAGTCCGGCTGGTAGCCCTGCGCGTAGTCGTAGTAGCCGGCGCACGCGTACAGGAAGCGGCAGGTGAAGGTGCCCTGGCTGGTGGTGACCGTCCAGTGGCCGTCGGCCCAGGCGGCGGTCTGCACCTTCGTGCCGAAGCGGATGTGCGGCATGATGCCGCCGTCCTCCGCCGTCTCCCGGATGTACGTGCGGATCGCGTCGCCGGGTGCCATGGACTTCTCGCCGCGCCACGGCCGGAACGGGTAGCTGAGCGTGAACATGTCCGAGTCCGAGCGCACCCCGGGGTAGCGGAACAGGTCCCAGGTGCCGCCGATGGCGGACCGGGCCTCGAGGATCGCGTACGTCGTGCCGGGCCGTTCCTGCTGCAACCGCCAAGCCGCGCCGATCCCGGAGAGGCCGGCGCCGATGATGAGGACGTCGAAGTGTTCGGCCATGGGTCCAGTGTTCGCCCGGGCACGCCGGGCCACTTGCCTTTGCGCGACAGGGATTTATCCTCTTGCGACATGGAGTCGGTGGTGCGGGCTGCGGGCCTGCGCGGACTGCCCGCCCTGGTGGACAGCCTCGGCGGGGACGGCGCGGCGCTGCTCGCCCGGTTCGACGTCACCTGCGCCGCGGTGGAGTCCGACGACGCGGTGATCCCGTCGGCCGCGGCGGGGCTGCTGCTCGAGGTCGCCGCGGCCGAGCTCGGCTGCCCGGACCTCGGCCTGCGCCTGGCCGGGCTGCAGAACGCCTCCGTGCTCGGCCCGCTCGCGCTGGCGATCGAGAACTCGGCCACCTTCGGCGAGGCCCTCGACACCACCCGCCGGTTCCTGTTCGTGCACAGCCCCGCCCTCACGGTCTCCCAGATCCCCGACCCGTCGGGCCGGCCGGGCGTCATGGGCCTGCTCTACCGGGGTACGGACGCAGAACCGCTCCCGCCACAGGTGGCCGATCTCGGGCTGGGCCTGTTCCACCGGATCATCGTGCTGCTGCACGGCGGGCCGTACGGGCTGCGCTCGGTGCACCTGCCGCACGCCGCGCTGGCACCGGTGGAGGCGTACACCCGTTTCTTCGGCGCGGAGGTGCGCTTCGGCCGGCCGGACGCGGTGCTGCGGGTGCCGGCCGGCCTGGCGAGCATGCCGGTGCGCGGCGGCAACCAGGTGCTGCGCGACATCGCCCTGGACTACATCACCAGCCACTTCCCGGTGCCCGGGCAGAGCGTCGCCGACCGGGTGCACCTGCTGCTCGCCCAGGGGCTGGGCTCCGCGCCGGTCGAGGTCGCGGCGATCGCCCGGATGCTGGGGACGCATCCGCGCACCCTGCAGCGCCGGCTGGCGGCCGAGGGCACCACCTTCGACTCGATCCTCGACGACGTGCGCCGGGCGGCCGCGTACCGGCTCGTCACCCAGACGGACCTGCCGTTCACGCAGGTCACCGCGATGGTGGGGCTGACCGAGCAGTCGGCGCTGACCCGCGCGGTGCGGCGCTGGTACGGGATCACGCCCCGGCAGCTGCGCTCCACGGCGGCCGGCCGGTCCCGGTGAGCCGTACGCCGCCCCACGGGTCGGGCTCGCCCAGCCGCGCCGGCGCCTCGCGCTCGCCGATGCGTACGGTCACGTCCCGCACGCCGGAGCGCAGCTGCGCGCTGAGGGTCTCGTCGGGCGCGGCCCGGCCGCCCCAGCGGTAGCGTCCCTCGACCGGCTCGAACCGTACCGACAGCCGGACCGCGACGGTGACCGCCGCCTCCCCGGCTCGGATGACGGCCTCGCCGCGGTATTCCTCGTCGCTGTCGCTCACAGTCCCGTCGCCGCCAATCCGCCCGGTGTGTCGGCGGCCGCCCGGATGCCGGTGACGCCGCCCCAGAGAAACGTGGTCACGTAGTTCGCCAGCGCCTCGCGGCTGATCGGCTGCTGGTGCCGCAGCCACCAGTCGCCGACCGTCTGGACGTAGCCGACGATGCCGTACGCCCACGGCAGCGCCGGCCCGGAGTCGAGTCCGAGCGCGCGCAGCCGGTCGCCCAGGATCCGGGCGAGCCCGCTGGCCACGGTGTCGATCGCGTCGGCCACCACGTCGCGCTCCCGGGCGATGCCGCGCTGGTGCACCACGAACCGGTACAGGTGCGGATCCGCCTCGATGTACGCCAGGTACGCGTCGACCGCGGCGGAGACGACGTCGCGCTCCTCCCGTACGGCGGCCACCGCGGGTGCGACGGCCTCGACCACCGCGGTGGCGGCCCGGCGCCCGACGGCCTCCCACAGCCCGGACTTGTCCTGGAAGTAGCGGTAGAGCACGGGCTTGCTGACCCCGGCGTGGGCGGCGACCGCATCGATGCCCGGCTCGGGGCCCAGCTCACGGATCGCCTCGATGACCGCGTCGACGAGGTCCTCGCGGCGGCGCTCCCGATGGTCGGCCCAGCGTTTGCTGCGGCCGTCCGGGGACGTGTTGACGCCCGGGTCGGTGGAGTTCATAGTACGAGAAGTAGCTGTTACTTCCGGTAACGTCAACCCCCGCGGAGGCAGACATGGTTCTCTCCGACCGTTCCCAGACCGCCACCAGGCTGCTGCGGTCGTCGGCGTCGCACTCGTACGACCCCGAGGTGGAGATCGACTGGGACGCGCCCCTGCTGCCGGACGCCTACTTCGTGCCCGAGCGCCGCTCCTCGCTGTACGGCACCCCGCTCTGGGAGGGGCTGAGCGCCGAGCAGCGCCGCACGCTGACGAAGCACGAGGTCGCCAGCATCGCGAGCCTCGGGGTCTGGTTCGAGACGATCCTCATGCAGCTGCTCATCCGCGAGTACTACAAGCAGGACCCGACCGCCCCGCACGCGCAGTACGCGCTCACCGAGGTGGCCGACGAATGCCGCCACTCGGTGATGTTCGGGCGCATGATCGAGAAGCTGGGCTGCCCGGTCTACCGCGTCGGCGCGTTCGACAACGGCCTCGGCAAGTGGATCGCCGCCACCGCCACCGGCCCCCGCATGTACGCGGCCATCCTCATCGCCGAGGAGATCCTCGACGCCATGCAGCGCGAGGCGTCCACCGACGAGACGGTGCAGCCGCTGGTCCGCATGGTGTCGCGCATCCACGTCATCGAGGAGGCCCGGCACGTCCGTTACGCCCGCGAGGAGCTCGCCCGCCAGGTCCGCGCGGCCGGCCGCAAGCGGCTCGCGTACGACAAGGTCGTCATCGCGCGGGCGGCGTACCTGACCGGGCGGCGGCTCATCTCGCCCGAGGTCTACCGCTCGGTGGGGATCGCGCCCGAGGTGGGTGCGAAGGCGGCGCGGGAGAACCCGCACTTCCAGGAGACGATGCGGTGGGCGGGGGAGAAGGTCGTCGCGTACCTCAGGGAGCTGGACCTGATCGGCGGTCCCGGCATGGCCCTGTGGCGGCGCTCCGGCCTCCTCTGACCCCGCCCGGCAGGCTCAGGCGGTGAACTTCAGGTATTGCCAGGAGCCGGTCGCCGCGGCGTTCATCGTGTCGCCGGCGAAGGTGGAGCGCAGTCGCCAGCGCACCCCTGCGGTGTGCGAGCCGACCAGCTCCACCCCGCCGATGCTGTCGCCGTTGAGCGTGAAGCAGCTGTTCTTGCTGACCGTACGCCAGGCGCCCGACACGTACGCCTGGCCCTGGAAGCCGTAGCAGCCGTACGGGCGGGCCGGGAGGATCCGGGTGAGCAGCAGCGGGTCCACGGTGCGGTGGTAGAGCTTGTACTTGCCCGACGAGCCGTAGTGGCGGTCCATGACCTCCGAGATCTGCGCGCGGGCGGTCGCCGAGGTGCTCACCGTGCGGGGCAGGTACCACTGGTCGCCCGCGAAGGCCGCGCTGAAGGTCGTGCGGCGGGTGATGCGGTACGTGGCGGTGACCGTACCCGTGCCGCACTTGATCTTGACCTTGGTGCCGTTCTTCGGCGTCGCGTAGAGACACACCGTGCGCGAGTCGTGGGTCGTCCCCAGCTTCGCGGTGAGCGTCGCGGCCGCCTTGTACCCGTACGTCGAGGCGTTGCGGGTGACGCTCAGCGCCGGGGCGCGGCGCGACACCGTGACCGTGACCTGCCGGCTGACCGGCCCGTACATGTCATCTCCCGCGAAGCTCACCGTGTACGTGTTGGCGCCGCCCACCGGGGGCCGGTCATGGACGGTGAAGGCGCCGGTCGCGTCGGCGGTGACCGCCGCGAGCGGGTGCGAGCCCGTCAGGTCCTTGCGCGTGACGCTGAGCGAACCCGCGCCGGCCGACAGCGTGCCCGTCAGCGTGAGGGAGCCCAGCCGGGCCGCCGTCGCGGGCGCCGTCAGTGTGAGCGACGCCGGATCACCGACCGCCGCGAGAGTCGCCCGCCCACCGGGTGCCGGCGCTGCCAGCGCGGCCACGGGTACGGTCAGCGCGGCTGCGCCCCCGGCGACGACGACCGCGAGCCAAGTCCAGCTCTTGTTCAACAACCTGTGACCTCCCGTACGGGCGCCGGACCGATCCCGGCGGCGACCCGAGCCGTCGGCAGGCCAAGCCGATATGTGAGCATTGTCAGCTTCGTGTGGCCCGGACCACCGCGGGAGACGGCGTCGGCTAGCGTCGTCGGGTCGGTGATGATCGGCGTGCGTGAGGGGTGACTGTGCCGAAGCCAGGGGGAGTGTTCTGCGTCGAGGGACAGTGGGAGGACGACCTCACCGAGCGAGGCTCCGTCCTGCCCACCCTCGAGCTGCTCGAACGCCTCGGCAGCATCCGCTTCATCCACCGCGACACCGCCACCACCGAGGAGCTGCACTACTACCTCGACACCTGGCTCTCCCGGAAGTACCAGGACTTCAAGGTCGGCTTCTTCGCCCTGCACGGCCAGCCGTCCCAGCTCTGCCTCACCGCCAAGACCACGGTCGAACTCGACGAGATCGCCGCCTGGATGTCCGGCCGCTGCGCCGGGCGCACCCTGTACTTCGGCAGCTGCTCGGTGCTGCGCGCCTCCGACCGGGTCCTCAAGGAGTTCCTCCACGAGACGAAGGCGGCCATGCTCTGCGGCTTCACCAAAGTCGTCGACTGGGTCGAATCGGCGGCCTTCGAGACGGTCGTGCTCAACGCACTGGTCAACGGCGGCCGCATCGACAGCGTGGAACGCCTGGTGAGATCGGGCCGCTGGGCGGCGCTGGCCGAGCACCTGGGCTTCCGCGTCGTCTACGCCAACGGCCGCACCGGCTGACCAGCGGCCCGATGCAGACATTGCCGCACACAGCCGTCACCTTGGCCGCCGACCTTCGCACCCTCGGTCTGTCGGCCGGCGACGCGGTGCTCGTGCACTCGTCGATGCGGGCGGTCGGATTCGTCGCCGGGGGTGTCCAGGCCGTCGTCGAGGCGTTCCTCGACGTCCTCGGTCCCGGTGGAACGCTGGTGGTGCCGACCCACACGCCGACGAATTCCGACCCCGCGGGCTGGCGCAACCCGCCGGTTCCGGCCACGTGGTGGCCGGTGATCCGCGAGCGGAGCCCCGGCTACGACCCGGCCCGGACCCCCAGTCGGCACATGGGCGTGCTCCCCGAGGTGGTTCGTGCGTGGCCGGGCGCGTTGCGCAGCACCCACCCGCACGTGTCGTTCGCCGCGCTGGGTGCCCGCGCCTCGGTCTTCGTCGGTGACCATCCGCTCGCGGAAGGGCTCGGCGAGGGCTCGCCGCTGGGCGCGCTGTACCGCGAGCACGGCAAGGTCCTGCTGCTCGGCTGCGGGTACGACCGCAACACCTCGCTGCACCTCGCGGAGTGCCGGCAGCCGCGGCCGGCGATGACCGGGTACGGCGCCGCCGTGCGCGAGCCCTCCGGAGGTAGCCGCTGGGTCACCTGGACGGCCCCGGTGGCCGACGCGTCGGACTTCGCGAGGATCGGCGAGGCGTACGAGGCCGGGGGCGAGGTGCGCATCGGGGTGGTCGGCAGCGCGGAGGCCCGGCTGATGGCGCAGCGCTCGGTGGTTGACTTCGCGACAGCAGCGCTGTCCGAGCGCGGTCTGCGACCGTCCTGACGCCGCGTCGGGTTTCGGTACTTCCGGCCCTGGCCGCGGCCTGGCTCACCGCGTTACGACCGGACGTATCGAAGGGAGACGTTGTCATGGTCGCGCAGGTGCGCCGGGTCCTGGCCGCGACGACCGCGGTCGTCCTGGCGGTGCTGGTCATTCCGGGTGGTACGGCCGTCGCCTCGGGCCGGTACCGGGCCGTGGATCTCGGGTTCGACGGTGAGGCGCGGGCCGTGAACAGCCGCGGTGACGTGGTCGGCGAGGGGTGGTTGAGTTCCGCCGACCAGGGCTCGCACGGGTTCCTCTGGTCGCGCGGACGCGTCACGGACCTCGGTGTGCTGGAGCGCGGCGAGTGGGAGTACGGGCGGGCCACCGGCGTGAACGATCGGGGCCAGGTGGTCGGCTTCAGCGTGTACCGCGGCGACCCGGAGCAGTCCGCCGCGCACGCGTTTCTCTGGCAGCGCGGGGTGCTGACCGACATCGACGCCGCCAGCCTCGACAGCATGGCCACCGCCGTCAACAACCGGGGCCAGGTCGTCGGCACGCGGTACCTGGCCGACGGCGCCCACGCGTTCGTCTGGCAGGCCGGGACCATGAAAAACCTGGCGGCTGGGTTCGGCACCGACATCAACGACCGCGGCCAGGTCGTCGGCCGGGATCGGGTGACGGGAGCCACGATGTGGCAGCGCGGGCGGGCGTACGACCTGGGCGCCCCGGCCGGGCAGGACGACTGGGCGCCGGTCGCGATCAACGAGCGCGGATGGATCGCCGGGAACGCCGGGGTGACCACCGGACGGGCGTACCTGTGGCGCGCCGGCTCCTTCCTCGACCTGGGGACCCTCGGCGGGCCCACCGCCTTCGCCGTCGACCTCAACGACCGCGGGCAGGTTCTCGGCCTCAGCGAGACCGCGTCCGGGGACCTGCACCCGTTCCTGTGGCAGGGCGGCCGGATGATCGATCTGACGACCCGCGGGATCCCGGCGGACGTCACCGTGAACGCGCTGGGTGAGCGCGGCCAGATTCTCGGGACGGTCAACACCGGCTCAGGTCAGCACGCCGGGTTCTATCGCTAGAACACGCGCGGGAACGGCACCCGGGCTGCACCCGTCGTGCCCCGCCCGGTGCACCCCGGGCGGCCGACCAGAGCGTCATGCACACACTGCTGTCGGATTTCGCCACGCCGGTCGTCGCGGGGCTCGCCGGGATGCTCGGCGCGTACGCGGTCGAGGACGTTCTGGGCCGGCTGCGCCGGTCCGGTCTCTGCCCGCGCCGCTGGCGCTGAGCGCCGCGGAGATCGGCGGGGCCGCGCGATGAGCCGCGGCGGGGCATGATGAGCCGGTGACCTACCCACCTCCGCTGTACCACGGGGACGGGGGCGAGATCAGCGCCACCCACCGGCCGGACGGCACCGCGCCGGAGCTCGTCTACCCGAACGGCACCCGCGTCCATTACCTGTCCACCGGCGCATCGACCAGCGGGCTCTTCGGTCTCTACCGGTGGGAGTGCGGGCCGGACGTCACCGGGCCCGACCCGCACTTCCACCGCTCGCTGACCGAGTCGTTCTACATCCTGTCCGGCACGATGCGGATCTTCGACGGCCGCCGCTGGATCGACGCCGAGCCCGGCGACTACGTCCACGTCCCGGCCGGCGGCATCCACGGCTTCAAGAACGAGTCCGGGCAGCCCGCCTCGATGCTGCTGCACTTCTCACCGGGCGCGCCGCGCGAGGGCTACTTCGAGGGCCTGACCCGGGTGGCGCAGATGACCGACGAGGAGCGCGCGGCGTTCTACCTCGATCACGACAACATCTGGCTGTCCTGACGCGCGTCCGTCTCCTGCGGGACCTCGTCCTCGCCGGGCACCCGCCGGACCTCGATCGCGGAGCCGGGGACGGCCGGGACGCGCGTGGCCCACTCGATCGCCTCCTGCTTCGAGGCGACGTCGAGCATGAAGAAGCCGCCGAACAGCTCCCGAGTCCCGCCGTACGGGCCGGGCGTCACGACCGGGGCCCCGTCGCCGAAGTGGACCACCGCGCCCTGCCGCGGATCGTCCAGCCCCTCGGCCGCGACGTAGACGCCCGCCTCGGCCGTCGCCTGGATGAACTCGCGGGTCCGGACCATGAGCTCGCCGATGTTCGCCATCATGGCCGCGTTCGACTCGTCGGTGCCCCGCATGATCAGCAGGTACTTCGCCATCGTGTCCTCCTCGTCCGCCGGGCCGCCTCTCGGCCCTGGCACCCTCACGTCGAGCAGGGAACCCGCGGATCGACACGGCCCCGGGGAAATTTCCGGCGCGCAGGCCGCCGCCCCGGAATTGGCCGGTGCCCGGCGGCGGCGCGGGTGGTTACCGTACGGCCATGGCGGACAGCATGATCGTCGGGTTTCTCGGGCTCGGGGTGATGGGCGAGCCCATGGCACTCAACCTCGCGCGGGCCGGCACCCCGTTGCTCGTGTGGACGCGGGACCCGCGCCGCTGCGCGGCCGTACGCGAAGCCGGCGCGACCGTCGCGGAAAGCCCGGCCGACGTCCTGGGGAAGGCCGGCGTCGTGCTGATGATGCTCGCGAACGGCGAGGTGATCGACGCGGTGCTGGGCCGGGGGACGCCCGCCTTCGGTGCTGTCGCCGGGCGGATCCTGGTCCACATGGGCACGACCGCGCCGGAGTATTCGCGTGGGCTGGCGCAGGACGTGGCCGCCGCCGGTGGCCGGTACGTGGAGGCGCCGGTGTCCGGGTCGCGCAAGCCGGCCGAGGCCGGGCAGCTGGTGGCGATGCTGGCGGGCGATCCCGCGGACGTCGCCGAGGTGCGCCCGCTGCTGGACCCGATGATCCGCGATGCGGTGGAGTGCGGGCCGGTGCCGCAGGCGTTGCTGATGAAGCTCGCCGTCAACCTGTACCTGATCAGCATGGTGACCGGGCTGGCCGAGGCGTACCACTTCGCCGAGCGGCACGGGCTCGACCTCGCGCGGCTCACCGCCGTGCTGGACGCCGGGCCGATGGCCAGCGACGTGTCCCGGGTGAAGGCGGCGAAGCTGCTCGGCCGGGACTTCTCCGTGCAGGCCTCCAGCAGGGACGTGCTGTACAACAACGAGTTGATCGCCGCGGCGGCGCGCCGGTCCGGGATCGCCTCACCGGTGCTGGACGTGTGTCACGCGCTCTTCGCGGAGACGGTCGCGCTCGGGCACGGCGCCGACGACATGGCCGCCGTCGTCAAGGCGCTCGAGGCCCGCTGATCAGGGCAGCTTCCAGGACTGCGACGCGGCGCCGGTGCACGGGGACACCTTCGTGGCCGCGCCGGCCGCGCCCGGGTCGGTGAGGCACTGCCCGGTCGCCGGGTTGACCAGCGAGCTGCCCGGGCCGACCCGCCACTGGGAGCTCTCGCGGTCGTCGCAGCGTACGGATCGCACCTCGCCGCCGTCGGTGACCTGCGCGCAGCGTCCCGCGACCCGCAGCGTCCCGTCGGTGGCCAGGGTGAAGGTCTGGTAGCTCACGCCGCTGCACCCGCTCACCTGGATGGGGCTGCCGTCGAGGCCGAGCAGGCCCCCGAGCGCCAGGCAGCGGCCGCCGGCCCCGGTGATCGCGCCGGTGCGGTCGGCCGCGGGCGGCGGCGCGAGCGTGGCCGAGGGCGCGGCGGCCGACGTCGGCGCGGACAGGGTGACGGGCGGGGGGACGGCGCCCGTTCGCGACGTGGACTCGGTCCGGGCCGGTGCGGTCGTGGACGCTCGAGCGGTGCGGGCGGCGGCCGCGGAGGCGCGCTGCGAGCCGGTGGCGCCGGGGGCGTCGCCCAGCGAGCCGGTCACCCCGGGGGCCGGCAGGGTCGCCTGCGTCTCCGGCAGCGGCGGTCTGTCGTCGCCGCCCGTACCGAAGAGCACGAACGCGGCCGCCACCAGCGCGAGCACGAGCACTCCGCCGAGGACGACGAGCCGCTGCCGCATCGGGGTGACGCCGTGGCCGGTCGTCGCGGGCGCGGCGGCCGGGGCGGCCACCGGTTCCTCGGGCGCCGGCTGCTCGTCGGGCAGCATGGCCGTCTCCGGCCAGGTCTCCTCCGGACGGTCGTCCGGACCGGCCGGCTCGGTGCTGCTCGGCTCGCTCTTGATGTACGGGCGCACGAGCACGGGATCCTGCCGCTGGAGCTCGTCGTTCTGCTCGTCCGCCATCTCGTCCCCGCCTCGGTGTCCACCCCGCCGCGCGGCCACACCGCCCGCCGCGCCGGCCGAGCGGTCCGCAGCGCGCAGCGCCGACCGGTACGTCAAGATACGCGAGCGCCGCCCGCGGAGATCATTGCGGCGGGGACTTTCTTCACGGTGCGATGCCCGGAGCGCGGGCGCCGCCGAACACTAGACTCGGGTCGTGTCAGCCACCGACCACCTGCCGCAGCGCGTCCGGCTGGTGGCGGCCCTGATCGACGAGGCGCTGCGACCGTGAGCATCGAGGTGCGTACGGTGTCCGCGCTGGCCGACCTCGCCGCCGTCGACGCGCTGTTCGCCGGCATCTGGAACGCCGAGCCGGGCGGGGTGCTGCTGGGCACCGACCTGCTGCGGGCGCTGGCCACCTGCGGCAACTACGTCGCGGCCGCGTACGACGGGGATGCCCTGGCCGGGGGATGTGTGGGCTTTTTCGGTCCGCCGGCGCGGCGGGAGCTGCACAGCCACGTCGCCGGGGTGGCGCCGGCGGCGATGGGACGCGCGGTCGGGTACGCGCTCAAGCAACACCAGCGCGCCTGGGCCCTGGACCGCGGCGCCGCCCTCATCAGCTGGACCTTCGACCCGCTGGTGGCCCGGAACGCGTACTTCAACCTGGCGAAGCTGGGCGCGGTCCCGGTCGCGTACCTGCCGGACTTCTACGGCGTCATGCACGACCGGATCAACGGCGACGAGGAGTCCGACCGGCTGCTCGTCCACTGGGACCTGACCGCGGGCACGCCGCTGCGGGACGACCCGGCCGGCGGTGTCGTCGCCCTGGGGCGCTCGGCGGAGCCGGGTTCCTTGGACGGCGAGAAATTGCTGGTCGCCGTACCGCACGATGTGGAGGGGCTGCGCCGCAGCGACCCCGCCGCCGCCCGCCGGTGGCGGGTCGCCGTCCGCGACACCCTAACCGTCCTGCTCGCCGACGGCGCCCGCTTCACCGGGTTCGACCGTTCCGGCTGGTACGTCCTGAGGAGGCCCTCGTGAAGCTGGAAGGCGTCGAGCTGCGCCGCGTCACCATGCCGCTGGTCGCGCCGTTCCGCACCTCGTTCGGCACCGAGACCACGCGCGACGTGCTGCTGGTGCGCGTCCTCACCGGCGACGCCGAGGGCTGGGGCGAGTGCGTCGCGATGGCCGACCCGCGCTACTCGCCCGAGTACGCCGATGCCGCCGCGGACGTGCTGCGCCGCTACCTGGTGCCCGCGCTGGCGGCCGCGCCGCGGCTGGACGCGTACGCGGTGGCGCCGGTCCTGGCGCAGTTCAAGGGGCACCGCATGGCGAAGGCGGCGCTGGAGACCGCGGTCCTCGACGCCGAGCTGCGCGCCGAGGGCCGGTCCTTCGCGCGCGAGCTGGGGGCCGTCCGCGACCGCGTGCCGTGCGGCGTCTCGGTGGGGATCATGGGATCGGTGCCGGAGCTGCTCGACGCGGTCGGCGGCTACCTCGAGGCCGGCTACGTCCGGATCAAGCTGAAGATCGAGCCGGGCTGGGACGTCGAGCCGGTCCGCGCGGTCCGGGAGCGCTTCGGCGACGAGGTGCTGCTGCAGGTGGACGCGAACACCGCGTACACGCTCGCGGACGCCCGGCACCTCGCCCGGCTGGACCCGTTCGATCTGCTGCTGATCGAGCAGCCGCTCGACGAGGAGGACGTGCTGGGCCACGCCGAGCTGGCGAAGCGGATCACCACGCCGGTGTGCCTCGACGAGTCGATCACGTCGGCCCGTACGGCCGCGGCGGCCCTCGCGCTGGGCGCGTGCGCGATCGTCAACGTCAAACCGGGCCGCGTCGGTGGCTATCTCGAGGCGCGGCGCATCCACGACCTGTGCGCGGCGCACGGGGTTCCGGTGTGGTGCGGCGGCATGCTGGAGACCGGTCTGGGGCGTGCGGCCAACGTCGCCCTCGCCGCCCTGCCGGGGTTCACGCTGCCCGGCGACACCTCGGCGTCGGACCGCTACTTCGCCACCGACCTGACCGCGCCGTTCGTGCTCGAGAACGGTCACCTGCAGGTGCCCGCAGGACCGGGACTGGGGGTGGAACCGCTCGCCGAAGTGCTCGAGGCGGTGACCACCGCGACTCAGTGGCTCCCGCTGTGAAGAAATCGCGCCGTCACGGGCAACCTCCGCGGCTCCGCGGACCACTGAGGAGCATGACCCGGTTCTTCCGTTGCGATCCGCAGCGCGCGCCCCGCAAGGACCCGTTCCTGATGATCGCGGCGGACGTGCCCGAGCTCACGCCCCAGCTGCTCGGCGATGCGTACGAGCTGCTGCGCAGCTTCGACGCGGTGATCGGCCCGACCAGTGACGGCGGCTGGTACGCGTTCGGCGTGCGCGAGCCCGCCAAGGGCGCCGACCTGAACACGCTGACCGATTCCGGTGAGCTCACGATGGCCGCGTTGCGCCGGGGTCTGCGGGTGGCGCTGCTGCCCGTCCTCCCGGCCGCTTGATCTCAGGTCAGCGTCCGGCGGCGTCCGTGAGGATCGTCACGAGCCTCGCGCGGCACTCCGCGACGAAGGCGGGCCATGTGTCGCGGTAGTAGGAGACTCCGCTGACGCCCACTGCGATGGCCCAGGCCCGGGCGCGAGTCCAGGAGTGATCGTCGACACCCACGGCGTTCCAGTAGGCGTCGCGGGCCGGGCGGGGCAGGTCCCACACGGTGGCGTGCTCCGCGTCCGGGAACCCGACGGAGAGGCCGCCGAAGTCGATGACGGCGTGCAGGCGGCCCTCCGACACCAGCAGATTCGCGGGCCTGAGGTCGCCGTGCAGCCACCTGTGCGGACCGGCGGGCTCGGGCAGGTCGAGTGCGGTACGCCACAGCTCGTGCAGCGCTTCCAGATCGAGGCCGCCGGGCGCGGCGCGGCAGTCCTCGAAGCAGGCGCTGATCCACTCGTCGCAGGCGCCGAGGCTTCCCCCGCGGTACCAGCTCAGCTCACCGGCGCGGACGGCGCCCATGAGGTCGATGCCGTGCAGCGTCCGGACGAAGCTCGCCAGGTCGGTTCCGAACGTGGCCCAGTCCTGGACGGTGTCCGGTCCGGCCTGGGCCCCGTCGATCCAGCGGTAGACCGACCAGGGCAGCGGGAACCCGGCGGCGGGCCGGCCGGCGTGGACCGGCTCCGGGACGCGGCAGGGGAGCAGCGGTCCCAGCCGCGGAAGCCACGTCCGCTCCTTGTGCAGGGCCTGCGCCTTGCCGGCCGTTCGCGGGAGCCGGACAAGAAGATCGTCCCCCAGCCGGTACATGGTGTTGTCGGTGCCGGCGCCGGCCGGCGACAGCGGGAGCGTGGCCCAGTCCGGGCGCTGGGTCTGCAGCAGCGAGCGGACAACCGCCTCGTCCGCCGGGACCTCGTTCTCGTGAAGCATCACAATCGGGATCCTTCCGGCGCAACCCGGGGCGTCGCCAGCGCATTTCCCGCCGGGAAGTGAAGATCAAGTCACTCAAAAGGTGTAAACAACGTCACCTTTGACCCCGGAAACTTGGCCGTGCCCGGCGAGAAGTGGTTACGGTCGGCCGGTCCGCTCAGCGGGCCCCGCGGTCGGTAACGCCGAGTCCTGCCGCCGACCGGACCGGGACATCAATCGATCAGGCATGGAGCGGGGGACCCACACGTTCCTCGGCGCGCCGGTGCGCGCGCCTCGGGGTGAAGCCGCCACGCGCGGCCGGGCTTCCTCGGCCCGAACCCGACAGCTGACCTCGCAGGCGTGGAGGTTTTTCAGTCATGGCACAGATCCGCAAGCAGTCCCTGCGCGCCCTCGGCCTGGCGGTCGCGGGTGCGGCCGGCACGATGGCCCTGCTGGCCCCGGCCTCCGCGGCCCAGGCGAAGTCCAGCGTCAACTGGGACGCGGTCGCGCAGTGCGAGTCCGGCGGCAACTGGAGCATCAACACCGGCAACGGCTACTACGGTGGCCTGCAGTTCAGCCGCAGCACGTGGAAGGCGTACGGCGGCACCAAGTACGCGAGCACGGCCAACAAGGCCAGCCGGTCGCAGCAGATCCGCATCGCCGAGAAGGTGCTCGACGGTCAGGGCATCGGCGCCTGGCCGGTGTGCGGCAAGAAGGCCGGCTCGACCAAGTCGTACAAGGCCAGGAACACGGCCGGCGCCTCCTCGAAGTCGCACAAGTCGTCGTCGCACAAGTCGTCGTCGCGCAAGACCACGACGCACAAGAGCACGGCGAAGGCGACGAAGAGCACGTCGGCGCGGGCGACCGGCAAGACCTACGTGGTGCGGTCCGGCGACACCCTCGCGAAGATCGCGAGCAGCAAGCACGTCAAGGGCGGCTGGCGCGCGCTGTACCAGCTCAACCGGGGCGAGATCGGTGGCAACCCGAACCTGATCTTCCCGGGTCAGCGCCTGGCCCTCTGACGGGTCCGCGGTGAGACCGGGAGGCCGGGCCCACCGACGATGAACGACACCGTCCACACCGGTCACCTTGTCCGGTGTGGACGGTGTTGGCGTACGGCCCGCCGGGGTCTTGCGCCGCGCGGCATGATGGGCGCATGAGGCTGGTCGAGCCCACTCCGGCGATGGTCGCCTCGGCGCTGCCCTGGTTCGACCACCCGCAGGTGCAGCGCTACCTCGGCGGCCGCGACTGGCTGCCCCGGGTCCTGTCCGTCGCGGCCCGCGGCGGCGGCGAGGTCTTCCGCGGCCACCTCGTGCTGCGCTGCCACGCGTGGTTCGGCGTCGACGCGGCCGGCGAGGTCGGCTTCATCGGCGGCGACGTGTACGCCGACGGCCACGGCCTGCGGTCGATGGGGCTGGCTTTCGTCGTCGACCCCCGCCGCTGGCGCGAGGGTCGCGGACGGGCGCTGCTGCGCGCTGCCACGACGGCTTCCGAGGTGTCGGACGTCGACGAGTTCTTCTGCGGGGTGCAGCCGGACAACGTGGCGAGCCGCTCGTGCTGCGCGGCCGCCGGCTTCGTCCCCGACGACGGCGTCACCAGCGAGGGCCTCCTCTACTACCGGCTGCGGCGGCCGGGAAAAAATCCCGCGGAGGCGGGCAACCTTTCCGGCCCGGGCGGCCACTGAAGGGGTGTTCGCCCGCGGGGAGGCCGTTTCCCGGACCTCACCGGCCTCCCCGCAGGCGAGCCGCGGACGACCTGATTGCCAGGGACCGGGCGCTCGAAAGGAAGTATCTTTCGCCCGGTCAGGAGCGGACCACCGGCTGCCCCGGTCCCCATGCCCCCCTTTGCCGGGGCAGCCGGCACCGCCGTACCGCCGCACGTCAGGAAGGACCGCGTGACCGACCCCGATACAGAGCGTGCCTTCCGGCGCTTCTTCGACCAGCACCACGCGGACCTGTCGCGGCTCGCCTTCCTCGTCACGGGCGACGCCGGGGCCGCCGACGACCTGGCCGCGGACGCGTTCCTGGAGGTGTGGAAGCACTGGGAGCGGGTGGAGGCGGCCGACAACCCGCTCGCGTACGCCCGCGGCATCGTCGCGAACCTGGCCCGGCAGTGGATCAAGCGGCAGACCCGGGAGCGGCACGGCCTGCTGCGGCTGGGCCTGCTGCGGCGTGACCGCAGCGACCCGGACACCGCGGCGGTGCTGGACGTCCGGGAGGCGCTGAGCCGGCTTCCGGTGCGGCGCCGTGAGTGTGTCGTGCTGCGGTACGCCTTCGACGTGCCCGAGCGGGAGGTGGCCGAGATCCTCGGCATCTCGGTCGGCGCGGTGAAGAGCCAGACCTCACGCGGCGCCGCGCAACTGAGCATGTTCTTGCAGGAGCTACCGGTGGGCATAGGAGGCCGCAATGCGGGAGCCTGACGAGCGGGACCTGCGGGTCCTGCTGCGCGAGGAGGCGGAGCGGCACCGCCCGGACCGGGACGCGATGTTCGAGCGGATCGTCCGTGGCCGTGCCGAGTCGCGCCGCACCGCGCTGGTCCGGCTGCGCCCGCTCGCCGCGGCGGCCGCGGTCGGCCTCGTGGTCGTCGGCGTCGTGGGCGTCCGTGTCGCGGGCGGTGGGGGAGAAGCCGACAGCGCACCCGCGGCCGCCCCTTCTGCCGCGGCCACCACGCCGTCCCCGTCGCCGCCGCCGGCCCGTCCGGCGACGAGCGCGCCCCCGAAGGCCTCCGCCTCCAGCAAGGCCGTACACCGGCCGGGCTTCCTGACCGCCGACGCCGCGATCGACGGGCACTCGAACCCGAACTGGAGCCAGGGCAACGTCACACTGCGCACCACCAGGACCCTGACCGCCCTCGAGGTGACGGTCTCGGTCGCCCGCACCGACGGTGTGGTGAGCACGGGGCAGTGGAGCACCGTGCCCGCCCAGATGATGGCCATGACCGTCACGGAACGCGGTGGCCGGCTCGTCTACCGGTTCGTGCTCCAGCACGGTGCCACGCTGACGCCCGGGCAGTACGTGTTCGCGGTGCAGTACAACCACGCGGACAAGCGCGCGCCGGCCGCCGACACCTACACGGTGTCGGCGACCGGCGGCGGCAAGGACGCCTCGGCGGCGGGCGGCTTCTAAGCCGCCGCGCAGCTCACGGCCGGTGCGGTGTTCGTGCCGGTCGAGCTGGCGGTGAAGCCCCAGCTCGTGCTTCCGCCGGCCGGCAGCGAGCCGTTGTACGACATCGAGCGCGCCGTCACGGCGTCACCCGAGGTCGTCACGGTCGCGTTCCAGGTGTTGGTGAAGCGCTGGCCGTCGGGCCAGGTCCACGTCACCGTCCAGGAGGAGATCGCCGTGGCGCCGGCCTTGACCGTCACCGCGCCCTGGAAGCCGCCGCCCCACTGCCCGGTGATCGCGTACGCGGCGGAGCACGACTTGCCGGCCGGCGGGTTCGACGGCGGGGTGGACGGGTTGCTCGGCGGCGTCGAGGGCGGCGTGGAGGTGCCGGCGTACACGCTGGCCTCCCGCGCGGTGGCCTTGATGCCGTTGGCGCCGTTGAACAGCCGCTGGCCCCACGACGTCAGCTTGGTGGCGTCGAAGTTCGTGACCAGGTCGAGGTATTCGACGCCGCCGCCGTTGCCGCTCCACGACCAGCCCAGGTAGCCGATGCTCTGCGCCTGGGCGGTGGCCATGATGGTGTCCTCGTCGGGGTTGCCGTCGGAGTGGTTGAAGCCGAACTCGCCGACGACGATCGGCAGGCCGGCGCTCTTGAACCGGCCGAGGTAATCCGTGATCTCGGCGGCGGTGTCGAAGACGCCGTACATGTGGATCGAGAAGATGATGTTGCGCCGCGGGTCGGTGGCGAACACCGACGCGGCGTTGTCACGCATGGTGAAAGACCAGTCCTGACCCCAGTTCGGCGCGTCCACCATGATCGAGTGCTCGAAGCCGGCCGCGCGCAGCCGGGTGATCGCGTTCTTGGTGTCGGCGACCCAGCCCGCGGCGTTCGTGTTGCCGTACGGCTCGTTGCCGATGTTGAGGATGACGTAGCGCTCCTGGCCGGCGAGGGCGCTCTTGATGCCGATCCAGTAGTCGACCGCCTTGGCCAGCGTGGTCGCCGCGGCGTCCTCGCCGTAGCCGGTGGTGTCGTGCACCTCGAGCACGCAGATGAGCCGGTTGGCCTTGCACTGGTTGATCACGTTGGTGACGTCGGCGGCGTCGTTGCGGGTCCAGCGGTCGCCGCTGCTGAGCACCACGCGGACGGTGTTGGCGCCGAGCGCCTTGATGTCGGCGAGCGCGCCGATCTTGTCGGCGTACCAGGTGTGCGCATGGTTGACCCCGCGCATGACGAAGGCGTTGCCGTTGGCGTCGAGGATCTGCGATCCGCTGACGGTGAAGCCGGCTGCGGCCTGGGCGGGCTGGGCGGCCAGCGTCGCCCCGGCCACCAGGGCCGTGGCCAGGGCGGCCAGGCCGCCCAGGAGACTGCGTTTTCTCACGAGTGGGTCCTCCATCGGTGTAGGAAGCGCTCCCATGACGGTGGACGCCCCTATGTGTACCTACTCGGTTAAGTTGCTGTCAACATCGGCGTCTGCCGATGGGTTTGTTTCCGGCTCTTGACTTCCGGATGAACAGAGCCGACAGTCATGGGAGCGCTCCCATGAGAGACGTCCGTCGATGGCGCTGCCCCCGGGCGCCGCCGACGTCCCCGAGAGGATTGCCCCTTGCATCGCCCACGCTTCGCCGCCCTCGCCGCCGCGCTGACTCTCGTCGGCGCGGCGGCGCTGGTCGGCCAGGCCGCCCACCGGCCCGCACCCGCCCTCGCCGCCGTCCCCGCCGACACGTACGCCTGGAAGAACGTCCGCATCGACGGGGGTGGCTTCGTCCCCGGACTCGTCTTCAGCCGCGCCGAGAAGAACCTGATCTACGCCCGGACCGACATCGGCGGCGCCTACCGCTGGAACCAGGCGAGTCAGAGCTGGATCCCGCTGCTGGACTGGGTTGGTCAGAACAACTGGGGCTACAACGGCGTGCTCAGCATCGCCGCGGACCCCGTCGACGCCGACCGCGTGTACGCCGCCGTCGGCATGTACACCAACAGCTGGGACCCGAACAACGGCGCGATCCTGCGCTCCAGCGACCGCGGCGCCACCTGGCAGGTCACCACGCTGCCGTTCAAGAACGGTGGCAACATGCCCGGCCGCGGCATGGGGGAGCGGCTCGCCGTGGACCCGCACGACAACCGCAACGTCTACTTCGCGGCGGAGGGCGGCAACGGCCTCTGGCGCAGCACGAACTACGGCGCCACGTGGGCCAAGGTCACCGCGTTCCCGAACGCCGGCGACTACGTGCAGGACCCGTCGGACACCAACGGCTACCTCAGCCAGAACCAGGGCCTGACCTGGGTGACCTTCGACGACGACACGCGTGACGTCTACGTCGGCGTCGCCGACAAGCAGAACCCCGTCTACCGCTCCACCGACGGCGGGGTCACCTGGGCGCGGATCCCCGGCCAGCCCACCGGCTACCTCGCCCACAAGGGTGTGGTCGACTCCGGCTCTCTGTACATCGCCACCAGCGACACCGGCGGGCCGTACGACGGCGGCAAGGGTCAGGTGTACCGGCTCGACACCGCGACGGGGGAGTGGACCGACGTCAGCCCGGTCAAGCTCAGCGCGGGCAGTGACCTGTACTTCGGCTACTCCGGCCTGACCGTCGACCGGCAGCACCCCGGCACCCTGATGGTCGCCACGCAGGTCTCCTGGTGGCCCGACGCGATCTTCTTCCGCAGCACCGACAACGGCGCGACGTGGACGCGGATCTGGGACTTCACGAGCTACCCGAGCCAGTCCAAGCGCTACACGATGGACATCTCCGCCAACCCCTGGCTCGACTTCAACACGAACCCGCAGCCGCCGGAGGCCACGCCGAAGCTCGGCTGGATGAACGAGTCGGTGGAGATCGACCCGTTCGACTCGAACCGCCTGCTGTACGGCACCGGCGCCACTGTGTACGGCACCACCCAGCTGACCAACTGGGACCGCAACACCACCTTCACGATCCGGCCGATGGCCAAGGGGCTCGAGGAGACCGCGGTCCTCGACCTGGCCAGCCCGCCGTCCGGCGCCCCGCTGGTCAGCGCGCTCGGCGACATCGGCGGCTTCCACCACGCCGACCTCGACGCGGTGCCGGCGAGCTTCCACGACACGCCGAGCCTGAGCAGCAACACCAGCCTCGACTTCGCCGAGGCCACCCCGTCCGTCTTCGCCCGGGTCGGCAACGCGGACACCGCCCCGCACATCGGCGTCTCCACCGACGGCGGCAAGACGTGGTACCAGGGCCAGGAACCGTCCGGCGTGACCGGCGGCGGCACCATCGCGGTCTCCGCCGACGCCGGAACCTTCGTCTGGGCCCCGGCCGGCGCCGACGTGCACTACTCGACCACCCGGGGCAGCTCCTGGACCCGGTCCACCGGCATCCCCGCCGGCGCCACGGTCGAGTCCGACCGCGCGGACGCCAAGACCTTCTACGGGTACGCGGCCGGCAAGTTCTACGTCAGCCGCGACGGCGGGGCCACCTTCACCGCGTCAGCCGCCACCGTGCCGGCGTCGGGAACGGTGCGCTTCCACGCCGTGCCCGGCAAGGCGGGCGACGTGTGGCTCGCGGGGGCGTCCGGCCTGCTGCACTCCACGAACTTCGGGGCGAGCTTCACCGCGGTGAGCACCGTGACGTCCGGCATCAACGTGGCCTTCGGCAAGGCGGCGCCGGGGGCCGCGTACCCGGCGGTGTTCCTGGTCGGCACGGTCGACGGCGGCACCGGTGTCTTCCGTTCCGACAACGCCGGCGCAGCCTGGGTCCGCATCAACGACGACGCCCACCAGTACGGCAACGCGGGCGACGCGCTCGCCGGCGACCCGCGGGTGTACGGCCGCGTCTACCTCGGCACCAACGGCCGCGGCATCCTCTACGCGGACCGGCAGGGCGGCAGCAGCACCCCGACGCCGTCGAACCCGACCCCGTCCAACCCGACGCCGTCGAACCCCACCCCGTCCAACCCGCCGCCGTCCGACCCGAGCCCGTCGAACCCGCCGCCGTCCTCGGCCGGGTGCTCGGCGGCGTACCGGATCACCGGGTCCTGGAGCGGCGGCTTCCAGGCCGAGGTGACCGTCAGGAACACCGGCGCGACCGCCACCAAGGGCTGGTCGGTCGGCTGGACCTTCACCGCCGGGCAGACCCTCGCGCAGGCGTGGGGCGGCACCGGCACGCAGACCGGCACCGGCGTCACCGTCCGCGACGCCGGCTGGAACGGCGCCCTGGCCCCGAACGCCAGCACCACGTTCGGCTTCCTCGGCACCTGGACCGGCAGCAACCCCGTTCCGTCCCCCGTCACCTGCAGCCCGTCCGTCTAGGAAGGAAGCCCATGAGACGAAAGGCTAGAAGGGCCCTCGCGGCCTGCGGTGCCACGCTCCTCGGCACCGGCCTCGTCATCACCGCCGCCCCACCACCCGCGCAGGCCGCCGCCGGCTGCACCGTGGTGTACCGGGTCGCGAGCCAGTGGAGCGGCGGCTTCACCGGCGACATCGCGATCACCAACACCGGTGACCCGGTCACCAGCTGGCGCCTCGAGTACGACTTCCCCGACGCCGGGCAGCGCGTGACCCAGGGCTGGAGCGGCACGTACGCCCAGAGCGGCGCGCACGTCACCGTGAACAACGCCGCCTGGAACGGCAACCTGGGCACGAACGCCAGCGTGAGCACGGGCTTCAACGGCACGTTCACGTCGGCGAACCCCGTACCGACGGCGTTCACGCTCAACGGCACCGCCTGCAACGGCAGCGTGGCGGCGCCGACCGTGGCGCTCACCAGCCCCGCGGCGAACACCCGCTACACCGCGCCGGCCTCGATCCCCATCGCCGCGACGGCCACCGCGGCGAGCGGCCGTACGGTCAGCAAGGTCGAGTTCTACCACGACGGGCTGCTGCTGAGCACGGACACCGCCGCGCCGTACAGCTACACGTGGAGCGGGGTGCCGGCGCAGACCGCGGCGTACCACGTGCAGGCGATCTCGTACGACTCCAGCGGCGTCAAGAGCTCCACGGCCGACGTACCCGTCTTCGTCGACGCCTCCGCCGACCCGTCGGTGGTCGTCGACCCGAGCTCGGTGACCGTGTCGCCGGGTAAGACGGCCACGTTCAAGGTGTCGCTGTCCAAGGCGCCCACCGCGAACACCACCGTCTCGATCGCCCGGACGGCCGGGGCCACCACCGTCTCGGCCTCGCCCGCGTCGCTGACGTTCACGCCGTCGAACTGGAGCACCGCGCAGACGGTCACGCTGACGGCCACCGACGCGGCGACGGCGAACACCCAGGCCACCTTCAGCGCCACCGGCACCGGCCTGACCGCCGCGACGGTCACCGCGCTGGTGGTCGCCGAGGGCAGCCCGGACGGCCGGTTCACCCAGCTGTACACCGACATCAAGAACCCGGCCAACGGCTACTTCAGCCCCGAGGGCGTGCCGTACCACTCGATCGAGACGCTGATCGACGAGGCGCCCGACCACGGCCACGAGACCACCAGCGAGGCGTTCAGCTACTGGCTGTGGCTGGAGGCCGAGCACGGCCAGGTCACCGGCGAGTGGACGCCGTTCAACACGGCGTGGCAGACGATGGAGAAGTACATCATCCCGTCGCACGCCGACCAGCCCACCAACGACAAGTACGACCCGTCGAAGCCGGCCACGTACGCCGCCGAGCACCCGCTGCCCTCGCAGTACCCCTCGCAGCTGGAGTCCGGCGTGTCGGTGGGCCAGGACCCGCTGGCCAACGAGCTGAAGAGCGCGTACGGCACCTCCGACATCTACGGCATGCACTGGCTGCTGGACGTGGACAACACGTACGGCTTCGGCCACTGCGGTGACGGGACCTCGCGGGTCACGTACATCAACACCTTCCAGCGCGGCCCGCAGGAGTCGACGTTCGAGACCGTGCCGCAGCCGTCCTGCGACACGTTCAAGTTCGGCGGCCCCAACGGCTACCTGGACCTGTTCACCAAGGACGCCTCGTACGCCAAGCAGTGGAAGTACACCAACGCCCCGGACGCGGACTCGCGCGCGGTGCAGGCGGCGTACTGGGCGTACACCTGGGCCACCCAGCAGGGCAAGGCGTCGCAGATCTCCACCGCCGTGGCGAACGCCGCGAAGATGGGCGACTACCTGCGCTACTCCTTCTACGACAAGTACTTCAAGAACCCCGGCTGCACCTCGACCTCGTGCCCCGCGGGCACCGGTAAGAGCAGCTCCAGCAACCTCATGTCCTGGTACTACGCCTGGGGCGGGGCCACCGACACGCAGGCCGGCTGGGCCTGGCGGATCGGCTCCAGCACCAGCCACTTCGGCTACCAGAACCCGATGGCCGCGTACGTGCTGAGCAACGTGAGCGCGCTGGCGCCGAAGTCGCCGACCGCCAAGGCGGACTGGCAGGCGAGCCTCAACCGGCAGCTGGAGTTCTACCAGTGGCTGCAGTCGTCCGAGGGCGGCATCGCCGGCGGCGCGACGAACAGCTGGGACGGCTCCTACCAGGCGCCGCCCGCGGGCACCCCGACGTTCTACGGCATGGCCTACGTCGAGGCGCCGGTGTACGCCGACCCGCCGTCCAACCGCTGGTTCGGCATGCAGACCTGGTCGCTGGAGCGGCTCGCCGAGTACTACTACCTGACCGGTGACACCAAGGCGAAGTCCGTGCTCGACAAGTGGGTCCCGTGGGCGCTGGACAACAGCACCATCGGCGCCACCAGCTTCGCGATCCCGTCGGACCTGGCGTGGACCGGCAAGCCGGCCACCTGGAACCCGTCGAGCCCGGCGGCCAACACCAGCCTGCACGTCGAGGTCACCAGCAAGGGCCAGGACCTCGGTGTCGCCGGCTCCTTCGCCAAGCTGCTCACGTACTACGCGGCCAAGTCCGGCAACACCCGGGCGAAGACGGCGGCCAAGGGGCTGCTCGACGCGATCTGGGCGTACAAGGACAGCAAGGGCGTGTCGGTGACCGAGACCCGCGCCGACTACAACCGCATGGACGACGTCTACGACCCGGCCACCGGCCAGGGCATCTACATCCCGCCGGGCTGGAGCGGCAAGATGCCCAACGGCGACGTCATCAAGCCGGGCGTGTCCTTCGTGGACATTCGCTCCTTCTACAAGAAGGACCCGGACTGGCCGAAGGTGCAGGCGTACCTGGACGGCGGCCCCGCGCCGACCTTCAACTACCACCGCTTCTGGGCCCAGGTCGACGTGGCCACCGGCTACGCGGACTACGCCCGCCTGTTCCCTAACGGCTGACCCCGCAGCCAACAGCGAAGGAGACACGATGAGAAAGGCGAGATGGGTGGCGGCCGCCGTGCTGCTGCTCACCGGGACCGGTGTCGCGGTCCTGCAGTCGGCGCCCGCCCAGGCGCACGGCGCGATGATGGCGCCCGGCAGCCGCACGTACCTGTGCTGGAAGGACGGGCTCACCAACAACGGAGCGATCCAGCCGAAGAACCCGGCCTGTGCCGCGGCAGTGGCCCAGAGCGGCACCACGCCGCTGTACAACTGGTTCGCGGTGCTGCGTTCCGACGGCGCCGGCCGTACCTCCGGGTTCATCCCCAACGGGGAGCTGTGCAGCGGCGGCACCGGCGGACCGTACAACTTCACCGGATTCAACCTTGCCCGCAACGACTGGCCGGTGACCCACCTGACGTCGGGCGCGAGCATGCGCTTCGACTACAACAACTGGGCCAAGCACCCGGGCACGTTCTCGCTCTACATCACCAAGGACAGCTGGAGCCCGACCCGGGCGCTGGCCTGGAGCGACCTCGAGTCCACGCCGTTCAGCCAGGTCGTCAACCCGACCTCGGTGGGCGGCCCGGGCACCGAGGACGGGCGCTACTCGTGGACGGCGAACCTGCCGTCCGGCAAGAGCGGCCGGCACCTGATCTACTCGGTGTGGTCGCGCTCGGACAGCACGGAGACGTTCTACGGCTGCTCCGACGTGGTCTTCGACGGCGGCAACGGCCAGGTCACCGGCGTCGGCGACGGCACCACCCAGCCGCCGCCGACCGACCCGACCACCCCGCCGCCGACCGACCCGACCACCCCGCCGCCTTCGGGCAACGGAGGCTGCACGGCGATGTACTCGACCACCGGCAGCTGGGGCGGCGGCTTCCAGGGCGAGGTCATGGTCCACGCCGGCACCTCCGCGGTGAACGGCTGGACGGTGTCCTGGACGTTCCCCGGCGGGCAGTCGGTGAGCCAGCTCTGGAGCGGCAAGTACACCGGCTCCGGTTCCAATGCGACGGTCAAGAACGAGTCGTGGAACGGGACGGTCGCCGCGAACGGCTCCACCACGTTCGGCTTCACCGGTACGGGCACCGCGCCCACCACGGTGAACAACCTCTCCTGCACCTCACCGTGACAGGCGCCGCCTCGCCGTGAGGAGCGGGGCGGCGCCGAGAGCCGGCCCGGGACGTGGTTCCATCCCCGCGTCCCGGGCCTCCTCGCGCGTCACTTGCCTCTTGCGTTCCGTGACCTTTGCCACGAATATGGCTGCGGCGCTTTGCGCGTCTTTCGCACGTCATGCTCCGCCGCCACGGAACGGAAGTGCATGTCCACAGAGGATCAGTCCCGCACCGCCGAGCTGCGCGTGGGCGGCTGGGTACCGCCGTACCGGCACAGCGCCGGCGGTTCCACCCCGCTGCCCGACGCCTTCCTCGCGGCCGCCAGCGCCGCGGTGCCGGCTCCCGGCGACCTGGCCGGGGGCCCACTGCCCGGCCGCCGCACCCACCTGGGCGTCATCGTGACCTGTGCCGCCACCGCCGTCCTGGTCGTCACCGGCCTGTCGGCCTATCGCGCCGCCCACACCCCCCAGCCCGCGCCGCCGCGTTTCGTGGCGCTGCCGGTCGTCCCCACTCTCCCCGCGCCGCCCCTGGCCCAGCCGTCGGCCTCGGCCTCGGTCTCGGCATCCGCCGGTCCCGCCGGCCGGTCCCTCGCCGCGCACCCCGCCGGGTCGGCATCCGGCTCCGCCGCGCCTCCTTCCGCCTCCGGGCGCGCTTCGGCGTCCGTGCCGGCCGCGAAGCCGACCTCGAAGCCGGCGGCGCACCCGCGGCCCACCAGGACCCCGGCGCCGGAGCGGCGCGGGCCTTTCACGATCGGTCGCGCCGTCGGCCTCGAGCCGGCCGGCCTGACCGGATACCGGGTCCGCCACCGCGACTTCCGCGCCCGCATCGACCGCATCGCCGCGACCAGTTCGTCGCTGGACCGCGCCGACGCCACCTTCACGGTGCGCGCCGGCCTGGCCGGCTCGGGGTGCGTCTCGTTCGAGTCGGTCAACTACCCCGGCTCGTTCCTGCGCCACCGCGACGGCGGGATCCGGCTGGAGCCCCGCGACGGCACGGCCCGGTACGCGGCGGACGCGACGTTCTGCCCCGAGGCGGGCCGGCGCGCGAACACGGTGCTGCTGCGCTCGCAGAGCCACCCGGACCGCTACCTGTCGCTGCGCCGGTGGCGCCTCGGCCTGGGTGGATGGCCGCTGGCCTTCACCGTACGGCCGCCGCTGTAGCGTCCCCCGCCGCTCAGCGTGGCGGCGGGGCGGTGCTGCCGCGGACGACCAGCTCCGGTGAGACCACGATGTGCGCCGGGGCCTCGGGCTCGTCGGTGTCGGTGTCGGCCATGTGCTCCAGCAGCAGCGTGAGGCTGCGCCGTCCGAGCTCGGCGAAGTCCTGGCGGACCGTGGTCAGCGGGGGCAGGAAGTAGCCCGAGTCCGGCATGTCGTCGAAGCCCACGACGCTCACGTCGTGCGGGACCGAGCGGCCCGCCTCGTGCAGGGCGCGCAGCACGCCGAGCGCGATCCGGTCGTTGGCGCAGAACACCGCGGTGACCTCGGGGTCGCGGGCGAGCTCCTGGCCGTGCCGGTAGCCCCACTCGGCGGTCCACGAGTCGAAGGCGACGGGCGGCACCACCGCGCCGGCCCGGTACAGGCTGTCGCGCCAGCCCATGACGCGTTCCTGGGCCTCGGGCCAGTCGTGCGGGCCGCCGACGTGGTGCACCGTACGGTGGCCGAGCTCGAGCAGGTGCTGCGTGGCCAGGCGCGCGCCGGCGGCGTTGTCGACGCGTACGGTCGGCACCGCGTCGGTCTCGCCGGCCCCGCCGACCGCCACGCAGTAGAGACCACCCGGCGCCTGCAGCAGCCCGTTGGTGACCGCCGGCTTCGGGGCGATCGCGATGATGCCGTCGACCGCGTGCTGGGAGAGCCGGTCGACCGCGTCGAGGACCTCGCGGCGCTCGAGGTTGCGCACCGTGGCGATGCTGACGAGGTAGCCGGCGGCGCGGGCGGCGTCCTCGATGCCGTACAGCATGGACGCCGGGCCGAACAGCGTGGTCTCGAAGCCGATCAGCCCGAGCGTGTGCGACTGCCGGGTGACCAGCGTCCGCGCCGCCAGGTTGCGGCGGTAGTTCAGCGACTGCATCGCCTCGAGCACCCGCGTGCGCGTCTCCTGCTTGACGTTCGGGTGCTCGTTGAGAACCCGCGAGACGGTCTGGTGGGAGACCCCGGCGAGTTTGGCGACGTCGCGCATGACCGTGACCCGCTTCTTCGATGGCACGCGGCCCCCCTGTCGATCTCGCTTGACCGATCACAGTGTAGATCCGCGGTTACCCCTTGACGTCGCGTTTGAGAACGGTAACACTCCTGAAACGCACCGTGTGGTGCACGCCACTGCATTGAAGCCCTTGGTTGGCGCGGAGGCGCGTCGAGTGTCGATCTTGCGCACCCCCGGGCCGGCTGCCCCCCTCTTCCGTCCACGACCGGCACTTTCCGAGATCCAAATTGTGAACGCTAACAACACTGTGTGGAGGACGTCATGCGCAGGAAATGGTTCGCCGCGCTGCTCGCCGGCGCGCTGGTCACCGCCGGGGTGACCGGCTGCGGCGGCGGCGACGCCGGCTCCGGGTCCGGCTCGGGCGGCGACAAGATCACGCTCGGGTTCTCCCAGGTCGGCGCCGAGAGCGGCTGGCGTACGGCCAACACCAAGTCCATCCAGGAGTCGGCCGCGCAGCAGGGCATCGACCTGAAGTTCTCCGACGCCCAGGGCAAGCAGGAGAACCAGATCAAGGCGATCCGCTCGTTCATCGCCCAGCGCGTCGACGTGATCGCGTTCTCGCCCGTCGTCGAGTCCGGCTGGGACACCGTGCTCAAGGAGGCCAAGGACGCGAACATCCCGGTGATCCTCACCGACCGCGCGGTCGACTCCCAGGACACCTCGCTCTACAAGACCTTCATCGGCTCCGACTTCGTGCTCGAGGGCAAGAAGGCGGGGGAGTGGCTGGTCAAGGAGTACCAGGGCAAGAACGACCCGGTGAACATCGTCGAGCTGCAGGGCACCCCCGGCGCCGCGCCGGCCAACGACCGCAAGGCCGGCTTCGCCGAGGTCATCAAGGCCGACCCGAAGTTCAAGGTGATCGCGTCGCAGACCGGGCAGTTCACGCGTACGGACGGCAAGGAGGTCATGGAGGCCTTCCTGAAGACGTACCCCGACATCGACGTGCTGTACGCGCACAACGACGACATGGGCCTGGGTGCCATCGAGGCGATCGAGGCGGCCGGCAAGAAGCCCGGCACCGACATCAAGATCATCACGGTGGACGCGGTGAAGGACGGCATGACCGCCCTGTCCGAAGGCAAGATCAACTACATCGTGGAGTGCAGCCCGCTGCTCGGCCCACAGCTGATGGACCTGGCGAAGAAGGTCAAGGCCGGCGAGCAGGTGCCCCAGCGGGTGCTCACCGAGGAGACCACCTTCACCCAGGAACAGGCCAAGGCCGCCCTGCCGGAGCGCAAGTACTGACCGCCGCGGCCCCGCCCCGGCACCTGCGGGGCGGGGCCCTGCGCAGAAGGGCACCACCCATGACCGAGCGGACCGTCCTGGAGATGACCGGGATCCGCAAGACCTTCCCCGGCGTCGTCGCGCTCGACGGCGTGGACTTCCGGATGTTCCCCGGCGAGGTGCACGCCCTCATGGGCGAGAACGGCGCCGGTAAGTCGACCCTCATCAAGGTCCTCACCGGCGTGTACGGCATCGACGGCGGCGAGGTCCGCCTCGCCGGGGAACCGGTGCACTTCGCCGGTCCGCTGCAGGCCCAGCAGGCCGGGGTCAGCACCGTCTACCAGGAGGTCAACCTCTGCACCAACCTCTCGGTGGCGGAGAACATCTTCATCGGCCGCGAACCACGGCGGCTGGGCCGCGTCCGGTGGGGCGAGATGCGCCGCCGGGCCGCCGCGCTGCTGGCCGGCCTCGACCTCGACCTCGACGTGGCGGCGCCGCTGTCCTCCTACTCTCTGGCGATTCAGCAGATGGTCGCGATCGCCCGCGCCGTCGACATCTCAGCGAAGGTCTTGATCCTGGACGAGCCCACGTCCAGCCTCGACGCGTCGGAGGTGGAGCGGCTGTTCGAGGTGATCCGGCGGCTCAAGAGCGACGGCGTCGCCATCCTGTTCGTCTCGCACTTCCTCGACCAGGTCTACGAGATCGCCGACCGGATGACCGTGCTGCGCAACGGCCGCCTCATCGGCGAGTACCGCACCGCCGAGCTGCCGCAGATGCAGCTCGTCACCAAGATGATCGGCAAGGAGCTGACCGTCCTCGACCGGCTCGACGACGAGGCGCGTACCGCCACGGCCCCCGGCGAGCCCGTGATCGCCGCGCATGGGCTCGGGCGCAAGGGCGCCGTGCAGCCCTTCGACCTCACGATCCGCGCCGGCGAGATCGTCGGGCTCGCCGGGCTGCTGGGCTCCGGGCGTACGGAGGTGGCGCGGCTGCTCTACGGCGCCGACCGCGCCGACAGCGGGCACCTGGAGGTCGGCGGGGAGCCGGTCACGCTGCGGGCTCCGCGTACGGCCATGCGCCACGGCATAGCGTTCTCGTCGGAGAACCGGCGCACCGAGGGCGTCATCGGCGACCTGAGCGTCCGGGAGAACATCGTGCTCGCCCTGCAGGCCGCGCGCGGCTGGTCCCGGCCGATCCCGCGCCGGCGCCAGGACGAGCTCGTCGCCAAGTACGTCAAGGCGCTCGACATCCGCCCGGCCGACCCCGAGACACCCGTGCGCAACCTCAGCGGCGGCAACCAGCAGAAGGTGCTGCTCGCCCGCTGGCTGATAACGGAGCCGAAGCTGCTCATCGTCGACGAGCCCACCCGCGGCATCGACGTCGGCGCGAAGGCCGAGATCCAGAAGCTCCTCGTCGAGCTGGCCGGCGGCGGCATGGCCGTGCTCTTCGTCAGCGCCGAGCTCGAGGAGGTGCTGCGGCTCAGCAACAAGATCGAGGTGCTGCGCGACCGGCGTCTCGTCGAGGAGATCGAGAACACCGCCGGCGTCGACGCCGACCGCATCATGCAGACCATCGCGAGCGGAGCCACCGCATGACCGCCCTGACCCGCCACCGCCTCTTCTGGCCCGCCGCCGTCCTCGTCGTGCTGCTGGTCAGCAACGTCTTCTTCGCACCCCGGTTCTTCTCGATCACCGTCCACGACGGCCACCTGTACGGCTCCCTGATCGACGTGCTGCGCTCCAGCACCCCGCTCGTGCTCGTCGCGCTCGGCATGACGGTGGTCATCGCCACCGGCGGCATCGACCTGTCGGTCGGCTCGGTCATGGCCATCGCCGGGGCGGTCGCCTGCCTCATGATCGGCGACCTGCCGAACCAGGACAGCGTCGGCGGCGTGCTGCTGGCCGTCGCCGCCGCCATCGGGCTGGCCGTGGTGCTCGGGCTCTGGAACGGCGTGCTGGTCTCGGTGATCGGCATCCAGCCCATCATCGCGACGCTGATCCTCATGGTCGCCGGGCGCGGCATCGCCCAGCTGCTCACCAGCGGGCAGATCATCAACGTCTCGTCGCCGCCGTTCCGGGTCATCGGCGCCGGCTACTTCCTGGGGCTGCCCGTCTCGGTGCTCATCGTCGCGGTGGTCGTGGCGATCGCGGCGCTGCTGACCCGGCGGTCCGCGCTGGGCGTGCTGGTCGAGGCCGTCGGCGCCAGCCCCACCGCGAGCCGGCTCGCCGGCATCCGGGCCCGGGGACTGACGATCATGGCGTACGTCTTCACGGCCGTGTGCGCCGCGGTGGCCGGCCTCATCTTCAGCTCCAACGTGGCCAGCGCCGACAGCAACGCGGCCGGCAACCTCATCGAGCTCGACGCCATCCTCGCCGTCGTCATCGGCGGCACCGCGCTCACCGGGGGCCGCTTCTCGCTGGCCGGCAGCGTGCTGGGGGCGGTGCTGATCTCGGCGCTCGACATCACCACGTACACGATCGGCATCCCGGCGGAGACCACCCTGCTGTTCAAGGCGGTCGTGGTCGTCGTGCTCTGCCTGAGCCAGTCCGCCGCGTTCCGCGCCGTCGTCCTCCGCCGCCGTACCGCAGGAGCCTCCGCATGATCGACGTCAGCGCCCCACCGACGACCGCCGGGACCGTCCCGGCGGCGCGCCGCCGCCGCTGGGCGGACCGGCGGCACGTGCCCGTGCTCGTCACGCTCGCCCTGCTCGTGGGCATGTACGGCACCGGCGTGGCCAACTACGACAACTTCTCCGACACCCAGGTCCTGCTCAACGTCTTCGTGGACAACGCGTTCCTGCTGGTGGTCGCGGCCGGCATGACGTTCGTCATCCTGACCGGGGGCATCGACCTGTCGGTCGGCGCGGTGGTCGCGCTGACCACGGTGGTGGCGGCGACGCTGCTCGACGCCGGATGGCCCGCCGCGGTGGTGCTGCCGCTCGTGCTGCTGATGGGTACGGTGCTCGGCCTCGGCATGGGCGCGGTCATCCACTACTTCAAGGTGGAGCCGTTCATCGCCACGCTCGCCGGCATGTTCCTCGCCCGCGGGCTGTCGCTGCTGATCAACCGCAACTCGATCCCGATCACCGACCCGTTCTGGACCGCGATGGCCCAGAAGCGGATCCGGTTCGCGCCCGGCATCTTCATCTCCACGAGCGTGGTGATCGCGCTGGTGGTGGTGCTGGTCGCGGCGTACGTGCTGGCGTACACCCGCTTCGGGCGGACGGTCTACGCGATCGGCGGCAACGCCGACTCCGCGCTGCTCATGGGCCTGCCGGTGGGGCGTACGCGGATCGCGGTCTACACGGTCAGCGGCTTCTGCTCCTCGCTGGGCGGGGTGCTGCTGAGCTTCTACATGCTCTCCGGCTACAGCCTGCACGCGCAGGGCATGGAGCTGGACGCGATCGCGGCGGTGGTGATCGGCGGCGTGCTGCTCACCGGCGGCTCCGGCTACCTGTTCGGCACGGTGCTCGGCGTGCTGCTGCTCGGCCTCATCCAGACCATCATCACGTTCCAGGGCACGCTCAGCTCCTGGTGGACGAAGATCGTCATCGGCGTCCTGCTGTTCGGCTTCATCGTCCTGCAGCGCCTCGTCACGAGACGTGCCCGCTGAGATGGTGTTCCGGCTCGTGAACGCGGGCACCGGCGCGGTCCTCGTGCTGCGCGACGTCTGCGCCCACGGCGACGCGCTGACCTGGCGATGGTCGCCGGACGACACGGTCTGCGGCCCGTGGCACCCGGACGACATGGGCGACGGCACCCAGCAGCTGCGCGAGGTCGGCACCGGCCGGCTGCTGGGCGACGCCGGTCCCCGTACGCAGGCCTGGTGGTTCGTGCCGGACGGCCGGCGCGGCATCGAGCACGCGGCGACCGGCGTACGCCTCGGCGGCCCGGACTGCCGATGGGAGGCCGACTACCGGGTCAACGGCTGCTTCCAGCTGCGCAACGCGGCGTCCGGGGCGATGTTCGGGCAGCTGTGGCGGCTGCGATACGGCACCGGCGGCGCCTTCCGCATCCAGAACGCCGAGACCGGCCGGGTGCTCAGCCTCACCCGTGCCCAACGGGTCGTGGAGACCGGCGACGGCACGGCCCCCGACCGTCTGTGGCGCTTCTCGTGAGGTTTCCGCCCCGCCGGTCCCCGCGCGGGCGGAACGGCGGGGCGGTGGGGCTCAGCGCGCCGGCCGGGTCGCGCCGTCCGGACCGCAGGTGACGGCGACGTCGATGACATCGAGGATGCCGAGCAGGCCGGCCAGCGCGACCGCCTCGGCCCGGTTGAGGGTGAGGCTGCAGCCGGCGTCGGGGTCGTCGCCGGGGCCGTGGACGAGCTCTCGCCGGCCGCCGGCGTGGTGGGTGACCACGCCGACCCGGTATCCGGCGGCGGTGGTGAAGGTCCGGCAGGTTCCGATGCCGGGCAGCGGCGTGCATTCGACGTTCATGACTACTCCAGGCGAGGTGGGCGAGGGCCGGGGCGGGTAGCCCCGGGCGGGCGGGGACGACCGGACGTGTCAGCCGGTCAGCAGCAACCGCAGACCGGTGAGGGTGGCCATCGCCGGATCGGTGGGCACGGTGACGGATCGGCCGGTCAGCGCGGCCAGCCGGGCTGCCAGGCCCGGCGCTGCCGCCCCGCCGCCGGTGAGCAGCAGGCGGCGCCGGCGGTCGGCGCGGCCGCCCAGGCGGCGCACGCTCTCGGCGATCGCCGGAATCGGGTCGACCGGGTTGTCGCCGACCCGCTCGGCCGCGGCGACACTGCCGTCGGCGATGCGGGCCACCTCCGTCCGCCCGGACCCGATGTCGACCGCGACGAGGTCACCGCCGCGCGGGCCGGGCCGGCAGGCGAGGGCGGCCGCGAGCGGCTCCTCCACCGCGGTGACGCGGCCGCCGACGGCACGGCGTACCGCGGAGACCAGCACATTGCGTTGCCGGAGGGTCGCGGTGGCGGGTACGCCGACGAGCACCGGACCGGTCGGGTCCGGCAGCGCGATGCCGGCCGTCAGCAGGCGTACGAGATGGACGCAGGCGAAGAAGTCACGCACGACGCCGTCGCGGACGGGCCACGTCAGCGGGGTGCCGGCAACGGCGTACGCGTCCAGCGCCGACTGTCCGGTGAGGTGCCGTCCGGTGCGCGGACGGGCCAGCACGGCGGGTTCGCTGACCACGGCGCCCAATGCCGGGCTCCACAGCCGTACGGTCGAGGATCCCAGGTCGAGGGCGAGGCAGGTCCGTACGCGACAGCGGGCGTACGCCCCGGCGGCGAGCATGCTCACCACCCCCGCGGAGCGGACGGCGACGGCACGGGCCGGCAGCGGACGGTGAGCGTGGCAGGGCAGCAGGAATCACAGAAGGTGGGCATGGTGCTCCCGGACCTCGGGCAGCGTCGGCTACGGACGCTGCCGGGCGGACGGCTTCAGGCGGCGGCAGCGCGCCGCGGCGGGGCCCGGTCCGCCGACCATGCCGGGACGCATCCGGGAACGGCGCGCCTCGTCAGCCGGAACACGATGCAGAGACCGATCGCGCGGCCGGTGCTCACCGCGATCATCAGCACGGTCAGCAAGGCGAGCATCGGGAGCGGAGACCGCCGACCGACGCCGCCGGTGCCGCGCCCATCCTGCATGCGGCCACCATAGCCGCCGGAATCATCCCCGGCCACGAGCGTCCGTCGGCCGGTCGGCCGAGGGATCCGGCAGCCGCTGCCCGGGGTCCGTGGCGGCGAGGGAACCGAGCAGTGACAGGGCGCGGGCGCTCTCGGAGCCCGGCTCCGCGTGGTAGATCACCAGCAGCTGGCCGCCCGAATCCCCGATCGGCAGCTTCTCGCGGCGCAGGTGCAGCATGCCGACCTGCGGGTGCAGCAGTCGCATCGGCGCGCCCGTGAGGGGTCTGACGTCGTGGCGGGCCCAGAGGCGCCGGAACGGTTCGCTGGCCAGCGACAGTTCGCCGACGAGCTGGGCGGTGCGGGGATCGTCGGCGTCCGTGCCGATCGAGGCCCGGAACGAGGCCACCATGCCGCCGATCGCCTGCTCCCAGTCGGGGATCTCGTCCCGGACGTCCTCGTCGAGGAAGACCGAGCGCAGCCGGTTGCTGCCCGGGCGGATGCTGGGGGACAGGACCGTCGCCAGCCGGTTGGCGGCGAGCACGTCGAAGATGCGGCTCTCCACGAACGCCGGGAGGTTCAGGGCGTCCAGGAGCTGGCGGATCCCCGTCGGCACCACTTCCCGGCGGGTACGCCGCGGCGCGGCCGGCCGGCTCGTGGACAGGCTCAGCAGATACTGCGTGGCGGTCGCGTCGAGGCCGAAGACCCGGGCCAGCGCCTCCAGGACCTGCGGCGACGGGTTGCGGTCCCGGCCCTGCTCCAGCCGCAGGTAGTAGTCGGCGCTGATGCCGGCCAGCGTCGCCACCTCCTCGCGGCGCAGGCCGGGCGTCCGCCGGACGCCCACCACCCGCAGGCCCGCGTCGGCCGGGTTCACCAGCTCGCGGCGGGCGCGCAGATACTCACCCAG
Organism: Actinoplanes sp. NPDC049316; assembly: GCF_040677315.1. Taxonomy (NCBI): domain Bacteria; kingdom Bacillati; phylum Actinomycetota; class Actinomycetes; order Micromonosporales; family Micromonosporaceae; genus Actinoplanes; species Actinoplanes sp. NPDC049316. The sequence continues at coordinate 43,906 of NZ_JBFAQM010000038.1, read as the reverse complement.
CGCGTTCGGCCTGGCCATGATCCCATCGTACGGCGGGCAGCACCCCGCAACCTGGTCCTGCCGGCCCCAGGATGAGCGGGGCCCTGCCTGCCCGCGTGCGGCCGGGGCACCGTGGGATCAGCTCGCCGGAACACGCCGCGAGCGGAGAGGACACCATGGCATCCCACGACCTTCCCGGCGGCACCTACCGCGTCGGCGACCTCGGGCTCACCCGCGTCGGCTACGGCGCGATGCAGCTCGCCGGACCGGGCGTCTTCGGGCCGCCGAAGGACCGCGACGCCGCGATCGCCGTCCTGCGCGCCGCCGTCGGCCTCGGCATCAACCACATCGACACCGCCGACTTCTACGGCCCGTACGTCACCAACGAGATCATCCGCGAGGCGCTCGCGCCGTACCCGGACGACCTGCACATCGTCACCAAGGTCGGCGCCCGGCGCGACGAGAACGGCGGCTGGCCGCACGCCCGTACGCCCGCCGAGCTGCGCGCGCAGGTGCACGCCAACCTGCGCCGCCTCGGCTTGGACACGCTCGACGTGGTCAACCTGCGCATGGGCGCCGCCGAGGGCCCCGAGCCCGGCTCGATCGCCGCCCAGTTCGAGGCGCTCGCGGAGCTGCAGCAGCAGGGCCTGATCCGGCATCTCGGCCTCAGCACGGTCGACGCCGACCAGCTCGCCGAGGCGCAGCGCATCGCCCCCGTCGTCTGCGTGCAGAACCTCTACAACGTCGCCCGCCGAGAGGACGACGCCCTGGTCGAGCTCACCGCGCGGCAGGGCATCGCGTACGTGCCGTACTTCCCGCTCGGCGGCTTCTCGCCGCTGCAGTCGGAGACCCTGCACACGGTGGCGAAGCGCCTCGACGCCACCCCGCTGGCGGTGGCGCTCGCGTGGCTGCTGCAGCGCTCCCCGAACATCCTGCTGATCCCCGGCACGTCCTCGGTGGCCCACCTGCACGAGAACGTGGCCGGCGCCGGCCTGCACCTGCCCGCGGACGTGGTGGCCGAACTCGACGCCATCGGGAGCGTCCCGCGTTCGTAGACTCGCTGCCATGCCGGAAGGTCGTGCAGCTGCCGGCTTCGCCCGTTGAGCCGGCCCGGTCGCCGTCGAGATCGAGCCGGGCTGAGTCCGTTCTCACGGCTGGTCCTGGCCGGGGTGCGCCGGGAAGAAGCCGGCGAAGGGATCCGGCATGCCGGCCCAGGCAGCCTCGCCGTCCGCCAGCTCGGCGTCGGTGAGCAGGCAGCCGGTCAGCCGCCGGGTCAGGTCCGGGCCGTCGAGGGCGAGGCCGATGAAGGCCAGGACCGTACGCCGGTCGCCGTAGTACGGGTCCCAGTCCAGGTCGGCGGCGAGGCGGCGCAGGTCGCCGGTGCGGTCCCGGTCGGCCGGTGACATCGCGGCGAGCCAGGGGCCGAGGCTGCCCAGGCCGATGCCGCCGCCCGCGGACTCCCAGGCGACGGCCAGGTCCGGGCGGGTGGCCAGCCACAGCTGGCCGCGCCCGCGCAGGGTGTCGCCGGTCAGGCCGTCCAGCGCGGCGTGCAGGCGCTGCGGGTGGAAGGGACGACGGGCCCGGAAGACCAGCGCGGTGACGCCGTGCTCGCCGGCCGGCTCGTCGACGCCGATCGTTCGTCCCTCGAGGGCGCGGGCCAGGACGCCGGGCTTGGCGGGGTCGTGCCGTCCGGTACGCCGCAGCTGCGCGGCGAGCGCGGTGCAGTCGACCGTCGCGGTGTCGCCGACGCGGACGTGAGCGGCCCAGGGGACGAGGCGGTGCAGGACGGCTTCCTCGACGCCGGTCGGGTCGGGGCGGCCCCAGACGACGAGGGTGTCGGCGTACTCGATCTGGCGGGCGAGGACGTCGGCGACGCAGCGGTGGTCCTCGTCGGCGGCGTGCAGGTCGCGGTGGCGCAGGTCGTCGGTGGTCGTGAGGTCGGCGAGGAACGCGGACGCCTCGACCACGGTCACGTACGAGTCGAAGCGCACCGCCTCGGTGACCGGAGCGCCGTCGACCGCGCACTGGGCGCACGCCGTGGCGAGCGCCTCGGGTTCCACGGCCGGGGGCAGGGCCAGGACGATGTCGCTGTGCGGCCGGGTGCGCGCCAGCCGTACGAGGGTCGGCAGCACGTCCTCGCGCAGCGTGCAGGCGGCGCAGCCGTGCACGAGGTGGACGAGTTCGTCCTCGAGGATCGTGCTTCGGGTGCGTACGGTCCGGCGGACCACGCCCTCGCGCAGCCGGCTGATGTCGTGGCGGACGAGCAGCAGCGCGGGGTCGGTGATCAGCAGGCTGCGCGCGACCGCGTCGGTGGCGGGCGCGGAGAAGCCGGCGAGGACGGTGACGCGCGGCGTGGCGGTGACGGTACGGGCGCTCATGCCCTCATCTTGTTGGAAACGATTTTCATTGTAAAGTCGCCGGGCAGGCGAATGCCCCGGAGGATGGACCGGGGAAGCGGGTCAGGCGGCGGTGTTGCCGGCGATCATGCGGATCGTCCATCCGTCGTCGTCGCCGCAGGCCGCGACGTGGTTGCACGACTGATGGGTGATCCACAGGCCGCGGCCGCCGGCGGCGTTGTCGCGGGCCGGCAGCAGGCCCGCGTACGGGTCCTTCGGGCCGGGCCCGCGGTCGGTCACGGTCACCACGATGCGGTCGGCGCCGCTCCAGACGCGCAGGACCACCGGCGGCGCGCCGTACCGGAGGGCGTTCGTGACCGTCTCGCTCACCGCGACCACCAGGTCGTCCACGTCCGCCGCCGGCAGTTGCCCGCGGTCGGCCGTGTGCACGGCGTGCCGGGCCTGCCCGGGCGTGGGGCCGACCAGTTCCACCGTCGCCGGGCCGGCCTGGAGCGGGTCGGGGATCGGCGGGCGGTCCTCGGCCAGGTAGGTGCGGGGATCGGCGTACGCGGCGCTGTCGACGTGCGTGCCGTCGGGCAGCGCGTACCTCGGGTGGGTGCTGGCCACGTCGGCCAGCACCGCCGCGGGGGTGATGCGGGCGTCGTACGCGCACATGCTCCATAGCGGGAAGTCGTCGTACGCGTGGTTGATGGCCGACTCGTACCGCGCCCACCAGTCCCACGTGCTGCCGAACGCGCTGACCGGCATCTCGCCGATGATCCGGATCTGTCCCGCCCCGGCGGCCACCTGCTCGGCGAGCAGGTTCCGGTAGGAGCGGATCGCGGCGGTGGGGCGGGCGTACACGTCGCCGCCGGTCAGGAACTGCACGCCGGAATCCCGGGGGAGCGCGGAGCGGACCAGATCCGCCGTGCGCTCGCCGAACGACACGAACGTGGGTTCGCCGGCCGCGACGCCGCCGAGCAGGAACGGCACGGTGACGGCCAGCAGCTCCTCGTCGGACGCGTACTGCACCGCGGCGTGGAAGTAGCCGGTGTGCCCGGCGGCTGCGCCTGTTCTCATCGCACGGCCTCGACGCGCAGCGACGTGAGCTCCAGCAGGCCGGCGAGGCGGGCGGCGGCCGGCAGCGCCGTGCGCAGCACCGCCGTCGTGCCGAGCTCGCGGGCCTGGGCGTCCAGGTGCAGCAGCGAGTTGTGGTCGATGAACGCGAGCTCCTCCCCGTCGAGGACGAGCTCGTCGCGGCCGGGCCGCAGCTCGGCCCGTCGCAGCGCCTGCAGGAACGCCGGCCGGGTGGTCTCGTCGATCTCACCGGACAGCGCCGCGTCGCCGCGGCCCGGGCGCGGCGCGAACAGATGGAACGGCGCCTCGGACTCCGGGTGCAGGCACGCGAGCTGATCGACGGCCTCGTCGCCCATCCGGGTCCGGTCGAACGCGCACAGCGCCGCGAAGGGGTGGGTCCGGATGTAGCGGTCGACCTTGATCTCGTAGCGCGCGAAGGCATCCACCTGGGTGGGCGTGACCAGCAGCGTCGTCACGTCGGCCGCGACGCGCAGGCCGGTGAACCCGTCGGCGACCGCCCGCTCGGTCGCCCGCGCGTACGCCGCCAGCCCCGCGTCCGGGTCGATGACGCTGCCGGCCGGATACTGGTCGCCGAGCGCGACGACCCGCGGAGCGAAGTCCCAGCCGCGCGGAGCCTCGGGTGCCAGATACCAGACCTGCTCGCCCGCGGCGAGCCCGGCGGCGAGGAAGTCACGGGCCGCCGTCTGGAAGCGGGCCGGGTGGTCGTAGGTCAGGCAGGCGTGACCGTACGGCTGTCGCGCATCGGCGCTGGTCGTCCCGCTCGTGCCCACCACCCGACTATAGGCTGCAGTCTGTGGCGGCTGCAGCGGCCGGTGTGGCCCCCGGGGGTCAATCTCCGAGCAGCCAGCCGTCCGGCCCGGCCGGCTTGCGGGCGGCCGCCGGGCCCCAGGATCCCTCGGCGTAGCGGTGCAGCCGGGGCCGGTTCTCGAGTACGGGCGGACCACCTTCCACGCGGCCGACAACCCGTCCGAGCGGGTGAACAGCGACCGGTCGCTGAAAAAGTCGGCCGGAAATTGAACCGGGGAAATTCGCATACCCGGTGAACCGTGCCGTGGCCGGACTGCGTATCGACTCCCGACAAGACATCGAGGTCCGACGACGAGGAGTGGTGATGAGACTGCGTCAGCGACGAGGTACCGGCGTCAATCGCAAGGCGATCGGCGCCGTGGTCTTCGCCGGGGTGCTGGTGGCGGGCGGCATCACCGGCCTGCAGCTGGCCTCCGCGGGGGAGCAGGCCCCGCCCGCGGAGATCGTGGTGGTCGACGGCCAGGACTTCAACATCGCCGGGTGCGAGAAGTTGGAGATCAACGCCGGGGACGTCGTCTGCGACGGCGAGAAGTTGCAGCCGGAGCAGCAGGCCGGGGCCGCGGAGGCCGCCGCCGCGTCGGCGCAGGCGCTCGAGACGTCCTGCGACCAGTTCGCGATCGACCAGGCCGCCGCCGACGCCGAGGCCGCCGGCCAGGGCGATGCCGCGGGCGCGGGCGACGCCGCGGGCGCAGGTCAGGGCAAGGGTGCCGAGAAGGCGGCGAAGGCGAAGTCCAAGAAGGCGAAGAAGGCCATCGCCAAGAAGTACGCGAAGAAGATGGGCCAGGCACAGGCCAACGGCAAGGGCCAGGCCAACGGCAAGGGCCAGGCGAACGGCAAGGGCCAGGCGAACGGGCAGGGCCAGGCCAACGGGCAGGGCGCGGAGGACCTCGACGCCGCGGTGGTCACCGCACGCGAAGGGCTGCTGACCGCGTGCCTGACGCTCGCCGACGCGAAGGCTGCCGCTGCCGCCGGTGACGCCGGGGCGGGCGACGCCGGTGCGGGCGACCAGGCGGGCAACGGCGAGGACGCCGGCGCCGGCCAGGACGCGGGCAAGGGCCAGGACGCGGGCGCGGGTGCCGACGACGAGCAGGCCGGTGACGCCGGCGCGGCCGGCAACGCGGGCTCCCACGCGAACGACTGACGGGCCGTCGGGGAGGGTGCGGCGCGGTCCCCGGGCGGGGGCCGCGCCGTCGCGCTGTCCGGGATCACCCGCGGCCACCGGCGCGTACGCCGTCCGTCGTGGGTTTCCAGTCGGCGCTGTCGCGTGAGTCCGCACCCAGCCCGAGGGCCGGGACGAGCACGATCAGCAGGAGGAAGAGCAGCAGTCCGAGTGCCATGGTGGTCACATCCCTGTCCGGCGAAACGAGAGCCGGTGCGCACCGGGGATGACACCAGTCTCGCCCGCGGCCGGGGGCGCCGACAGTGGCAGTGATGCCATACATCTTCAAAATCCTGCCAACTCGCCGTACGCTGGCCGCATGCTGAGCAAGGTCGCCGTCATCGCGCTCCCGCCCGTGGCCGTCTTCGAGCTCGGTGTGCTGTGCGAGCTGTTCGGCTACGACCGCACCGACGAAGGGCTCCCGGCGTACGAGTTCTCCGTGTGCACCGTGGGCGGGCGTCCCGTCCGTACCCATGCCGGTTTCTCGCTGACGCCCGGCTACGACCTGGCGCCGGCCGAGGAGGCCGACCTGGTCGCCGTCGTCCCGAACGACAGCGACGAGGACCCTCCGGAGGAGGTCCTCGAGGTGCTGCGCCGCGCCCACGCCCGCGGCGCGTGGGTGATGAGCGTCTGCACCGGCGCGTTCGTTCTCGGCGCGGCCGGGCTGCTCGACGGCCGCCGGTGCACCACCCACTGGCGGCACACCGACCGGCTCGCCGAGCGGTTCCCCACCGCGAAGGTCGACCCGGACGTCCTCTACGTCGCCGACGGCACGATCCTGACCAGCGCCGGCACCTCCGCCGCCGTCGACTGCGGGCTGCACCTCATCCGCGCCGAGCAGGGCTCCGCGGTGGCCACCCAGATCGCGCGCCGCATGGTGGTGCCGCCGCACCGCGACGGCGGGCAGGCGCAGTTCATCGAGACGCCGCTGCAGCCCATCGAGTGCGAGACGCTGCAGCCGGTGCTGACGGCGGTCATGGAGACCCCTGGACCGGCCGCACACCGTCGAGACCATGGCCGCGCAGGCGCGCATGTCCCCGCGCACGTTCGCCCGGCGGTTCCGCGCCGAGACCGGCGCGACCCCGCACGACTGGCTGACCAACCAGCGGGTCCTGCTGGCCCGGCGGCTCCTCGAGGACTCCGGCCTCGGCATCGACGCGATCGCCGTCCGCGCCGGCTTTGGCAGCGCCGCGACCCTGCGCCACCACTTCGGACAGCGGCTGAGCACCACACCGCAGGCGTACCGGGCGATGTTCAGGAACCGGGTGGCGTGACCGCGTCCAGCACCCGGTTGAGCAGCACCGGGTCGGCGGCGCGCCGGCCCCACTCGCGCGGGTAACCCAGCGACACCTCGTGGAACCGTACGCCGTCCTGCCAGGTCACCCGCGGGATGTGCAGGTGGCCGTACACGGCGGCGGCCGCCCGGAAGCGCAGATGCCAGTCCGCGGTCAGCTCGGTGCCGCACCACTGCGCGAACTCGGGATACCACAGCACCTCGGTCGGGTGCCGGTGCAGCGGCCAGTGCGTCACCAGCACGGTCGGCAGTGCCGGATCCAGCGCGGCGAGACGCCGCTCGGTCGCCGCCACCCGGGCGCGGCACCACGATTCCCGATCCGGGTACGGGTCCGGATGCAGCAACTCCTCGTCGGTGCAGACCACACCCGTGCGGTACGCGTACGCCAGCGACTCCTGCGTCGTGGAGGTGCCCGGCGCGCGGAACGTGTAGTCGTACAGCAGGAACAGCGGGGCGATCACCACCGGGCCGCCCGCGCCGCGCCAGACGGCGTACTCGTCCTCCGGGGTGCGGACGCCGATCTCCCGGCACATCTCCACGAGGCGTTCGTAGCGCGCCACGCCGCGCGCCTGGACCGGATCCTTGGGGTGGGTCCACAACTCGTGATTGCCCGGCGCCCAGATCACCTCGGCGAAGCGGGACCGCAGCAGCCGCAGCGTCGCCTCGACGTGACCGAACACCTCCGCGACGTCACCCGCGACGATCAGCCAGTCCTGCGGTGACGCCGGGCGCAGGCCCTCGACCAGCCGGCGGTTCTCCGCGTACGCGACGTGCAGGTCGCTGACCGCGTACAGGGTCCCCGTCACCGGCGCCTCCTGTCGATGCGCCGGCGCCCCCTGCGGTCACCGGCCGATGGTTACTATGCCGGGGCGACGGAGGTGTGTGTATGTCGGACCCGACCCGGGCCCTGCGCTGGTACGGCGGCGTGGCAGTGCTGATCTTCGGCATCGCCCCGCCCCTGATGCTCTCCCTGCTGCTCAGCCAGGGAGCGGTGGGCAAGACGGTCATCGCCCTGCTCGCCGTGGGCATCCCGGTGAACCTCGTCGCGCTCTGGTACGGCGTCCGCGGCATGGCCGGCGCGGACCCGGACGTGGCGGGCCGCCGGGTCGGCATCGGGCTGGGCCTGGTGGCCGTGGGCGGCGTGCTCATGCTCGGGGGCAACGCGCTCCTCGGCTGATCCGGCATCGAGAAACACGGGGGAGACATGACGTTCAAGGTCGAGCCGGCGGCGCTCGAGGGCTATTCCGCGCAGGCCGCGCGGGCCCGCGACCACGCGGCGGACTGCAAGACGTACTTCGGCGGCAACGTCGGCGACATCGCGTTCAGTGAGGGCGGCGTCATCAACCCGCTGTACTACGAGCACGGCGGGGTCAAGGCCAAGGTGGACGCCATGCTCACCCACCTGCACGACCTGCTGGAGAAGAGCCGGCTGGAGCTGGGCCGGGCCGCGAAGAACTACCGCGAGACCGACCGGGAGAGCGCCGCGAAGGTCGACGAGTCGTACCCGCTCGTCGCGCGTCCCTCCGCCCGGAAGGACTGAGCGTGGCCTTCGCCGACGTCGAGGATCCCACCGGCCGGCTGACCGACCCGGCCGCGCGAACCGAGTCCATCCTCGGCGCGCCGTTCGCGAACCCGGGCTCGGTCATGGACTGGCTCAGCCCCACCCACATCGTCAACGAGTTCGTCAAACAGCTCACCGGCTACGACGCGTTCGGCGAGGCCGCCAAGGTGTTCGCCGGCGACTGGGAGGCGGTGTGGAAGGCCGCGGGCGCCTTCTCCAACCTGGCCGCGGCGCTGCAGGACATCGGCATCAACATGTCGCACGGCAACCTGGAGCTCGACCAGGCGTGGGACGGCCGGGCCGCGGAGGCCGCGTACGCGTACTTCACCGACCTCGCGAGCGCGATCAGCTCCCAGCAGCTGGTGCTCTACAAGCTCTCCGAGGCGTACCAGAAGGCTGCCGAGGGCACGTACCGGCAGGCCGAAGTCTACTCCGGGCTCATGAAGGACGCGTACGACGCCGCCCTCGTCGCGGCCCTCGCCGCCTCGGCCGGCACCGCCACCATCGAGACCGGCATCGGCGCGGTGACCGGGTACGCCATCGCCGCGTACGAGACGTACAAGCTGCTGGAAACCCTCGACAAGGCCAAGAAGATCGCCTCGACGGCGCTGACCCTGATGAACGAGGTGGTGGGCCTCATCCAGGGGTTGTCGGCCGACGCCGGTGAGTTCACCAAGTACCCGTTGCCCGGCGGCGCGTACGACCACCCGGGCGTCTGAGGAGGACACCATGTACGACGCCGACTTCCTGGACGCCGCCGGCGGCGACCGCGCCCGGGCTCGCATCCTGCACGGGCTCCTGCAGCAGGTGGCGCGGCACGGCACCGACGAGCGGCTCCGCGAGATGGCCGGCGAGGTGCTCAAGGGCACCGTCAGCCTCGCCGACGCCGCCGCCTCGTCGTACTACGGCGAGGCCATCCGGCAGCAGGCGACCGGCTTCGCCGACTGGTACCACGGGCTCAGCGAGACGGAGAGGGGCGAGCAGGAACGCGCGGCCGCCGCCGCGGTCGCCGCCGTCCGCGAGGAGATCGACCGGGAGGCCGCCGCCGCACGGCACACCCGGGAGTGAGCCGACCCTGACGTAAAGAATCTTGGCCTGCGCTGTCACGCCGACGCTCCGCTGTGGACCTACTTAGGTGGGTGTTCGACGGCGGACGGAGGCAGCGGTGGTCGAAGCGCAGGATGCGCCGGACGTGGCGGACGGAGAACCGGCCCCGCCCCGGCCGGCCATCGCGAACCCGCCCCCGGCCGCCGAGATCGAGGAGTTCTTCCGGCGCTACTGGGAGGGACTCGTCCGCAACCTGCTGCGCGAGGGCGCCGACCGCTGGGAGGCGCAGGACGCGGTCGCCGAGGCCATCCGGGAGGCGCTGCGGCGCTGGTCCGACCTGACCCACCCGGTCGCCTGGGTCCGCACCGCCGCCCGCTCGCACTGGCTCAAACAGCGCCGCGCCGGCGGGCACGGCGACGAGGTGCTGGTCGCCGACGTCGCCGAGCTGGACGAGGGGCGCACCGACGACCCGGGGCTGGTCGCGTACGAACTGCAGGAATGGTTCTCGGGTGTGCTCGCCCAGCTGCCGCCCGCGCGGCGGGAGGCGCTCGAGCTCTCCGCGCAGGGCCTCACCCCGTCCGAGATCGCCGCGCGGGTCGGCAAGACCCCCGAAGCGGTACGGACCGCCCTCAAGCTGGGCCGCCGCCAAGCCGTCGCCCTCTGGCAGGCCATCCCGAACCAGCGCCCGCCACAGTCCCAGCCTGATCTTGGAGGCGAGAGCTGATGGCCGAGCCCGGCCGGCCCGGGGACGCTCCCGACGCGAACGACCCGGTGCTCACCCACGCGATGATGATCGCCGCGCTCAACCAGATCCTGAGCGAGTGCGGCTACGACCCCGTGCCCGACGAGGAGCCCGTCCCGCCACCCGCCGGCGACAACGCCGCGGACCGGCTCATCGAGGACGCGCGGCAGCGGGCGGACGGCATCGTCGCCGCCGCGCTCGAGACCGCGCTGCGCTACACCGACGCGGCCCTGGACCAGGCGGCCCGTACGGTGCAGAGCGCCCGGCGCACCCTCGCCGGCGCCCCGGCCGCCCCCGCGCCGGTGGAGCTGGCCCCCATGCCCGCCGCGGCGGACCACGGGCGCACGGTCGGTGAGACCTGGCTGGCGGCCGCCACCGCCGCCGGTGTCTACCTGCCCGTCGCCGGGCCCGTCGCGGCGCAGACCCTCGGCGTGTACGCCGCCTGCCTGCACGACGCGGCGCACGCCACCCCGGCCGACGTCGACGCCGCGTACCGGATCGGCCTGGAGGTCGTCGCGCTCGGCATCGGCCGTCCCGAGGCGCTGCCCGCCACGATGACCGTGGTGCTCGACCACCTGGCCGACGGCGACGAGCTGCGCCGCCCGGCCCGCCAGGTCGCCGGCGCTTTCGCCGCCGGGTTCGCCGCCGCGCTGCAGGCGCGCACCCTCGCCCAGCAGGAGTCGCTGCACCGGGCCACGCAGCGGGCGGCCCGCGAGTTCCAGCTCGCCCTGCACGACAGCGAGGCGCGCTACCGCCGGCTGGCGTTCTACGACCCGGTCACCGGCCTGGCCAACAAGTCGCGGCTGGTGCAACGGCTGCGGCAGGCGGCGTACGGCGACGAACCCGGCCGGCACGCCGGTGTGTGCCTGATCGACCTGGGCGGGCACGCCGCCGTGTGCGAGCAGTTCGGCGCCGACGCGGGTGACCACGTGCTCGCCGAGGTGGCTCGCCGGCTGCAGCTGCTCACCCGGCACCCCGACTATCTGCTCGCCCGGCACGGCGGACAGAGCTTCGCCATCCTCGTCCAGGACAGCGGCGGCGTCGCGCACCTCGCCGAGCTGGCCGAGCGGATCACGGCCGCGCTGCGCGAGCCGGCGTCGCTGCCGGGCACCGGCCTGACCGCCGGGCTGGACGCCCACGTCGGCGTCGTCGACGTGCCGGCCGAAGGGCTCGACGCGGGACGGGTGCTGGTCGACGCGGAGATCGCCCTGCGCCAGGCCCGCGCCGGCAGCAGCGGCTGGGCCCTGTACGACGCGCAGCCCGCCGACACCGGCCGGGGTGGCGGCACGACCGGCGTGGCGGGGCTGGTCACCGGGCCACCCACGTACCAGCCGATCGTCAAGCTCAGCTCCGGGCGCATCGCCGGGCTGCACACCCGCATGGCCTGGCGGCACCCGCACCTCGGCACGCTCGACCTCGGCCGGATCGGGCAGCTCACCGGCGACCGGGAGACCACCATGCGGCTCGCCGGCAGCCTCGTGCAGCAGGCCTGCCGGCAGGCGATGCAGTGGGACGGCGGCAAGAAGGGCCCGTTCGTCGGCCTGGACCTGCCCGTGCACCAGATCGGCTACCCGGATGCCGTCGAGCTGGTCCGCGAGGCGCTGTCGGCCAGCGGGCTGCCGCCCAAGCGGCTGCACCTGCACCTGTCCGGGATCGACGCGGTGCCCGCGGGCGCGCACAGCCACACCGTGCTGGCCGCGCTTGCCGCGCTGGGCGTGCGCATCGTGCTGGACGACTTCGGCACCGGGCCGAGCAGCCTCGCGTACCTGCGGGATCTGCCGGTGCACGGGCTGCGGACCCCGGCAAGCCTGTTGCACGACAGCCCGGCGAACGCGGAAGCCGCCCGGGACCTGGTCGCCGGCATGGCCCGGGTCGCGCACGCGCTCGGCCTGACGCTGACCGTGCACGGCGTCGACGACGACCTGCGGGCCGCCACGCTGGTCGGCACCGGCTGCGACGGCGCCCAGGGCCTGCGCTACGGCGCGCCCACCACCCCGCACCAGATTCCCGCGCTGCTGCGGCGTCCGGGAAAGCTCGTGCCCGTCGCGGGCCGGGTGGCGTCATGACCGACCACAGTGGAGTAGGGTTCCTCGGCATGGCGAACGCCGACGTGGACCCCTCCAGCCGCCCCAGCAGCGCCCGCATCTACGACGCCCTGCTCGGCGGCAACCACAACTTCGCCGCGGACCGGGAGGCGGCCAAACGGCTGCTCACCGTGATCCCGGGCGCCGGTGACATGGCCCGGGCCAACCGCGCCTTCCTCAGCCGGGCCGTGGAGTTCCTGCTCGAACGCGGCGTACGCCAGTTCCTCGACGTCGGCAGCGGCATCCCGACGGTCGGCAACGTCCACGAGATCGCCCAGCGCCGCGAGCCCGGCGCCCGGGTGGTCTACGTGGACATCGACCCCGTGGCCGTGGCGCACAGCAACGACATCCTCAAGGACAACCCGAGGGCGGCCGCGGTCCAGGCCGACATGCGCTTCCCGGAGGCCATCCTCGACCACCCCGCCGTCCGCGACCTGCTCGACCTCGACCGGCCCATCGGGCTCCTGCTCGTGGCGATGCTGCACTTCGTACCGGACGACGACGCGTACACGGCGGTGGAGCGCCTGCGCGCGGCACTGCCGGCCGGCTCGTATGTGGTGATCTCCCACGGGGTGTCGGACACCCCGGCGGACGCGGCCTCGGAACAGGTCGAGGCCCTGTACCGCCGCACGGACGTCTCGGCGGCGCACGGCCGTACGCGCAGCGAGATCCTCCGCTTCTTCGGCAACGCGGTGCTGGTGCCGCCGGGCCTGGTCTGGGTGCACGAGTGGCCGGCCGGGGGAGACGGCGACCCGCGGGGCATGGCGGTGGTCGCGGGAGTCGCTCAGATCGACCCCTGACCGGCCCGATCACTCCGGCAGCTGCCAGTGGCCGCGGTGGACGACCTCTGTCCACATGCCTGCGGGCAGCCACCTCGGCCAGTACGACGACCTCAGGGCGGGGGACGGACGGCCAGGCGATGATGCTCGCCGCAGTGCCGTGATGTGGCCGTCGGTGAATTAAAGGGAAAGGGCCCGGCAACTGGTGAAAGTATTCGACGCCTACCGGTTGTCCGTTCCCTTCTGTAACATGCGGGAATGAGCCGCCCCAGGAATTTCTTGAAAGTGGTCGTCGGTGGAATCGCCCTGTTCCTCTTCCAGTATTTCGAGGGGAACGTGGCCAAGCAGCTCACGTTTGTTTTTTACATCATCGTCCTGTTTGTGGAAACGTGGTTCACGGACAACGCCAAGAAACTCAAGGCGAGCCCGGGGCGTGGCAGTCGTTCCACCTTCCCTGCACCCGCGCCGGCGCAACTCTCCACGGTCTCGGCGCCGGTGGAACGGCAGGCGTTCGGTGACTTCATCACGATCGCGGCGGTCTTCATTCCCTTGGCGATCATGGCCGATTCGTTCTTCTTCACGACGTGGCTCGACCTTCCGGGGACGTCGGCTGGTCCGGACCAGTTCGACGTCGGCGCCGTCGCCGTCGTCGTGAAGATCGTGGCTTCAATTCTTGCCTTGGCGATTGCTTTTCTGGGTCCGATAGTGGTCGCTGTCTTCCTGTATGTCGAGTTGACATCCTGGATGCAGGAGCGGTCTGCCGCCCGGAAGCGGGCGGCCGGAAAGCTCGACACGGAGCCCGGCGGATCCGGATGTTTCGCCTTCCTGCCGGCGGCGGCGGTATGCGTGCTCTGCTTCGGTCATTTCTTCCTGAGCTACGCATTTTATGACGCTCTCGGCGCACTCAGAGTCCAGTAGCTGAGGCTGCCGTCCTTCGAGGGGAGCCTGCTCGGACCGGTAGGTGGTCGCGCCTGCGCGCATCCCCGGGCCGGCACACGATGACGGTGCGGGCCGCGCGGGCCGGGGCTCAGTCGCCGAGGAGCTCGCGTACTCGGGGGATGACCTCGGTGCCGTAGAGGTGGATCGCCGTCATCAGTGACTCGTGCGGGAGGGTTCCCGCCGAGTACTTGAGGTCGAAGCGCTGGATGCCGAGGGCGGTGACCGTACGGGCGATTTTGGTGGCGACCGTCTCCGGGGAGCCGACGTGCCAGGCGCCCTCGGCGATGTCCGCGTCGAAGCGGTCGCGGGTCAGCGGCGGCCAGCCGCGTTCCGCGCCGATGCGGGTGAGGGCGCGCTGTGCGTGGGGCCACAGGGTCTCGGCTGCCTCCTCGTCGGTGGCCGCGATGAAGCCGGGGGCGTGGACGGCGACCGGGAGGCGTTCGCGGTCGAACTCGGCGAGCGCGCGGTGGTAGAGGTCCACGTACGGGGCGAAGCGGGCCGGGTCGCCGCCGATGATCGCCAGCACCAGGGGGAAGCCGTACTGGGCGGCGCGGACCACCGATTCCGGGCTGCCGCCCACGCCGATCCAGGTGGGGATGCGGCCGGCCTCGGTCTTCGGGTACACCTCCTGGTTCTCCAGCGGCGGGCGGACCGTGCCGCGCCAGGTCACCGGTTTCTCGGTGAGCAGCTCCGCCATGAGGTCGGCCTTCTCGGCGAAGAGCCGGTCGTAGTCGGCGAGGTCGTAGCCGAACAGCGGGAACGACTCGGTGAAGGAGCCGCGGCCCAGGGTGATCTCCGCGCGGCCGCGGGAGATCGCGGCCAGAGTGGCGAACCTCTCGTAGACGCGGACGGGGTCGTCGGAGCTGAGCACAGTCACCGCGGTGCCGAGCTTGATCCGGCGGGTACGTGCGGCGACGGCCGCCAGCACGATCTCCGGTGCTGACACGGCGTAGTCGTCGCGGTGGTGCTCGCCGAGACCGAACACGTCCACGCCGACCTCGTCGGCCAGGACTGCCTGGTCGACCACGTTGCGGATCACCTGCGCGTACGGCAGCAGCTCGCCGTCCGGTCCGACGGTGACATCACCGAACGTGTCCAAGCCGAATTCCACGGGCGCCATGGCGTGATCCTAGATCGCCGGCGGGAGCCGTGGACCTACCCGCCTCGCTGCGGCCGTACTTCGATGGTTCTGAACTTTCGGCTCACCGTGGTCTTACGGATCGATCGGAATGCTCACGGCGACCATCGATGAGGGGGAGGACATGGGCCGTCGGAGAACATGGGGTTGGGGGTTGGGCATCGCGACCGTGACCGCGGTGACCGCCTTCGGGGTGGCCTCGTGGCACGCGAACGCCGCACCGTCGCCGGGCCCGGGGACGGCCGCGGCGGAGCAGGCCCGGGTGTCGGATCCGGATCCTGGCCCGGAACCGGCCACCGGAGTGGGCCGCGACGCGCTGACCAGCGGCGAGGTGGACCGGGCGCGGGAGCTGGCGGTGACGCCGGAGCTGGCCGCCGGCGCCGAGGACGTGACCGGCGCGAAGGGACCCGAGTACCTGTCCGCGGACGTGCTCGCGGACGGCGGGGGCCGGCGCGCCGAGCTGTACTACTACGACTACAAGACCGACAAGCTCGTCAAGCAGGTCGTCGATCTCAAGGCGGGCAAGCTCGCCGAGTCCTACTCGGCCGCCGGGATGCAGCGGCCGGCGTCGGAGCGTGAGGTGGCCACCGCGCTGGACATGCTGCTGGCCGACCCGCTGGCGGCCGAGCTGAAGAACGCGTACCAGAAGGCGACCGGCAAGCAGTTCGCCGGCAAGGACGGCCTGACCGTCAAGGCGCACGTCTACAAGGCCCGGCCGGCCGACACCGGCGCTGCCGACTGTGGCAAGCACCGCTGCCTGCAGCTCGTGGTGGAGACCGCGGACGGGCTGTTCATCGACGTGAACGACATCATCATCGACCTCTCCGGGCGCACGGTCGCCCGCCTGAAGTAGACGGGGACCCCGCAGTAATGACGTACCGGAAGACAGCCGGCGCCGCCGCCCTGCTCACCGTGGCCTCGCTGGGGCTCGCCGCGAGCCCGGCCAGCCCCGCGGCGGCCGCGCCGGCGGCCGCGGCGGCGCCGTGCGCGACGTCCACGATGGTCAAGGAGACGCTGCCGAACGGCACCACCTGGCAGCTCTGCTGGCGTATGCAGGAGCAGGCCGGGCTGATCCTCGAGAAGGTGTTCGTCTCCTCCCGGCGCTACCCGGAGCCGGTGCAGGTGCTCGACTCGATCCGGCTCGCGCAGCTCAACGTGCCGTACGACTCGGGCGACACCGAGTACAACGACATCACCGACTACGGCTTCGGCGGCTGGAACCTGCAGACGCTCACCGGCGACGACTGCAAGGGCGGCTCGGCGCGGGTCGGCTCCGACGGCGCTCCCGAGCCGCAGCGGCGCAAGGTGCTGTGCGTCAGCGCCGAGGCGTCGGGGCTCGCGTACCGGCTGCACGGCTACGAGAACAACGGCCGCGAGCCGATCTACTCCAAGCAGGGCCACGACCTGGTGCTGCGGGCGATCAGCAAGGTCGGCTGGTACGAGTACGTGACCGAGTACCGCCTGCACGACGACGGGCAGATCTCCGCCCGCCTCGGGGCGACCGGCGACCTGTCCCCGGGCGACTACGTCAGCGCGGACAAGGGCTGGCCGATCGGCAAGGGCGCCCGTGACTACGCCGCGATGCACTACCACAGCGCGTTCTGGCGGGTCGACTTCAACATCGCCGGCAAGGGCAAGGAGAAGGTCGAGCAGTACGACACCAAGGTCAACGGCCGGGGCTCGATGACCGCGAAGCTCAAGACCACGAAGACGACCATCGCCAAGGAGGGCAGCTTCTCCAAGGTGAACCGCCGCTGGTGGCGCCTGGTCAGCTCGAGCAGCAAGAACAAGGATGGGCACCTGCGCTCGTACGAGCTGGTCACCGGCGCCGACGACCGGTACGAGGCGCACCCGGAGACCACGCCCGACGTGACCTTCACGCAGAGCCACGCGTGCGAGAAGTACGCCACCGGCAACGCCGACCCGCAGTGCGCGTCGAAGAAGTCGATCCTGGACTTCGCCAAGAACAAGGAGACGCTCAAGGACCCGGTGATGTGGGTGCGGGTGGGCTTCCACCACGTGCCGCGCGACGAGGACCAGAGCCCGATGCCGCTGCACTGGCAGGGTTTCGACCTGCTGCCGCGGGACTTCACCGAGATGAGCCCGCTGACCCCGGCCGCACGCGCCGGCGTCAACGGCCAGCAGGACTGAGCACCCCCGGCCGGCCCGGACACCTCGTCCGGGCCGGCCGCTCCATGAGGAAGGACCACCCGTGGCCCTGCGCCGTCTCACCGCCGCGCTCGTGCTGGCGGCCACCGCGCTCACCGTCCTGACGTTCGCCGTCCGGGGCCGGGCCGAACAGCCGCGGCAGCCGCGGCAGCCCGTCGCCGCGGCCGCGGCCGCCACCGTGGCCGCCCCCACCAGCGCGGACCTCGAGTTCGCCCAGATGATGGTGGTGCACCACGCCCAAGCCGTCCGGATGAGCCGGGCGCTGGTCGCCAAGCCCGGCGTGCCGGAACGGGTACGGCTGATCGCGGACTTCATCGCCCACGACCAGCAGCGTGAGATCGACGAGACGAACGCCTGGCTCGACGCGTGGGGCGGGGCGCACGCGTCGGCGGGGCACCACCACGCCGGCGGCGGATCGGCCGGGATGCTGACCGAGGCACAGCTCCGGCAACTCGACGCGGCCACCGGGCCGGCCGCCGGCCGCATGTTCCTGCGGCTCATGATCGAGCACCACACGGGGGCGATCACGATGGCCCGCGCGCTCCTCGACGGCGACGGCCGCAACGTCTACACCCATGGGATGGCGAAGCACGTGATCAACGAGCAGACCGCCGAGAACGACGCGATGCGCGCGCTGCTCTGACCCTGTCAAGGTGCAGACTCATGGCACAGCTGAGAGGCCCCGGGAGCCGCGCCGCAAGAACGACACCGCGGGCGCCGGGTTGCGTCATATCCGTACGCTGCGTACGGCCCGTTCTGAGGAGAGCACGATGGGACTGTCTGCTCGTGAGTGCCCTGACTGCCGCCGCAGAGTGCGGGTGACCTTCAAGAAGACGGTCACCGGGCGCGAGGTCTGCCCGGACTGTGCGAACGCTTTGTTCACGGGGTCCGCTGTGGGGGCGATCACCGGGAACGTCGGCTCGGGATACGGCGTATGGGCGATGCTCATGCGCAAGATTCGTCGTCCGACCTGATCCCGATCCGACAGGGGGTAGGTCAGTGCGACCGGCACCTGGATCCGCGAGGCACTATCACGTGGACACCGGTCACGGTCGGCGGCTCGATGATTGCAATGCGGGTTGGTGGCTGACGCCACCAACCCGCATTGCCGGCGACTACGCCCCGCGACCCCTCAGCGGACCGCGAAGCGGATGCCCCGCTGGGATGCTAGGCGGCATCCCGCTGGTCCAGCCACTTGAGAATCGCCTCGGTGGTTTCCTGCGGCTTCTCCTGCTGGATCCAGTGACCGCAGTCCAGACCGACCACTTCCACATTCGGCACGAATTCCGTCAGCCTTTCCGCCCTCGCGACTGTGTCGTGGTCGCCGTAGATCATGAGGGTGGGCTGTCGGATGATCGGGTCCACCTCCGCCAGTAGGTGCCAGTTGCGGTCCAGGTTTCGGTACCAGTTGATTCCGCCCGTGAACCCTGTTGACTCGAAGGCGCGCACGAAGACAGCCAGGTCGCTGTCACTCATGATGGGGTCGCCGAGTGGGGCTTCCGCTCTGGCAAGGTTGATCAGCGCATTGCCGGGCTGAGGCTGCGCGGCAGGCACGTTCTTCCGGTACAGGTTTCGGAGGAACTGAAATGTGTTCTCCTCGAACACGGCGTCCGCGACGCCCGGCTGCCGGTTGAAGTGGACGAAGTAGAAGCCGCCGCCGAGCACGGCCTCCATGAGCTCGATCCAGGGCATCTCTCCGCGCTCCTGGTAGGGCAGGCTCAGCGCTACCACGCCGTTGACCCGGTTCGGGTGCAGCAGGGTCAGGCCCCAGACGACGAACGCGCCCCAGTCGTGGCCGACGAAGGTGGCGTCCTCGTAGCCGTAGTGGTCGAGGAGGGCGACGAGGTCACCCGCCAGGTGCTCGATGTCGTAGTCCGTCACTTCGGCGGGACGGGACGAGTTACCGTAACCCCGCTGGTTCGGGACGATGACGTGGTAGCCCGCGGCGGCCAGGGCCGGCAGCTGGTAGCGCCAGGAGAAGGCGTGCTCCGGCCAGCCGTGACAGAGCACGATGGGGTTCCCCGCGTTCTGCCGGCCGGCTTCGAAGACTTCGAGTTCCACACCGTTGACCGAAATGCGGGTGGGCTCGGGAAAATCGGTTGTCATGCCGGTATCTTGCGGACCGATACCGGTCATCTCCTGACCGGTTTTGGTGGGAGTGTTTCCGGGTGCGAGCCGACCGGTTGATGGCCATCATCCTTCTCCTGCAACATCGCGAGCAGGTGACCGCGGCGGAGGTCGCCCGGGAGCTGGAGATCTCCGAGCGCACCGCCCGCCGCGATCTCGACGCCCTGGGCATGGCAGGCGTGCCGGTGTACTCCGTGCAGGGCCGAGGCGGCGGCTGGCGCCTCGTCGGCGGCGCCCGCACCGACCTGTCCGGGTTGACGGCGGGTGAGGCCCGCGCCCTGTTCCTGGTTGCCGGCCCGGCCTCGTCTGCCACGCCGGCCGTGAAAGCAGCGCTGCGCAAGCTCGTCCATGCCCTGCCCGAACCGTTCCGGGCACAGGCCGAGGCGGCGGCGTCGTCGCTCGTCACGGACCCGCAACGATGGGGGTCGAGCCGGGTCGAGCCCCGACCGCCTCGCTTCCTCGACGAGCTCCAGGACGCGGTGATCCGCGGCGTCCAGGTCCGGCTCGGCTACGTCGACCGCGAACGCGTCGAAACCGAGCGAACCGTCCACCCGCTGGGCATCGTCGCCAAAGGCCCGTCGTGGTACCTCGTCTCCCACACCGAGTCCGGCCGGCGGACCTTCCGGATCGACCGCGTGTCGTCCGTCGACCCGACCGCCGATCCCGTGCACCGGCCCGACGACTTCGACCTCGCCGAGAGCTGGCGCGCGATCGCCGACGAGGTCGAACGCAAGCGAACGCCCCTCGAAGCGCGGGCGATGTGCGCGCCCGACGGGATCGACGTGCTGCGCATGGGGTTCGGCGCTCGCCTCGAAGTGGGAGGTTCCACGGCCGACGGCCGCATCGAGATCGTGATCCGCGGCAATGACGAACACATACTCGCCGGGGAGCTTGCCGGGCTGGTCGAATACCTCGAGGTGACCGGCCCTCCGCAGGTGCTGGACCACCTGGCCTCGATCGGCAGCACCCTCGCCGAGCGATACGGCTCCGACCGGTACGCAGGTCGTACGCAGCTTCATCTCGGCCGAGTGCGGCCGGTCGGAGAGGCAATGGTTGACGCTGGTGCTGCCGTAGCAATCCTTAAGCGTCCGGCCGCCACCAGCTGTCGTGGGGCGTGACCGGGACGGTGCGCTTGTGCCGGGTGGCCAGGAAGGCCGCCTCGATCCTCGCCGCCGCCTCGGGCGCGACCTCGATCCCCTCCAGGTAGTCGTCGATCTGCTCGTAGCTGACTCCGAGTGCCACCTCGTCCGGCAGGGCCGGGCGGTCGTCCTCGAGGTCGGCGGTCGGGACCTTCTGCCAGGTGCTCGCCGGGGCTCCCAGCTCTTGCAGCAGGGCCGCGCCCTGGCGCTTGGTGAGGCCGGACAGCGGGGTGACGTCCACGCCGCCGTCGCCGTGTTTGGTGAAGAAGCCCGTTACCGCCTCCGCGGCGTGGTCGGTGCCCGCGACGAGCAGGTTGAGCTGGCCGGCGACCGCGTACTGGATCACCATGCGTTCGCGGGCCTTGATGTTGCCGCGGACGAAGTCCCGCAGCCGGGGCTCCTCGCCGAGCAGGTCGCGCAGACCCTGCGCGGCCTCGGCCCCGACGGCGTCCGCGCTGGGCCGGACGTTCACGACGACCGAGCGGTCGGGCCGGAGGAACTCGAGGGCGATCTGCGCGTCGTGCTCGTCGGCCTGCACCCCGTACGGCAGCCGCACGGCGACGAAGATCGCCTCCCGGCCCTCGGCCCGCAGCTCCTCCGCGGCGAGCTGGCAGAGCCGGCCGGTCAGCGTGCTGTCCTGGCCGCCGCTGATCCCCAGCACGTACCCCAGGGCGGGGGTCGACCGCAGGTAGTCCTTGAGGAAGCCGACCCGCCGGCGGATCTCCGCCTTCGGCTCGACGGCCGCTTCGACCCGGAGCTGGGCGATGATCTCCTGCTGTAGCGTGGCCATGCCCCGCACTGTACTGGCTCGAAGATCAATTGGTGCCCGGCGCAGAATTCAGCGTCCGAGCACGGTCACTCGGTCCAGGCTGATCGTGCCGGGGTCCAACCGCAATCCGACGGCCGGCGCCCAGGTCGCGGCCGTCGCCGGGGGAACCGCCGCGCTCACCGGGGCGTCGTGCAGCAGCGTCCAGGCGTCGTCGTGTTCCCGCCACGTCGTCAGGTGCCCGGAGCGCACCACGACGGCGAAGCGGTCGCCCGGCTCCCAGCGGACGTCGGCGCAGCAGCCGCCGGTCGCCTCCGGGCGCGAGCCGCCCGCCACCTCGACGTCCGCGCCCGTCGTGCCGAAGTGGTTGTTGTACCAGGCGAGCGCGTAGTCGTCGCCGCTCGCGGCCAGGCCGAGGAACAGGCTGTCCTCCGGTGAGGCCCCGGAGAACGAGCGCGGCTCCACGACGATCGCGGTGCCGCTGTCGCCGGCCGCGACGGGAGCGGCGAGGACGCCGAACGCGCGCCCGGCCGAGCTCGCCGTCAGGGTGCCGCCGGTGACCGCGAAGGTGGGCGCCGCCTCGCCCGGGACGGGCCGGTCGAGCCGGTACGCCGCGGTGCGGTCGGTGCCGAAGTCGTCGTCCCACAGCGTGCGCGGGAAGTCGGCCGGGTCGAAGACGTACCGGGTCGGCGCGAGCGCGCTGCTGACGCCGGCGGGGGTGGTGGCCAGGGCCCGGATCGGCAGGCCCGCCGCGACGTCGGCGTCCGGGGGCACGGTGACCCGCCAGGTGCCGGGGCCGGTCCGGCGCGCCGCCCACCCCCGCGGCACCTGCAGGGACAGGTCCGCCCGGCCGGTGAGGCGAGTCTTCACCGTGACGGTCTTGCCGGCGTCGACCGCGAGCGCGCCGCCGGTGAGCCCTTCGAACCGTACGGAGACGCGCGGGTCGGGCTGGCGCCACAGCTGCAGCGCGGTGATGCCGACCGCTCCGCCGTCGTCCCGGCTCGTCAGCACACGCAACCGGTCCGTGGTCAGGGGAGGGTCGATCAGCACCCGGTTGACCGCCCGCCCGACCGGTGTGGCAGGAGTGCGTTGCTGGCCGGGGACGTCGAGCCAGTCGCCGGCGGCGGTCTGGTACTGCAGGGCGTACGACTGGGGGGTGCGCACGCCGCCACCGTCGTCGTAGAACACGATGCGCACGTCGGAGATCACCGTCGCGGCGCCGAGGTCCACCTGCAGCCAGTCGCGGGGGTTCGGGGAGCCGTAGGAGGTCCAGCGCGTGGCCGGCACGTCGAGGTGGAAGTCCTGCCCGTCGATCGCGTCGACCGCCTTGTCCCCCTGCCACGTCCAGGAGGCGCTCGCTGTGGGGTAGCCGCTCTCGGTGACGTTGGCGGCGTCGTCGACGAGTTCGGGCAGTGCCACCGCGGACGGCTTCCCGGTGAGCGTCACGGTCACCGGGGACAGCGAGTCCTGGGTGTGCCGCAGCGTCCCGTCGATCCACACCCGCAGGCCGCGGCCCTGGCCGTACGCGGTGCCGTCGCGGTCCCACACCACGGTCACGTTGCGGCCGTGGTACGGCAGGTTCTCCACCGCGAAATGGTCCCACCCGGCGGGCGTGAGCGGGGCGAGCCGCAGCGTCTCCCCGGCCTGCGGGCGGATGCCGAGCAGCCCGGAGAGCACGTTGTCGGTGAACGTGGAGTGGTTGTAGTCCTCGCTGTGGTTGCGGCCGTCGTAGATCCAGCGGTCCTCGTCGGGGTGGTGCGCCTCGGCCACGTACGGCCGGCCGTCCTTGCGCTGGGTGAGGGCGTACCCGCGCAGCAGCGCGTAGAAGTCGTCACGGTCCACGTAGGACTGGGCCGGGTAGTCGACGAGCTGGTTCGCGAGCGCGGTGAGCGTCTGACTCGTGGCGAACGGCCAGCTCGGGCCGTCCCAGCGGCAGCACCCGCTGAGCGCGTCGTGCATGAACCAGGGGCTGCGGCGCTCAGTGGTGGTGGGCCCGTACGGCGCCGCGAACCCCTGCGGATCGGTGAGCTGGGCCCAGGCGGCGGCGTTGGCGGCCGGCGCCATGTGGAAGTACCAGGGGATGAAACCGATCTGCTCGCGGTCGGCGATCGGCGTGCGCTGCGGGTTGCCCTCGCGCATGACGTGCTTGTAGAACGACGTACGCGGGTCCCACAGGTACTTCTCGGTGGCGCTGCGCAGGTTCGTGGCCTCGCGCTCGTAGCGTGCCGCCTTGGCCGTGTCGCCGGCCATCCGGGCGAGCAGGGCCAGCGCGCGGGCGTCGCCGTACTGGTAGGCGTTGATGGTGGGGCGGTAGCCGTCGCCGCCGTGGTACGGGTCGTCGCTCTGGTACGAGCTCGCCGTGTACTCCATCGCGTCCCACACCGGCGTCTGCCAGTAGAGGCCGGTGGCAGGGTCGAAGTTGGTGTCCTTCCAGCGGGCGTACTGCCGTTCCAGCTGCGGCATCCGGTCGAGCACGAAGCGCCAGTCGCCGGTCACCTCGGCACGGGCCACGGCCGCGTCCACCGCCCAGAACGAGTACTGGTGTGCCCAGTCGGTGGCGTTGTCGTTGAGCTGGTCGGTGGCGGGCTTGGGGCCGGAGCCGGAGCCGCTGAGCCAGTAGTCGAGGTAGTCGTCGCCGTAGCGCCGGTCGCGCAGCCAGCGTCCCTCGTAGACGTGGTGGCCGGCGGCGGCGTCGATGCCGCCGTACGGGGCGGAGTAGCCGACCGGGCCGAGGAACTCCGAGACGATCCAGCCGTCCTTCGGGCCGGTGTACTTCAGGGCTTCCTTGTACGTGCGCCACCGGTAGTAGTACGTCTGCTGAATGTCGCGGTCGGGCAGGTCCACGAACGGGATGTTCGCCTCGTACCAGTCGGGTTCGGCGACGTCGCCGAGCAGCGCGGCATGGTCCAGGACGTGCGTGGTCGGCCCCACGGCGGGATAGACCGGTACGGCACCGGCGGCGTGCGCGCGGGCGGAAGTCGCGGGAACGGTCAGGCCGGCCAGCAGGAGGAGCGCCACGGTCCACTTCGGCATGAACGCATTTCAACAACATGGCACAGAGAAGTCAACAAGTCGCACAGGGCGGCACGGCACCGAGGAATGTCGTAGAGTGCCCGGGTCGTCACTATAGGTGCTGTAGGAGGTTCGGTGCTTCGTCGCCGGCACACCATCGCGCTCGCCGTACTCAGCGCTCTCGCCCTCGCGTGCGACGGCGCCGCCGCCGACCCGGCTGCCACCGGGCGGCCGGAGCCGGTCTCGGGCCTGCCGTCCACGATGGCCGCGCTCGGCGACTCGATCACCGCGGGCTTCGGCAGCTGCGCCGTCTTCGTCGCGTGCAGCCGCAACTCCTGGTCGACCGGTGGATCCGACGACGTGGACAGCCATTATCGGCGGCTGCGCACGGCCAACCCGAAGATCAAGGGTCAGGCCCGCAACTTCGCCGTGCCCGGGGCGCTGGCCGCGGACCTGCCCGCGCAGGCGTACGCGGCGGTCGACGCACGGGCGCAGTACGTGACCGTCCTGATCGGGGCGAACGACGCGTGCGCGGACGACGTGGCCGGCATGACGTCCGTCCGCGCCTTCCGCGGCCACGTCGACAAGGCGCTGTCCATTCTGCGCAAGGGGCTGCCGAAGGCGCGCGTGCTCGTGGTCAGCGTCCCGGACATCCGCCGCCTGTGGCGGCTCGGTCACGACGAGCCCGCCGCGGTGCGGGCGTGGCGGCACGGCGTGTGCCCTTCGCTGCTGGCGAACCCGACCTCCACGGCCGCCGCCGACGAACAGCGCCGCGACCGGGTCGCCGGCCGCATCGACGCTTACAACGACGAGCTGGCCCGGGCCTGCGAGGCGTACGGCGGGCACTGCCGCTGGGACGGTGGTGCGGTGCACCGCGTCCGGTTCTCCCTCGACCTCGTGAACAAGGGCGACTACTTCCACCCCAACGTCGCCGGGCAGAACCGGCTGGCGGACGCCACGTACCCGGTCCGCTTCTCGTGGTGAGGTTTCGAAACTTAGATCGATAAATATGGACGGCCTTGAATGTGGTTAACCGTGTCCGTAGCTTGGGGGTGCCCCCTTCCACGATCGAGACAGGGGAGTCCGCATGCGTGCGCGTCCCTCGACCGGCCGCGTGGCCGGTGCCCTGACCGTCCTCCTCGCCCTCGCCGCCTGCAGCGCTCCCGACTCCGGCGGCTCCACCGCGCCGCAGGGGGACGCGCCGTCCCGGCCGAGCCGGGCCGTCACCCTCAACATCCTCGACGTCGCCGGGAACCTGCAGCTCACCCAGGGCATGATCGAGGACTTCGTGGCCCGCCACACCGACCTGGTCTCGCGGGTCACGTACTCGAAGGCGACCGCTCCCGAGCTGGTCGGCAAGATCAAGGCGCAGCAGGACGCCGGCCGGGTCGACATCGACCTCGTGCTCACCGGCGTGGACGGCCTCTCCGCCGGCCTGCAGCAGGGACTGTGGACGCCGCTGCTGCCCAAGTACGCCGACCGGCTGCCCGGCATGCGCGACTATCTCCCCGGCGCCGCCGCGATGCAGAAGCTCGCGGGGGACGCCGGCGTCACCGTCACCTACTACCCGTCCGGGCCGCTGCTGGAGTATCTCCCCGCCAAGGTGCCGAACCCGCCGCGGACCGCCCAGGAGCTGCTCGCGTACGCGAAGGCGAACCCCGGTGCCGTGCAGTACGCGCGGCCCTCCAACTCCGGCCCCGGCCGTACGCTGCTCATGGGTCTGCCGTACCTGCTCGGCGACCGCGACCCGAAGGACCCGGTCAACGGCTGGGACAAGACCTGGGCGTACCTCAAGGAGCTGGACAAGAGCATCACGCTCTACCCCTCGGGCACCAGCGAGACCATGAAGAACCTCGCGAACGGGTCGGCGAAGATCGTCGCGACCACGACCGGCTGGGACATCAACCCGCGGGTGCTGGGCACGGTGCCCAAGGAGGCGAAGGTCGCGGCGCTGCAGGACTTCCACTGGGTGACCGACGCGCACTACGCCGTCATCCCGCGCGGGGTGCCCGCCGACGACCAGGCCGCCGTGCTGATGCTGCTGGCCCACATGCTCACCAAGGAGCAGCAGGCCAAGGCGTACGACCAGGGCTACTTCTACCCGGGGCCCGCGGTCAAGGGGGTCGAGCTGGCCACCGCGCCGCAGGAGAGCCGCGAGGCCATCCAGGAGTACGGCCGCCCCGAGTACGCCGGCCTCATCGCCTCGCACCCGCTCGAGGTGCCGCTCGGCGCCAAGGAGCTGGTCGCCGCGTTCGACCGCTGGGACCGGGAGATCGGCGGCTCCAAGGTGCGCAAGTGAGCGAGCGCGGCTTCCGCGAGCTGCGGCTGGACGGGGTCGGCCGCAGCTTCGGCGGGCGCGACGCCCTGTCCGGGCTGACCCTGACGATCCGCACGGGTGAGTTCATCGCGCTGCTCGGGCCGTCGGGCTGCGGCAAGTCCACCGCGCTCAACTGCCTCGCCGGCCTGCTCCCGCTCAGCCGGGGCAGCATCTGGCGCGACGACGTACGCCTCGACACCGTGCCGCCCGAACGCCGCGGCTTCGGCATGGTGTTCCAGAACTACGCGCTCTTCCCGCATCTGACCGTGCGCCGCAACGTCGCCTTCGGGCTTCAGATGCGCCGGGTGCCGCGCGCCGAGACCCGCCGCCGCGTCGACGAGGCGCTGCGGCTGGTGCACCTGGGCGAGCACGCGGGAAAACTGCCCGGACAGCTTTCCGGAGGCCAGCAGCAGCGGGTGGCCATCGCGCGAGCCGTCGTCCTCGAACCGTCGCTCGTGCTGATGGACGAGCCGCTGTCCAACCTGGACGCCAAGCTGCGGCTCGAGATGCGTACGGAGATCCGCCGCCTGCACCAGACCCTCGGGCTGACCACCGTGTACGTCACACACGACCAGGAGGAGGCGCTGTCGCTGGCCGACCGTCTCGTCGTGCTGCGCGAGGGCCGGGTGGAGCAGATCGGCACCCCGGAGGAGGTGCACGCCAACCCGGTCAGCCGGCACGTCGCCGACTTCATGGGCTATCGCAATCTGCTGCCGCTCAAGGCCGAGCAGGTTCTCGGCGACCGCGTAGCCGTCGGCGGCGAGGGCATCACGCTGACGGGCACGCCCGTCGGCGCGCTCGTCGCGGGCGATCTCGTGGTGGCCGCCGCCCGCCCGGAGGATCTGAGCATCGCCGCCGCCGGAGTGCCGGCCACCGTGGAGGTCGTCGAGTACCAGGGGCGTGAGGTCGCGGTCGAGGCCCGTACGGACACGGGAACGGCCCTGTTCCTGCGCGGGCCCACCCGGCCCGCGGCCGGCGAGTGCATCCACATCTCGGTGGATCCCGCACGGCTGCTGGTCTTCCCGCGGGACGAGACGTGACCGCGCTGCGGCACCGGCTGGCCGACCGGGGCATCGACCGGCAGCTGCTCCTGCTCGTCCCGGGCGCGGTGTTCGTCGTGCTGCTGTTCATCTACCCGTTCTTCTACGGCATCGGCCTGTCGCTGCAACCCGCCGAGGGCGGCCCGCTGGGGGCGTACCGCCGGTTCTTCACCGACGCGTACCTGCGCGACACGATCACCACCACGCTGGGGCTCGCGCTGCCGGCCGCGCTGCTGAACGTGCTGGCGTCCGTGCCGATCGCGTACCGGATGCGCGGCCGGTACCGTGGCAAGCGCGTGCTGACCACCCTGCTCGTGCTGCCGATCACGCTGGGGACCGTGCTCACCGCGCAGGGCCTGCTGAACTTCCTCGGCCCTACCGGCTGGTTCAACCGCGTCCTGCAGAGCACCGGCCTCACCGACGCCCCGGTACGCCTCACGAACAACTACTGGGGTGTCTTCTTCTCGCTCGTGATCACCGGGTTCCCGTTCGCGTTCCTGCTCGTCAGCTCGTACCTGTCGGGGATCGACCCGGCGCTGGAACGCGCCGCCGCGACGCTGGGGGCGAACGGGTTCCAGCGGTTCCGCCGCGTCACGCTCCCGCTGCTCGCCCCCGGGCTGGCCACCACGTTCTGCCTGAGCTTCGTGCTGGCGTTCAGCGTGTTCCCGTCGGCCGTGCTGGTCGGCGACCCGGCCGGCGAGACCCGGGTCATCTCGATCGCCGCGTACGAGGCGGCCTACGTCCAGTACGACTACGTCCTCGCCTCCGCCGTCGCGGTCATCATGGGCGTGGCCGAGCTGGTCGTCCTCGGCTTCGTCCTCGGCTGGCGGGCGCTGCTCTACACCGGCTCGACCGCGGGAGGCAAAGGATGACGGAGCTCCGGCAGCGCCGCCTCACCGGCTCCCCGCTCGGCTGGGTCATCTGGGGCGTGGTGGTCTTCTTCTTCGTCAACCTGGCCGGCGTCATCGCGGCGGTCGTCGTCAGCTCGTTCGGCAGCCGGTGGTTCGACACCTGGCTGCCGCAGGGCTGGACGGCGAGCTGGTACGGCCGGGCCTGGCAGGACTTCACCCTCGGCCCGGTCCTCGTCGTCACCCTCGAGGTGGCGGTGCTCGTGGTCGGCATCTCGCTGCTCATCGGGGTGCCCGCGGCGTACGCGCTGGCCCGCGCCTCGTTCCCCGGCCGGCGCCTGCTGCTCCTGCTGTTCCTGCTGCCGATCCTCATGCCGCCGATCACGTACGGCATCCCGCTCGCCACGGTGCTCTACAAGTACGGCTTCGCCGGCCACCTGTCCGGCGTCGTGCTGGCCAACCTCGTGCCCTCCGTACCGTTCGTCATCCTCACCATGACGCCGTTCATCGAGCAGATCGACCCGGCGATCGAACGCGCCGCGCGGATGTGCGGCGCCCGCACGTGGCAGGTGTTCCTGCGGGTGCTGGCGCCGCTGTCGATCCCGGGCATCCTCGCCGCGGCGATCCTCGTGCTGGTCCGGACGGTCGGCATGTTCGAGCTGACCTTCCTCACCGCCGGCCCCGACTCGCAGACGCTCGTCGTCGCGCTCTACTACTCGATGTCGTCCGCCGGGATCCGCGCCCAGCAGTCCGTCGATGCGATGGCGGTCATCTACACGTCGATGATGCTGGTGCTGCTGGTCGTGGCGCTGCGGTTCGTCAACCCGACGCAGCTGGTCGCCCGCGTCGGGGACGAGGAGACATGAGGATCACCGAGGCGCGGGTGGTCGTCACCTGCCCCGGGCGCAACTTCGTGACGCTCAAGATCGTCACCGACGCCGGCGTCACCGGGGTCGGCGACGCCACCCTCAACGGCCGGGAGCTGGCCGTGGCGGCGTACCTGCGCGAGCACGTCGTCCCCACGCTCATCGGCCGCGACCCGGCCCGCATCGAGGACACCTGGCAGTACCTCTACAAGGGCGCGTACTGGCGGCGGGGGCCGGTCACGATGACCGCGATCGCCGCGGTCGACACCGCGCTGTGGGACATCAAGGGCAAGGTGGCCGGCCTGCCGGTCTACCAACTGCTGGGCGGGCGGTCCCGCGACGGCGTCACCGTGTACGGCCACGCGAACGCGGAAACGGCCGACGAGGTGCTGGCCGAAGTGGCCCGGCTCGCCGACGCCGGCTACCGGGCCGTGCGCGTGCAGACCGGCGTGCCCGGCCTGGCCACCACGTACGGCGTCAGCGCGGCCGGGAGGCCGTACGAGCCCGCCGACGCCGCCGTGCCCTCCGAGGCGACGTGGTCGACCCGCCGCTACCTGAGCCACGTGCCGTCGGTGTTCCGCCGCGTCCGCGACGAGTTCGGGCCGGACCTCATGCTGCTGCACGACGTGCACCACCGGCTCACCCCCGTCGAGGCGGCCCGGCTCGGCGCGGCGCTGGAGCCGTACGACCTGACCTGGATGGAGGATCCCGTCCCGGCCGAGCTGCAGGAGGGCTTCCGGCTCATCCGCCGGCACACCACGACCCCCATCGCGGTCGGCGAGGTGTTCAACAGCGTCTGGGACTGCCGGCAGCTGATCACCGAGCAGCTCATCGACTACATCCGCGCGACCGTCGTGCACGCCGGCGGCATCAGCCACCTGCGCCGCATCCTCGACCTCGCGAACCTCTACCACGTCCGCAGCGGCTCGCACGGCGCCACGGACCTGTCCCCGGTCTGCATGGCCGCCGCGCTGCACCTCGACATCAGCATCCCCAACTTCGGGCTGCAGGAGCACATGCCGCACACCGCCGAGACCGACGCGGTGTTCCCCCACGGCTACCGCTTCGCCGACGGTCACCTGCACCCCTCCGAGGCGCCCGGCCTGGGTGTCGACCTCGACGAGGAGCTGGCCGCGCGGTATCCGTACCGGCCGGCGTCGCTGCCGGTGAACCGCCTCGAGGACGGCACGGTGCACAGCTGGTGACACGGGCCCGCTACGGTTCCTGGTCCGGCTCGTCCCGCTCCCGGCCCCGCCGTTCGGTGAACGTCGCCGCGATGGCCGCGGTCACCACGGACAGCAGGGCGAACCCGGTGACCATCAACGCCACCGCGACGACGCGGCCGCCGAGGGTGACCGGGTAGTGGTCGCCGTACCCGACGGTGAACAGGGTGACGCACGCCCACCAGACCGCGGTCCCCACGTCCCGGATGTTCGCATCGGGGGCGTCGCGCTCGAAGCCGACCACGAGGATCGAGGCGCCCACGACGACGAGCAGGGCCAGCCACCCCACCGACAGCACGACGCGGTTCGCCAGCCGGCTGCGGGCACGCCGGCTGAGCACCCGCATGATCCGGCCCAGCAGGAACACCCGCAGGACCGGCAGGAGGACGGCCAGCAGGTCGATCCACTCCCGCCGCAGGAACGCGCGGCGGTCTCCGGCCATGGCGAGCCGGGCGAGATAGTCGACGGCGAGCACCGTCCACGCCAGCGCGAGCGCCGCCGTCGTCCACTGCGGCGGCGAGGGGTCCTGGACGCGGACCACCAGGCAGACGAGGGCGAGCAGCGACACGAGCGCGAGGGGCAGCTCGGTGACGCGTTCCCAGCGACGCAGCCGGTCGGCGCCCGCCATGTCGTACCCCCTTCCGCCCGCCGGTACGGCCGGCCGTCGCCGGCGGGTCAGACGTCGTCGGTCGAGACCGACGCGACGCCCGACGAGCAGGTGACGGTCATCCTGACCCGTTCGTTGCCGTGCCGGAACGTCACGTACGGCGCGGCCCCCGGCCCGGACTCCACCGCGTCGACCTTCCACGGGCGCGTCGCCGCCCACGACAGCAGCTGCGCCCGGCCGGGGTCCGGACAGGTGGCGCGTACCGAACCGCCCTGCGAGGAGAACGACCACTCGCGGGCCGGCTCCTCGGGCTCGGTGGTCGTCGTCGGCCGCGGAGTCGTCGTCGTGGCGGTGGCCCGCCCCGTGGTGGCCGTCGCGCGCGGAGGCTTCGCCGGGGTGGGAGCGGCCGGGTCACCGGCCGCGGCCGTCGCTGTGGGTGCCGTCGCCGCGGTCGTCTCGGAGACGGGCTTGCGCGCCGTGCTGTCGCCGGGGCGCGGCGCGGCGGGTAAGGCGGACGACGGGGGAGCGGCCGGCAGGGCGTCCGCGGACCGGTTGTCTCCGTGCCCGTCGGGCAGGAGCAGCCACAGCACGGCCGCCAGCAGCACGACCGCGGCGGTGATCATGGCTAGGCGGGCCCGCCGGCCCGGTGATCTACGGCTGCCGCCCGTGGCCGGGGTGTCCGCGGCCGGGTCTCCCGCGGCCGGGCTTCGATCGGCCGGGTTCTCGGCGGCTGGGTTCTCCGTCGCCGGGCGCAAAGGTGCGGACGGCGCTTGCGCCGCCGGGATCGCGGCCGCTGCCAGGCCGGTCGCCGCCGTCGTCGCGTCCCGGCGGATCAGCACGGACGGGGTGGGGTCGACGGCCGGGCCGCCCGCCGCACGGACCGGCTCGTCGGCCACCACCCGCAGGCCCGCGCCCTGGGCCAGCAGTGCGGCCACCTCCCGCGCGCTCGGACGCATCGTGACGTCCTTGCTGAGGCAGCGGTTGCACAGGTCGACCACGTACTCGGGCACCCCGGGCAGCTGCGGCAGCGGCTCCGGCGCCACGTAGATGTGCGCGGACAGCATCTGCGTCGTGGTGTCCGCGGACCAGGGGGAGTGGCCGGAGAGCAGGCGGTAGAGCAGGACTCCGAGGGCGTACACGTCGGATGCCGGGTCGACCGCGTCGTCGGTCAGCCGCTCCGGCGCCAGGTACGCCGGGGTGCCGTACACCTCCTCGTCGAGGTCGCCGGCGCCGGACCGGGTGATCGCCGCGGCGATGCCGAAGTCGACGACCTTCGCGCCGGTCTCGGCGAGCAGCACGTTGGCCGGTTTGATGTCGCGGTGCACCAGGCCGTCGGCGTGCGCGGCGGCGAGCGCGGCGGCCACCTCCGCGCACACCCGCATCGCGTAACGGGACGACACGGGGGCGTGCATCCGGTCGTGCAGCGGCACGCCGCGGACCAGCTCCATCACCACGTACGGGGCCGGGGAGCCGGGCTCCGTGGACTCGCCGTAGTCGTACACCTGGGCGATGTTGGGGTGCGACAGCGCCGCCGCGGCGCGGGCCTCTTGGCGGATCCGCCGCCGCGATTCGGGGTCGCCCGCGTACCGGGCGGCGAGGACCTTGACGGCGACCGTGCGGCCGAGGACCTCGTCGTGGGCCCGCCACACCACGGACATGCCGCCGTGACCGAGCGGGGCGAGCAGAACGTAGCGGCCGCCGAGTCGCTGGTGCACCTCCATGCCGAGGCAGTCTGCCGGTATCGACGCCGGTCTGCATCCCCGGCCCCCCTTCCGTGGGCCGGGGACGCGCGCCGGTCCTGCTCAGCGAGGGCCTGGGCGGCCGGGACCGTTGCCGGGGCCGTTGCCGGGCCCGCCCTGGCCGGGCGGGGTGCCGGTGGTCTGTGCCGGCCCGCCGCTGACCTGGATGCTGACGAAACCGCCCTTGACCGTCGTACCGGACGGGTCGGTACCGGCCGCCGTGCCCTTCGGGCAGGAGGAGGCGACCTCGGCGCCGGTGGCCGCGATGAACCCGGCGTTCTTGAGCAGCCCCGTGGCCTCCGCGATGCTGCGGCACGTCACGTCGGGCACCGACCGCTGCTCACCCTTGGCGATCTTCGTGCCGGACGGCTTCTTGAACTCCTCGTCCGGCTCGCCCTTCATGATGTCCCGGACCGTCTTCTGCACCGCCGGGTTCACCACGCCGTGCGACATCCGGTACGGGTGGTTCTGGTAGTCCGGATTGACCAGATAGCCCGCCACGACGATCTTCGTGGTGCCCACGATCAGCGAGGCGGTCTTGTCGTTGTCGGTCGTGCCGGTCTTGCCGAAGACCGGATGCCCGACGATGTCGTCGGTGTCACCGGCGGTCGCGCCCCCGCAGCTGCCCAGCCGCGCGGAGTCGCCCAGCGGGCAGCGCGCCGCGTCGATGGCGGCGCGGGCCACGTCCGCCGGGGTGGCCCGCTTGCAGTGCGGCTTGCCGACGTCGAGCTTCTCCCCGGACGCGGTGGTGATCTGCTGGACCGGGGTCGGCGTGCAGTACATGCCGTCGCCGGCCAGGGTCGCGTACGCGTTCGCCATGTCCAGCGGTGTGGAGTCGGCCACGCCGAGGGTGAACGAGCCCCAGTCGTGCGCGTAGTGGGTCGCGAGGTCCTTGTCGTGCGGGTTGCGGAACTGCACGCCGAAGCGTTGCGCCACGTCGACGACCTTCTCGGCGCCGACGCTCTCCTCCAGCGGCACGAAGTACGTGTTGACGGAGCTGCCGAAGCCCGTCCACATGTTGTACGGGCCCTTCTCCGACTTCGACGCGTTGGTCGGGCAGTAGTGCCCGCCGCACTCGGCCGGCGCGCCGGAGTCGAGGTAGGTCGGCGACTTGTACCGCCACGTGGTGTTGATCGGGTACGCCAGCGGATAGCCGTTCTCGAGCGCCGCCACCATCGTGAACATCTTGAACACCGAGCCGGCCTGGTAGCCGGTGATGTCGCCGCCGCCGGTCAGCAGCGGGTTGGTGGTGTTCGGGTACGTGCCGCGCTTGCCCTTGGCCTTGAGGGCCGGGTCCGAGGAGAGCTTGTTCTCGGGATCGGCCGGATCGTCGATCTTGAAGCGCCGGTTGGCGGCGAGCGCGCGTACCCGGCCCGTGCCCGGCTCGACGCCGGCGAGCAGCAGCGCGTCGCGGTCCTTCACGCCGATCTGCTTGGCGATGTTCTTGCGGGCCGCGTTCTGCGCCTTGACGTCGAGCGAGGTGCGGATGGTGTAGCCGCCGCTCTTGAGCCGCCGCTCCCGCTCGTACGGGTTGGCGCCGAACTCGGGCCGGCTCAGCCACCAGCGGTAGAAGTAGTCGCAGAAGAAGCCCCAGCTGTTGGTGGTCACCGAGGTGCAGCCGTTGCCGCTGCGCTTGACCGTGCGCTTCAGCGGCGCCTTCGTGGCGTCCGCGGCCTGCTGCGGGGTGATGAAGCCCAGGTCGCGCATGTTGGCGATGACCCAGTTGCGCCGGTCGAGGGCCAGCGGGTAGCCCTTCGCGGTGGTGGGGTTGAAGCCGGTCGGCGCCTTCACCATGCCGGCCAGCAGCGCCGCCTCGGCGACCGTGAGGTCCTTGGCCTTCTTCTGGAAGTACACCTGGCTGGCGGCGGAGATGCCGTACGCGCCGTTGCCGAACGGGGCCGCGTTGAGATAGCGCTCGAGGATCTGCTCCTTGGTGAGCTCCTTCTCGACCTGCATCGCGTACTTCATCTCGCTGAGCTTGCGCCGTGCCGTGCCCTCGGTGGCGTCCACCACCTCCTGCGGCGTGGTCGCCGTGTACGCGAGCGACATCTTGACGTACTGCATCGTCAGCGTCGAGGCGCCCTGCCGGTCGTTCTTGCCGCTGTTGTTGACGAACGCCCGGGCGATGCCCTTCACGTCCACGCCGTTGTGGTGGAAGAACTGGTGGTCCTCGGCGGCGACGATCGCGTTCTGCATCGTCTTGGAGATGTCCTTGAGCGGCACGTCGCGCCGGAACTCCTCCCAGAACACGGCGACCTTGGTCTTGCCGTCGGCCGCGTACAGGGTGCTGACCTGGGGGGCGGTGGCGTGTTTGAGCTCGCTGGGCAGGCTGGCGAAGGACTCGCCGCCGGCCTTGGCCGCCAGGCCGGACATGGCCACCGCGGGGAACGCCGCCGCGGCGACGACCACGCCGGAGGCCAGGCCGCAGATCAGCAGGGCGGCCGCGTTGGTCAAGGGCTTGTGCTCGCGTCGGCGCATCGGGATGCCAGGTCCAAACTTCGATAGTCGTCAACGTGCGGGCGGTCGGGGGACTCGCCCGGGCGGAGGGTAACGATCACGCGCAAGCGCCGCGGCTCAGGCCGCCGTGAGCTCCGTGAACAGCCGTTCCCAGGATTCGGCCACGGCGGGCATCTCGTACCGCGCGCTGGTCCGTCTCGCCGCGCGGCCGAACGACTCGCGCAGCGCGGCGTCCTCGATCAGTCGGCACAGGCCCTCGGCGAGCGCGGCCGTGTCCTCGCGGGGGATCAGCAGGCCGTTGACGCCGTCCTCGACCACCTCCGCGGGACCGGTCGGGCAGTCGAACGCCACGACCGGCAGGCCCGAGTCCATCGCCTCCAGCAGCACCATCGGCAGCCCCTCGAAGCGGGAGCTCAGCGCGAAG
Organism: Actinoplanes sp. NPDC049316; assembly: GCF_040677315.1. Lineage (NCBI taxonomy): Bacteria > Bacillati > Actinomycetota > Actinomycetes > Micromonosporales > Micromonosporaceae > Actinoplanes > Actinoplanes sp. NPDC049316. Next base: position 8,209 of record NZ_JBFAQM010000038.1, on the reverse strand, counting down.
ACCGACGCCCGGGCCAGCTCCCGGTCGAGGTGCCGGGTCATCCCGCGCAGATGGACGTGACCGCCGAGGCCGAGCTCCTTGATCTGCTCGGTGAGCCCGCCCCGCAGGCGGCCCTCACCGAAGATGGCCAGCTCCCAGTCCGGGTGCCGCTCGCGGACCAGCCCGAAGGCCTCCACCAGCAGGTCGAACCCCTTCTGCGGGGTCAGCCGGCCGGCTGCCAGCACGGTCCGCCCGCGCCCGCCGGCCGGTGCAGCGGGCCGGTCCGGTATGCCGTTCGGTATCCGTTCCACGCGCAGGCCCGTGTGGCCGAGCGCCGCCCGGTACGCGGCCAGGTCCGCCTCGGTCAGCACGGTCACCGCGTCGAGCCGCGGGTACGCCCGCAGCATCGCCTCCCGCAGCGCGGGCTTGTACGTGCCGAGGTTCATGTGGTCCTGGCCGACCCGGACGAGCCGGCTCGGGGCGAACCAGGCCGACATGAGGTTGAGGCCGGGCCGCGTGGTGACGAGCACACCGTCGCGCTGGGCCCGGAAGTAGCGCACGAGGATCGTGTCGACCACCGGATCCCAGCGCTTGTAGCGGAAGTCGTACCGGTGCGGCAGCGGGTTGCGGAAGCGCCGCGTCTTGCGGACGAACCGGGAGTTGGTGCCCTGTGGGTCCGTCCACCGTGAACCGTCGTCGCGCAGGTCGGTGAGGGACACCAGGCGGACCCGCTCGTCGAGCGGGAAGACCGGTTTGTCCCGGGTGCGGTAGACGCTGGCGATCTCGACGTCGTGCGTACGGCACATCGCGTTGGCTTGATTGACGACGGTACGGATGGTTCCGCCCGTGCCGTACGCGTTGTGCAGGACGTACCGGATCTTCACGCGGACACCGTAGAGGCATCCGTCAATGCACCGTTGTCCCGTGCCGGGAATGTGCACCATGTGCCCTGAGAAATGCGCGCAAGCTCGCCCGGCTTCCCCGGGTGGCCCCGGCGCGCACCGCCGATCTGGTGGCGCTGCGCGTCCGGGCCGCGGTCGGCGCCCTCCTGCGCGCCGACGACGCCGTGCTCGCGGCCGGACGCGGTCGAGCTGGGTGGCGACCCGGCGGAGTTCTGGGCCGCGATCGCCCGGCACGGGCTGCTGCTGCCGGCGTCCTGGCTCGGTGCCGGATGGCCGGCGCTGTGGGCGCGCTCGTTCGCCCGCCCGGCGCCGCGAACCGTCACCCCGTCCTGACGAAGAGGCGGAGCGGGACTGCCTGCGCCAAGGCCCGGTATCCGGCCGGGGTGAGGTGCAGGTGATCGCCGGTGTCGTACGCGGCCAGCAGCCGGCGCTGGTCGCCGGGGTCACGGACGGCGGCGTCGAAGTCCGCCACGACGTCGAACCGGCCGCTGCCGCGGATCCAGGCGTTGACCGTACGGCGGCTCTGCTCGCGTAGCCCTCCGGCGTCGTCGTAGCCCTCGTTCCCGCCGAAGGGCAGCAGGGTCGCCCCGCACACCACGAGGTCGCGGGCCTGGCAGCGCAGCACGATCTGGTCGTACGCGAAGATCAGCTCCTCGGTGATCCGCTGCTGGTCCGCCGGGGTGGCGGCGGCCGTGCCGATGTCGTTCACGCCCTCGAAGAGGATCACCCACGCGGCGCGGGTCTGGGCCAGCACGTCGCGGTCCAGCCGGGCCAGGGCGTTGGGCCCGAGGCCGTCGCGCAGCACCCGGTTGCCGCCCGCCGCCTCGTTGACGACCGCGACGTCGCGGAGCCGCGGGACGGCCTGGAGCCGGTCGAACAGCTGGTCGGGCCAGCGGTTGTTGCCGTTCGTCGTGGAGCCGCGGCCGTCGGTCAGCGAGTCGCCGAGCAGCACGAGCGCACGCGACGGCGCATCCGGCTGCACCTCCAGCCCGCTCAGGAAGTACCAGTGGTCGACCGGGGTGGCGCCGGGCAGGTCGAGGTCGTCGGCGTGCTCGCCCGGGAGCAGGTACGACGTCGTCCGGGAGCCCGGGTGCGACGTGATGGCGGTGGACGCCTGGCCGGAGTCGAGGTGGACGGTCACCGTCACGTTCGATCCCGGGGCCACCTCCATGGCGACCGGGTCGGAGACCACCTGGGCGCCCATCGGGACCACCGTTGAGGCCCTCCCGCCGAACGTCACCGGCCGCGAGGTGCCCTCCTGGATCGCGGCCACGCCGGCCCGCCCGCCGGCCGGGAGCGCGATGCGCACGGTGTGCAGGGGCAGGTCCGCCCCGCCGAAGGCGTTGGAGAAGCGCAGCCGTACGGGCCCGCCGCCGACGGTCACGCGCAGCGTCTGCCGCAGGGTGGTGTCCGGCAGCACCACCCCGTCGCGGATGAACGCGGCGGGCGGCATGTTGCCGGGCTCGGTCAGCTGGGGCATCGCACCCCACGTGGCGACCCAGCGGTCCCGGTGGCCCGCCGCGCCGCCGGGTGGGGCGGCCGTCGCGGGGCCGGGTATCGCGGCGGCGAGTGCCGAGCCGCCGGCCGCGGCCAGGAGCTCACGCCGGGTGGGGCGGGCGGCGCTTCGGTCGGGCATGGGAACTCCTTCGTCGTGATCGCGGCGGCCTCGGCGAACGTGCCACAGCCATCCGTCCGGCTCAATGGAAGCGCTCCCACAATCCGCGAATGGTGCACAGAGACCGGAAGTTGCAGAGCCATGGCTGATCGGTAAGGCGTGATTTAGTCGCGCCAAAGCCGCGAAAAGGACCGGCGGGGGTCCTCGGCGGCGTAAGCCGGGCCGTTGAAGTTACGGGATTGTTTCGTTAACGTCCGGCCACCGCCGATCGACCCCTGTGAATCGCTCGGCGCTGTCCCCCTGCGAGAAAGGTTCCCCGATGCACAAGCCACGGACCCCGCTGCGGGCGCTCGGCGTGGCCGCCGCCGCGGCCGTCGTCGCCGCCGGCGGCGTGGTCGCCCTCACCTCGACGGCCGAGGCCGCGACCACGCTGGGCGCCTCCGCCGCGGCCACCGGTCGCTACTTCGGGACGGCGGTGGCGGCGAACAAGCTGTCCGACAGCACCTACGTCGGCATCCTCGACCGCGAGTTCAACGCGGTGACGCCCGAGAACGAGATGAAGTGGGACGCCACCGAGCCCAACCAGAACCAGTTCAGCTACAGCTCGGCCGACCGCATCGTCAGCCACGCCCAGGCCCAGAACATGCGGATCCGGGGCCACGCGCTGGCCTGGCACTCGCAGCAGCCCGGCTGGGCGCAGAACATGAGCGGCACCGCGCTGCGCAACGCCATGCTCAACCACGTCACCCAGGTCGCCACCCACTACAAGGGACAGATCTACGCCTGGGACGTGGTGAACGAGGCCTTCGCCGACGGCAACACCGGCGCCCGGCGCGACTCCAACCTGCAGCGCACCGGCAACGACTGGATCGAAGCCGCGTTCCGCGCCGCGCGCGCCGCGGACCCCGGCGCGAAGCTCTGCTACAACGACTACAACACCGACGGCCAGAACGCGAAGAGCAACGCCGTGTACGCAATGGTGCAGGACTTCAAGTCCCGCGGCGTACCGATCGACTGCGTCGGCTTCCAGTCGCACTTCAACGCGCAGTCCCCGGTGCCCAGCGACTACCAGGCCAACCTGCAACGCTTCGCCAACCTCGGCGTGGACGTGCAGATCACCGAGCTCGACATCGAGGGCTCCGGACAGACCCAGGCCGACAACTTCTCCCGGGTCACGAAGGCCTGCCTCGCCGTGAGCCGCTGCACCGGCATCACGGTCTGGGGCATCCGCGACAGCGACTCCTGGCGGGCCGGCGGCACCCCGCTGCTCTTCGACTCCAGCGGCAACAAGAAGGCGGCGTACACCTCGACGCTGAACGCGCTCAACGGCGGCGGCACGACTCCGCCCAGCGACCCGCCGACCTCGCCCAGCACCCCGCCTAGCACCCCGCCGAGCACCCCCACGGACCCCGGCACGGGCGCTTGCACCGCGACGGTCTCGCTCAACCAGTGGACCGGCGGCTTCGTGGCGACCGTACGCGTCACCGCGGGCAGCTCCGCCCTGCGCGGCTGGTCGGTGAGCACGACGCTGCCGTCCGGGGCGGCCGTCACGAACTCGTGGAACAGCCAGAGCAGCGGCTCGACCGGCACCGTACGGTTCGCCAACGTCTCGTACAACGGTTCCGTGCCCGCCGGTGGCAGCACCGAGTTCGGCTTCCAGGGCACCGGCACCGGTCCCGCCTCGGCCACCTGCTCGGCGAGCTAGGGCGGACGTGATGCGACGAATGAAAGCGCTGCTCGCGGCGGCCGCCTCGGCCGCCGCGCTCGGGGCGGCGATCCTCATGCCGGCCACCGCGGCCCAGGCGGCCTCGCTGCAGGAGGTCACGAACTTCGGCACCAACCCGAGCAACCTGCGGATGCACCTGTACGTGCCCGACCGGCTGGCGGCCCGCCCGGCGCTGCTCGTCGCCGTGCACTACTGCACGGGCTCGGGTCCGGCGTTCTACTCGGGTACGGAGTTCGCCTCGCTGGCCGACCGGTACGGGTTCATCGTCGTCTACCCGTCGGCGACCCGCTCCGGCAACTGCTTCGACGTGTCCTCGCCGGCCGCTCTGCGCCACGACGGCGGCAGCGACCCGGTCGGCATCGTCTCGATGGTGCGTTACGTGCAGCAGCGGTACGCCACCGACCCGGCCCGTACGTTCGTGACCGGGGCGTCCTCCGGCGCGATGATGACCAACGTCCTGCTCGGTGACTACCCGGACGTCTTCGCCGCCGGGTCGGCGTTCTCGGGCGTGCCGTTCGGCTGCTTCGCGACCACGGACGGTTCCGGCTGGAACAGCGCCTGCGCCAACGGCCAGATCACGAAGACCGCCCAGGCGTGGGGCGACCTGGTCCGGGGCGCCTATCCCGGGTACTCCGGGCCGCGTCCGCGCATGCAGGTGTTCCACGGCACGACCGACGACACGCTGCGATACCCGAACTTCCAGGAGGAGATCAAGCAGTGGACGAACGTGCTGGGTGTCAGCCAGACCCCGGTGCAGACGGACACACCGCAGCAGGGCTGGACCCGGACCCGGTACGGCAACGCGTCCGTGCAGGCGCCGGTCGAGGGGATCAGCATCGCCGGGGTCGGCCACTCGCTGCCGATGAGCGGGATGGCGGCCATGGCCATCGCCTTCTTCGGCCTCGACCGGACCGGCACGGACCCGTCCACGCCGCCGTCGACCCCTCCGTCCACGCCGCCGTCCACGCCGCCGTCCGCCGGGGCCTGCCGGGTCAGCGTCACGACCAACGCCTGGAACACCGGGCTGACCGCGTCGCTGTCCATCACCAACACGGGCAGCACCGCGATCAACGGATGGACGCTGGGCTTCACGCTGCCCTCCGGGCAGAGCATCACCTCGGGCTGGAACGCCACCTACTCGCCGGCCTCAGGCCAGGTGAGCGCCCGTAACGTCAGCTACAACGCGGCCCTGGCCCCCGGAGCCTCCGTGGGCATCGGATACCAGGCGACGCACACCGGCGACAGCCGGGCGCCGAGCGGATTCACCCTCAACGGCGCCACTTGCGCCACCGCCTGAACACAGCAGCGGGGCGGCCGGTCACCCCGGCCGCCCCGCGTCGTGCGCGCGTCAGTCCTGCGTCACTTGATGCCGTTCTCCCGGCACAGCGCGGCGAACCGGCCCGCACAGACCGCCTTCTTCGTCGCGAAGCCGTCCTTGATGACGTCGACGACGTTCTCCTTGTAGATCGGGATCGGGTCCAGCAGCACGGCCGGGACGTACGCGCCCGACTCGGGGTCCTTCACCCGGTCGACGACCTTGGCCTGCTCGCCCTTGAAGAGGCTGATCGCGAGCTTCGCGGCCGCGTCCGCCTCCTTCTTGATCGGCTTGTACACCGTCATGCACTGGTCGCCGGCGAGGATGTTCTGCAGGCCCTGCGTCTCCGCGTCCTGCCCGGTCACCGGGACCGTGCCGTTCATCGCCTTGCCGTTGCGCTTGCGCTCGCGCAGCACGGTGATCGCCGCGTTGCCCAGGCCGTCGTTGGCGGCCAGCACGCCGTCGATCTGGTTGTTGTACTGGTTCATCATCTCGACGAAGATCGACCGGCCCTCCTTGTTGTCCCACTTGTCCACGGACTGGTCCGGGCCCTTGAAGAAGGAGCCGTCGTCGAACTTCGGCTGCAGCACCGAGTCGTAGCCGTTCTTGAACAGCAGGGCGTTGTTGTCGGAAGGTGCGCCGTTGAGGTAGACGACCCGCGGCTTGGCGACCTTCTTCTCCTGCAGGCAGCGGATGAGGCCCTCGCCCTGGTACTTGCCGACCTGCTCGCCGTCGAAACTGACGTAGTAGTCGGCGCCGCCGTTGAGCGTCAGCCGGTCGTAGTCGATGGTCTTGACCTTGGCGGCCTTGGCCTTGTCCAGCACGTACTTGCCGCTGACCGGGTCGAGGTTGGCGATGATCAGCACCGTGACGCCCTCGGCGATCATCCGGTCGCCGATGCGCTGGAAGTTCGCCGCGTCACCCTGCGCGTTCTCGATCTCCACCGGGACGTCGGCCGCGTCCAGCGCGGCCTTGAGCAGTTTCGGGTCGTCGCTGCCCCAGCGCTGCGACGTCGTGGTGTCGGGCAGGATCACGCCGACCTTGCCCGTCCCGTCGGCGCGGCGCGTCTCGGCGGCGGAGCCGCTGTCGTCATCGTCGGTGCAGGCGGTGAGACCGCCGACGGTGAGCAGACCGACCGCCGCAAGGGCCACCAGATTCCGGCGCACGTGATTACCTCCATGGGCGAAAAGCGCGGCAAGGGTACCAGTGCGACGTGAAGAACCTTTCGGCGGCGACCGCAGTCGTGACTGAAGTGTTGCGCCGGCTCAGGCGGTGGCGACCCGTGCGGCCGGCGTACGGGCCGGTCGGGACACGCGGACCGGCGTCGTCCGGGTGGCTCCGCTGACCGGGCGCGCGGAGCGGGTGACCGCCGCGGCAGGCCGGACGACGCGCGCCGAGCCGGGCCGGACGAGCGTCGCGGTGACCGCGGACGAGGCCTTGACGGCGGAGGAGGCGGTGACGGCCGATGAGAAGGTGACGGCGGCGGTGCCGGCGACCGCGGCGGGGGCGGTGGCCGGGCGGACCACCCGGGCGGTGCCGCGGGCGGGCCGGACCACGGTCGCCACCCCACGGGCCACCGGCGCCGGCAGCGGCACCGAGGCCGGGGCCGGCGCGGTACGGCCGGCGGCGACCAGGACCACGCAGACGATCACGGCGCTGGTCAGGCCCACGAGGGCGGACAGCCACACCGCCGTCTGGCCGGTGGTGAGGCCGTACGTCAGCCAGGAGCCGCTGGCCGCCGCGCCCAGGCGCCAGCGCAGCGGGGACAGGCCGCTCAGGTCCTGGGTACGGTCGCGCAGCAGCGACAGCGGCTGGGGGACGGACGAGGCGAACGACGTCCCGGCGAGGATCAGGCCCAGCACGACCGCCACATGGGCGGCGGTGGCATCGGTGAGGGCGGCCACCGCGACGCTGACCGCGACGGCGGTGAGGACGGCCCCGGCGCCACTCGCCGTGACCAGCAGCTTCCGGCCGGTACGCAGGTCGCTGCGGCGCCACAGCACGACGGTCAGCACGCCCAGCCCGGCCGCGCCGTTGACGGTGTTGGTCACCACCTGCACCGTCTCGCCGGCCAGCAGCCCGTACGTGATCCACCCGATCGGCATCGCCAGGCCCAGCCAGCACGCTGTGGGGGACAGCCCGCCCGTACGTCCCTGAATGCACGAGCGGTACACCTGCGGCCAGGGGAGGGACATGGACAGTGCGGCGCCGAGCCAGCCGAGCAGAGCAGTGGAGAACATGGTCCGTTCCGGTATCGAAAGTCAGGGAGGCCGGCAGCGTCGCGGCCATCTGACCCATCGCCCGGCTCCCGGGCGGCCTGACAAGATCGACTCGTGAGAGGCGACACGGACCGTTATCACCGTTTCGCACCCGAATCCCGCGGAGGACGGGCGATCCTGCCGCTGACCACCGATCCCGTTGCTGCCCGCCCGCCGGGCGGGGCCCCGATCGCGGCGCTGGTGGCGCGCTGTGCGGGGCGCCGATCGCGGCGTTGCTCGCGCGCCGTGCGGGGCGCCGATCACGGCGCTGCTCGCGCGCCGGGCGGGCCCGCTCGCGCCCGCCCGCGTCCGGCTGATGCGGGCGACTTGAGGGTTCCGGTGGGCTGAACCGAACGGCAACCGGGGCGCGCCCGTTCTGCGCTCCCGCGGTTCGCGGGGTGGGCGAATGGATGG
>NZ_JBFAQM010000037.1:0-85748 GCF_040677315.1 Actinoplanes sp. NPDC049316 | reverse complement strand
TGGCGACGTCAGCCGGGTCGAGCACGCCGCTTGTAGACCCCTTGACTCGGCAGGTGACGAGAGATGCCCCTACTGAAGCTCGACCGACTGTGCGAAGGCCTGGAGAAGGGCGACTGGGCCGGCTTCCTGCGCGACTGGGACCGCGCCTTGCGAGCCGGGAATCACCCGGAGACGACACGCTACAACTACCTCCTGGCCGCCGCGCAAATGGCCAAGTATCTGGCTGACCAGTCGCCGGATCCGGACGCGGATGACGCCGCGCAGGATCCGACCCTGGTGACGAAGGCGCATGTCGAGTCGTTCCAGGCGTGGATGATCGAAACCCGGTCGCCGTCGACTGCGCTGAACAAGCACAAGAGTCTGCAGCAGTTCTTCAAGTACCTCGTCGAAGAGGAGGAAATCGACCGTTCACCGATGGAACGGGTCAAGCAGCCGCAGACCCCTCAGAAACTCGTACCGATCATGGGCGACGACGACACCAAGAAACTCCTCGACGGCACCAAGGGCAAGACGTTCATGTCGTTGCGAGACGAGGCGCTGATCCGGCTGTACTACAACACCGGCGCCCGGCTGTCCGAGATTGGCAACCTGCTGTTGAGCGATCTGGACATGAACACCGAGTCGGTCCACCTGCACGGCAAAGGCGCCAAAGATCGGCGGGTGCGGTTCGGCCCGAAGACATCCCGGGCGATCGCACGGTATCTACGCGCCCGCGCGAAGCGCAAAGGCGCCGAGGACGTTCCGCATCTGTGGATGGCCGAGAAGGGCGGCAAGCCGCTGTCACCCAACGGCATCAAGCTGATGCTCAAACGCCGCGGCGCCGCCGCCGGCGTAACGAACACGCACGCGCACCGGTGGCGCCACAACTTCGCCCACGAATGGCACCGGGCCGGCGGCAACACCGGCGACCTGATGCTGTTGCTGGGGTGGGCGTCGGAGGACATGCCGCGCCGCTACGGCGCGAGCGCAGCCGCCGAGCGTGCGCAGGAGCTCCAGGTGCAGATGGGCATCGGCGAGCGGGTCTGACCGGCTCACCGGCTGCGGCGGCGCGTAGGGTCGCCGTCGCAGCCGGGATCAGCCCGGTGGAGTGGGTGGGGAAGGAGATAGGGGGATACAGCCGCAGACAGCTTTCGCCTGACGCGCCGCAGCTCGGATGATCGAACGAGCGCCGCGCGTACGGGCTCGTGGTGCGATACGTGCCCTTGTACGTAGTCAAGGGATGCACGGCGCCGGCCCGGCGAATGTCTGCGAGGTGGATGTGCTCGATCTGCAGAAGGTCTGCCGCGATCTGCCGCCCGCCTGGTTCGACTACCTCCGGGACTGGGATCGGATGCTGCGCTCCGGGAACTATCCCGAGACCACCCGCTACAGCTACCTTCTCGCTGGTGCCCAGCTGAGCCGGTTCCTCGTCGACAACGCCGAGCCGCTGGGTGCCGAGGACGCGGCGGAGGATCCGACCGAGGTCGAGCGGGGCCACATCGAGGAGTTCCAGGCGTGGATGGTCCGGACTCGTTCGGCGTCGACGGCGTTGAACAAGCACAAGGGGTTGCAGCAGTTCTTCCGGTGGCTGACCGAGGAGGAAGACCTGGAGCGTTCGCCGCTGGACCGGGTTCGGCAGCCGAAGACCGCCCAGACGCTGATCCCGATCCTGGGCGACGACGACACCGCGAAGATCCTGGCCACTTGTAAGGGCAAGGACTATCTGTCGCTGCGTGACGAGGCCATTATCCGGCTGTTCTACAACACCGGCGCCCGGCTGTCGGAAGTCGCCGGGCTGCAGCTGGACGACGTGGACCTCAACAGCGACTCGCTGCTGTTCCACGGCAAGGGCATGAAGGACCGACGGGTGCGGTTCGGCCCGAAGACCGGCCACGCGCTGACCAAGTTCCTTCGAGCGCGCAGCCGGCGCAAGGCGGCCTCGGCGACGGCGATGTGGTTGCCGGCTCGAGGCGCGGTGCCGCTGTCGAGCAACGGCATCAAGCTCATGCTCCGACGGCGCGGAGTCCTGGCCGGGGTGGGCAACGTGCATGCGCATCGGTGGCGGCACAACTTCGCCCATGAGTGGAAGCTCGCTGGCGGTGACACCGGCGATCTGATGCTGGTGTTGGGCTGGTCGTCGGACGACATGCCCCGCCGCTACGGCGCGTCAGCGGCAGCCGAGCGGGCCCAAGCGACTCACGCGCGGCTACGCATAGGCGAACGAGTCTGAACGGGGGGAACAACTCATGGCGTTGACGGCGAAGCAGCGGTCGAGGCGGGCGCGGATCGCCGCGCACGCCTCGTGGGCGAACACGGCAGATCGGCAAGGCCGAACAGCATCGGCGACGGCGTCGTTCCTGGCCCGGTTCGAGAAGCAGGTCGATCCGTTCGGTGTGCTGGAGCCGGAGGTCCGGAAGACGATGGCGCTGCATGCCCGACGGGCTTACATGCTGCAACTGGCGGAGCGTTCGGCGAAGGCGCGAGCCCGGGCGGCGGGTGGTGACGGCTGATGTCCCCGTTCGAGGTCCCAACTCGGCTGCGGTACGCGCGGCGCGCGACGATCGAAGCGGCACCGTGGTTCGAGATCGGCAAGGCGACATGACTGGCGTCTACTTGAGAAGGAGACCATCGTGACCAACTACGCCGTCGACGAGGACACCGGAACGGTGCTGAGGATCTGGCCGACCGGGCGAGGGCAACGAGCGGCGGTGGTAGGGGCACTGCCCGCCACGGCCGTTGCGGAGGACCGGTTACGGCTCGCCGCGGCTCTGACGTCATTGTCCGAAGCGCTGTGGCGCTGCTACACCCATCCCGGCCTCGCGACCGACGACCGGGACGGCAACGGTGAGGGCTGGCGGCGCGAGCAGAGCCGCGAGGTCTTCTCGCAGCTGGTCAGCCTCATCAAGGAGCCGAACCTGCCGAGCGAGGGAGGCGCCATCATCGAGAGCTACGACCCGGTCGAAGAATGGGCTCATCGTGTCGGCCGAGCGCTGCGCGCTCTCGACGACGCAAAGCTGCTCGAGGCGGTCAGCGCGGACGTCGCCGCGGAGATCGAAGCGGTCGAGTCCGCCGAACGCGGTGATCTGAGCGGCCGAGCCCAGCAGGCGGTGGTGTTGAGCCGCACCGACGTGAACCCGGTCCAGGTCGCCGCCGCCGACGGCCTCCTGGCGCGGGATCCGCTGAACGGTGAGCAGCTGTTCGCGGACGTCGACCCGACGGCCGCGTCGGTGGCGGCCGCGCACTGGCTCAAGGCTGCTGCGGACGTCGTCGCCGAAGTGTCCGGCATGCCGGCGGACGAGGTGGTGCAGGCCGCCGACGACATCGAGGCGTTGCCGGCGGAGACACCGAGTGAGGTGCTGCGGCTGTTCAACTTCAGCGACACCGCGTACGGCGTCGTGGTGGAGATGGTTCGCGGGGCGATACAGGTCGGTGAAGGCGCCGTTGCGGATCTCGGAGCCTTGCTGGCCGAGTACGACACCGGAGACGACAACGACGATCCGGATGCGGAGCCAACGCCCGTGCGGCTTACCCTGCTGAATCCGCAGCGGCCTGCTCTCGATCTACTGCGGGATCTGCTCACTGGCATCCACGGCTGCCGCCTGGTGTACGAGGAGTACGCCCACGCGGGTAATACCGTAGCCACCGATACGCAATTCTGTGAGGCGGTGCGGGAGCAAGCCAGGAAGCACTACATCCGTCTGATGTGATCGCGGAGCTCGGCGGAGCGTCATGCATCTCGTTCGCGTATCCTTAAGCGAGGGATATGGCGCCTCCAGGTGCTGCCACCGCAACCTCGCCGACACACTGGCAGTGTGGGGGTCAGAGGGAGTGGTGCATCCCGCCCGAGGAATGCCGAGCTAGTCCTCGTTGCACGTTTTGGTGCCGGCATCCGTTGAACATATCTTGGTTGAGTCAAGGGTTCTGTCGTTCAAGTCGCGTTCTCTTGCTTGGTAAATTCTAAGAGGGGCCAAAGGCTGGTAGGCCGGGAATTCTGACCGCTCGGAGCGAGGCCGCAATGGTTGCCCTTTGTCCTAGGACGCTTTAGGTGTAGTGCCATGCCGAACGGTCGGCGCGAGTCAGCGCAAGTTGGCTCGTCGTCGGTTTTTGCGCTAACCACAATGCGTCCTGTCCAGAAGTCACCGCCCGGGTGCTGCGAGGCGTCGGCGGCCGACCGGCCCGGGTGGGCACCGCGTGGACCGGCGAGATCTATATGACAGTCAACGACTTCGGAACCGCCAGCGCCAACCGGGTCGCCGCCGGCTGCAAGCGTTTATCAACTCCCGTGGCGCGGTCGCCGGGTCGATCCGCAGCGCCGACCGCACGTACGAGACACCGATGACATTCGCCGCGTACGACCGCAGCCTGAGTTAATCTCGGCTTATGTGGCGAGCCCGGTGGACGCTGTACGGCGCCGTCCTCTTCGGCGCAGTCTTGGGCGCGTCAAGCTGTGACAGCGCCCATCCGGCCCCGGAGCCAACACCCTCCACGTCGCGAGAAACCCCTGCGGCGCGGTACAACGCTGTGGACGGTGGCTGTCCCACCTTCGAGGGTGCCGAGGCGAGCCGGTACAACGCCGCAGGGAAAGGCAAGCCCGACGTATCCGCTTCAGCGGAGGCTCCGGTGCCGGGCGTGACGACGATCGATTGCCCGTGGGCGTCTGCGGATGCGCGTCCGTCGGTCAGCGTCAGCGGGTCGCTCTATCCCAACGGTTTCGCCCCAGCCGGAACCGGGATCGGCAACGCGCGTCATTTCTATGACGGGCTGCGAGCCGAGGTAGACCGGGACGCCGCGCGGCCATCCGCGCACGTCGCGGTCGCCGATCAGAGCCAGGGTTTCGCCACCGCGTACGCGCCGACCGGCTCGCTGTCGCGCACGGTGCTGGCCGACAATGCGGTCGTGACGGTCGTCGTGCGCCCGCCCACCGGCGCGGCCGACGATCTTGACGGCCTGTCGCGTTATCTGCTCGATCGCGTGGCGCCGGACGCCGGCGTGCTCGCCGACCAGGTCGTGGCCGCCCTGCGGTGAGCGGTCGCGGGGCGGGTCAGCGGTAGACGGCTTGCGGCCACTTCCCGTTCTCGAAGGCTCCGTGGTCGTTGCGCCGTGCCAGCAGGTCCCGGCTGTCGCCCAGCGTGGCGACGAACTTGTTGGCCAGCTCGGCGGGTTGGACGACTGTGGCCTTGAGCAGCTTCTTAACGGCTTCGGCGAGCGGCGCAGCGACCTCACGGGCGTGTCCGTCCGCCCGACGTGGCTGCAGTGGGAGGGCAATGTCGAGCGCAACGTCGGCCCGATCGCGCGCGCCCGGGGCACGGACAAGAGCGCGTCGTTCTGATCGTACGTCTCGGTGTACGACCTCGCCGACCTCATCGTGGCCGCCCTGACCGCTGACGTGCCCGGCCACGAGGTCGTCTACTGTGCGGCGGCCGACAACGCCGCCGGCCTCCCGCTGCACGACATGGTGCGCCGGCACTTCGGCGACGGCGTGGAGCTGCGGCCGGTGGACCGTCCGGACGCCTCGGGAATCTCGACCGCCAAGGCGGCCCGGCTCTTCGGCTGGAAGCCCCGGCGGAGCTGGCGGGACATGCTCGGCGAGGGCGGCCGCCTCCTCCCGGAACCGCAGGGTTTGCTGACGGCCGGCGAGACGGGTGTGCAGCGCGGCTGGCGCGCCATGTCCTGATGCAGCCGGCCGTCACGGTGCGCAGCTGGGCCCCGTTGCGCAGGCGCACCTTCCGCGCGCTGTGGCTCGAACAGTTCGGGGCCAACATCGGTACGTGGGCGCAGCCCGTGGCGCGCAGTGGCTGATGGGCGACCTCGGGGGCGACGGGCTCGCCGTGGCGCTAGTCCAGACCGCGGCGACGCTGCCCGTGATTCCGGGAGCACCGGGCTGGTGCCTGGACCGAATGTCATCTCCAAGCCAAGTCGTGCGTAGATCCCTGTGCGGTCATGCGGATCGGTCTTCCGAGCAGGCCGAGAAGCCTCGGCTGGGACCGGCCGACCGGTTCTGCCCACGGCAGCGCGCGAGACACCGAGACAGGTTGGCCATCGCCACTCACGGCACGAGGAGGCTCGGCTACGGCTGGGTAGTCAGGCGGGGACGGGCCGGTGCCGGCGAACGGATTGGCAGAAGTGCCAATCGACACCCGCGTGCGGCGGCTGATCCGATTGACTCAGGCGCGTGCGCGTTCCACCGAGCCGGGGGCGCCCACAGACATCCATCCATTCGGCGACGGGAGAGGAAACGCCATGCCCAAGGCAGTCGGTATCGATCTCGGCACCACCAACTCGGTGATCGCGACCGTGGAGGGCGGGCAGCCGACGGTCATCCCCAATACGGAGGGCTCCCGGACCACCCCGTCGGTGGTGGCCTTCACCGAGCAGGGCGAGCGACTGGTCGGTCAATTGGCCCGCCGTCAGGCGATTCTCAACCCCAAGGGGACCATCTATTCGGCCAAGCGATTCATCGGACGCCGCTTCGACGAGGTGTCCAGCGAGCTGAACACGGTGACGTTCGACGTGGTTCCCGGCCCCGATGGTGCGGTTCGGTTCAAGGTCCGGGACAAGCTCTACGCGCCTGAGGAGATCTCCGCCCTGGTGCTGCGCAAGCTGGTCGAGGACGCGTCGAAGTTCCTGGGTGAGCGTGTCACAGAGGCCGTCATCACCGTGCCCGCCTACTTCAACGACGCCCAGCGCCAGGCGACGAAAGACGCGGGCCGCATCGCGGGGATCGAGGTACTGCGGATCATCAACGAGCCCACGGCGGCGGCGCTGGCGTACGGCCTCGACAAGAAGGAGCACGAGACCGTCCTGGTCTTCGACCTCGGTGGTGGCACGTTCGACGTCAGCCTTCTGGACGTCGGCGACGGCGTGGTGGAGGTCCGCTCCACCGCCGGCGACACCCATCTGGGCGGCGACGACTTCGACCGCCGGCTCGTCGACCACCTGGCCGACGAGTTCCAGAAGACCGACGGCATCGACCTTCGCCGCGACCCGCAGGCTCTGCAGCGACTCTTCGAGGCCGCCGAGCGCGCCAAGGTGGAACTGTCGTCGGTCACTCAGACGACAGTCAACCTGCCGTTCATCACGGCGGACGCGAACGGTCCCAAGCACCTCAACATGACGATCACCCGTGCGAAGTTCGAGGACCTCACCAGCGATCTCGTGAATCGGTGCCTGGGGCCGGTGGAGCGGGCCATGGCCGACGCGAAGGTGACCGCGAACGATATCGACGAGGTCATCCTCGTCGGCGGCTCCACCCGGATACCGGCCGTGCAGAAGCTGGTCCGCCGGCTCACGGGCGGCAAGGACCCGAACATGACGGTCAACCCCGACGAGGTCGTGGCGCTCGGTGCCGCATTGCAGGCGGCGATCATCAAGGGTGAGGTGAAGGACGTCCTGCTGCTCGACGTCACACCGCTGTCGCTGGGCATCGAAACCCAGGGCGGGGTGATGACCAAGGTGATCGAGCGCAACACCACCATCCCGGCCCGGCGCTCGGAAACCTTCAGCACCGCAGCCGACAACCAGCCTGCCGTCGACGTGGTGGTGCTGCAGGGCGAGCGGGAGCGGGCCGAGGACAACCGGGTGCTCGGCCGGTTCCGGCTGGAGAACATCCGGCCGGCCCGCCGTGGAGAGCCGCAGATCGAGGTCACCTACGACATCGACGCGAACGGGATTCTGAACGTGTCGGCCCGGGACAAGGACACCGGCGCCGAGCAGAAGATCACGATCAGCGAAAGCTCCAACCTGGATACCTCGGAGATCGACCGGATGGTGCAGGACGCTGAACGCCATCGTGGTGAGGACGCCCGGCTGCGCGAGATGGTCGACGCCCGTAACGAGCTCGACTCGGCGGCGTACCAGGTCGAACGTCGGCTGGAAGAACTGGGCGACGCAGTCGCCGTACACGAGAAGGGCCGCGCCGAAATGCTCGTCAGCGAAGCGCGCCAGGCGATCAAGGACGACGCGCCGCTCGATCGGCTGCGCTCACTGACCTCGGAACTGCAACAGGTGTACCAGAGCCTGGCGGCGGCCGCCTCGTCGGATGCCCAGGGCGGTCAGGGCCCGACCGGTCACAGTGACCATGAGGGCCGGGGCGGGCAGGACGACGACGTGATCGACGCCGAGTTCACGACGGGGTGACCGGCGATGACCGAGCAGCAGGGCAACGGCACCGGAGCGGACACGCCACAGGGCGGCGGCACCGGGCACGACGAACAGATCGAGGCGTTGCGACGCCAGGTGGCCGATCTGGAGAACCGCTGGCGGCGGGCGGTGGCGGACTTCGACAACCTGCGCAAGCGGGTGGCGGGGGAGTCCGCCCGCCAGCGGTCCGACGAGCGTGCGGCGGTGGCGGCGCGGTGGCTGCCCGTCCTGGACAACCTGGAACTGGCCCTGCAGCACGCCGCCGCGGATCCGGGACGGATCGTGCCCGGTGTGCAGGCGGTTCATGAGCAGGCCCTGTCTGTGCTGGCTGACCTGGGGTTCCCCCGGCGGGCGGACCTCAACGTGCCGTTCGACCCGGCTCTGCACGAGGCGGTCGCCACCCAGCCGGACGCGGATGCCGTGCCGGGCACGGTCATCCACGTGGTACGGCCGGGGTACGGCGGTGTGGAACGGCCGCTACGCCCGGCCTCTGTGGTCGTCGCGGAACGTACATGACGCCGATGCCGGGCGTACCGCGGCCGGCTGTTGTCGCGGGATCTACCGGACCGGATTGCGGCCTGAAATCGCGTCGCCGGCCTGGGACGAGGACTGGGCCGCCCGGCCGCCCGGCCGTCGCCGGCGATGACACGTCGGGGAGCCCGGAGACAATCGCGGTGGCGTCGATGACCGGAATCCGGGTCAGGCCGACGGTGAGCCGCCATCTCCGACAGTGAGCAGGACGGCCGGGCGCAGCTGCCGGGACAGCTGGTCCCGGATGTGCGCGTGGATCTCTTCGTCCACCTGGACGTCGATCAATGTGTCGGTCTCCCGGCTCTGCACCTGCACGATTGCCGTTCAGACGTACTCGTGCACGCGGTCCCACGGCGGCGGTGCGTCGCTGAGTAGGGCGGCCCGCAGCCACGCTAGTCCGCGGTGGAGCAGGCGCGAGACGTGCATCTGCGAGATGCCGCACTCGGCGGCGATCTGCGACTGGGTCAGGTTGCCGTAGAACCGCATGATGAGCAGGCCTTGGATCTGCGGCGGCAGTTGGCGGACCAGCTCGTCCAGGGCGAGCCGGTCCGCAATGCCCTCCAGGGCGCCGTCCCGGCTCCCGAGCAGGTCGCCGACCTCTTGGCTGCCATTGTCGCGCACCTCCATGTTCAGCGACATCGGGGTGCGCACCGCCCGGCACAACTGCGCCATGCGTACGTCGTGCTCGTCCACCTGAAGATGCTGGGCGATCTCGGAGGCCGTGGGTGTCCGGGACAGGGTCTGGGTCAGGTCTGCGATGGCGTGCCCCATCTCCATGGAGAGGTCGTGCAGCCGCCGGTTCACGTGCACCGCCCAGGTACGGTCCCGGAAGTGGCGCTTCACTTCACCGATGATGGTTACGACCGCGAAGGCGGTGAAAGAGCCGCGCTCGGGGTCGTACCGGTCGACCGCATTGACCAGACCCAGCCGGGCCGCCTGACGGATGTCCTCGAGCGGCTCGCTGCATCCCCGGTATCGCGACGCCAGCCGATCGGCGAACGGAATCAGGCGGCGAATCAGGTCCTCCCGTAACAGTTGTCGCCGCTTGAAATCCGCGGCCATCGATGAAAAGGCGTACTCGGATGCCGCGCCGTCCAAGTCGTCGGCCTCGGAAAATGTCTTCATCGGGGCGGCAGCACGGATCATCTTCAGCCTCATTCGGGACGCGGGTGCGGTCGTTACTTCAGACCTACAGTCCCTTTGCGTCACTGTCGATTGGCAGATCTGCCGACGATGCGCCGTCATGCGGTCGCCACATCCGGGGCGTCACCCATCAGCGGAGTGAACCGGATGTTCCCAGCCGGTGGGCCATGACTGTAGGGTGACCCTATAGCGGTACCGGGACGGTGAATCGACCGGTGGATATGCCGCTGCCGGGTTTTGTTGGCGCCCGTTCCTGAGCGCTCGCTGCCTGCAGCGTGGTCCGAATTCGCGGGTCGACTCGAGGATCCGGACGTTTTTCTGATCGCCGGGGAGCCACTCATCCGAGGCGGCCGGCCGACAGGCCCCGGGGTGCCCGATCCTCACGGTCTTCCCCTGGGGCACCAAATGGTGATCAACTATCGCCGTATCGGCGGGGCAGGGGACACCGCGGATGCGTGAATTCCCGGATCGCGACCTCGAGACGGCGTCGGAGGTCGGTCAGATCGCCTCCGGACAAGGCGGCGTCGAGCAGCGGGCCGGGGCGATACTGGATACGTTGCACCGCCTGGTTCCGTTCCGGGCCGCCGTGATCTTTCTCCTCGATCCGGACCGTCGTGAAGCGATGCCGATATCGAGCCGAGGCTATGACAGAGCGGTATCCGAGTACATGAGCAGTTCGGCCAACATCGCGGAGATCGAGCTGCTCGGACTTACCCGGCATCGCGCTGCCATGCGGGTGCGCGACCTGCCCGTGCCCGCCGAACGTGTCCGGGGCTGGGTGGAGTACCTGCGGCCGGCCGGTTTCCGGGAGGGTTTGGCGGTCGGGCTGTTCACTCCCGAGGGCCGCCATCTGGGAATCCTAGGTCTGAACACCGACACCGAGCGGCATCCGACCGAGTCCGCCCGCGAGCTGATCGGCGCACTCGCCCCGACGATTGCGAAGGCGGTCGATCCCACGCGGTCGCTTGCCGGGATGGCGCGCATCGTCAATGCCGCCCGGGCCGGAATCCTGTTGACCCGGGGCGGAAACACGCTGCCGCTGATCGGCCTGCCGGGCCACCGGCTGCTCGGCGTCGGTTCGAGCGTCCTGGCCGTGGTGGCCCGGCAAGTGCCCGTCAGCGGCGGCTACGGATCCTTCCTGTGCCCGGACGCGGCGGACGACACCGTGGACAGCCACGTTCGGATCACTGTGCTGCCCTGCCCTCCCGATACGCCGCAGCATGTCAATGCGGTCGTGCTGCTGTCCCGGGCCGGCGACCTGCACGGTCTGACCGGACGGGAACTGGAGATTCTCGGCCTGATGGTCGAGGGCTGGCCCAACCGGCGGATCGCGGCCGTCCTTTTCATCGCCCCACGCACCGTCGCCGCCCACGTCGAGCACATTCTTCCGAAACTCGACGTATCGACTCGAACGCTGGCCGCCGTCCGGGCATTGCGCCTCGGCCTTTATGTCCCGCTTCCCCTCGCTGCCGTTTGACTACCGCAATGGCAGCTATGGACGAGTGAGGGCGGCCACTTCGGTCGGGACGTAGAGTCCCTCGCGGGCGGCACGCAGGGCAGCCGTCATCCGGTCCGGAACGGCAAGCTTGATTTGAATGTGTTCCATGTGACCCTCGACGGCCCGCAACGGGATGCCACGGGCGACGGCTATGGACGCCGCTGTCGCACCGGCGGTGAGCGCGCCCAGGATCTCCAGTTCGGTTCCGGTCAGCCCGAACAGGTCGCCCGGTGCGCTCACGGCGACCACCGCCTGCAGATGACGCGGTGGCAGGCGGCCGCACCCGAACACAGTGATCCGGACATGTCCGGCTTGAGCCGGCGTTCCGTCGTACGGTGCCAGGAACGTGGTGAAGTCCGGTGTGCCGCTGAGGTGAGCGACCGCCGCCGGGAGGAGCGCCGAGTCCGCCTCCAGCAACGGATGCGTCGCCAGCCCGGGAAGGGGCTGCGTCGCGCCGAACGTGGTGAACACCGCCGCCGCGGTCATCCCTTGGACGATCCGGGCGAGCACCGCGAGTGAGCGGAGCGGATCGAGCGCGTACGCGATGGTGGGGGCCAGCAGTTGCACGAGGTTGCATGCGGCTGGGTCGGGGTGTGCGGGACTGTCGGTGTTGAGTCCCAGCAAGCCGACCTGGCGGCCGTCACGGGTGACCAGGCCGACACCGAGCCCTTCCAGGAATCCGGCCGGTCGGAACAGTTCCGTCCAGCTGCGGAGGTCCTCGGCGGCCACCGGAAAATCCCGGACACGAAGCGGCGTCGTCCCGTGCAGGCCCAGCGACTCGATCTCGTCGTAGTCCTGCCGGGTGGTCATGTAGGCGCGGATGCGGTCGTTGTACCCGTGGCAGCTCAACAGGTCGTGCTGACGCAGTTCAGGATCCAGCAAGGCTATGCGGGCAGCCCGGAACGGAATCACCCGGCGCAGCGGCTCCAGGATCGCCGCCGCACGCTCCGCGGGGCTCGCCGGCTGGTCCGCCAGCGCAGCCACCTCCTTGACGATCTTGGCGGCGTGTGGCGGAAGGTCGAGCATCTCAGTCCCATTCGCGGCGGCTCGTTTTATGACGAGTTTACGCACCATGCACCTGCTCGGCATCCTCGAGCCGATCGTCGGGGAGCACCGGTGACGGTGTCGCCGGCATCCGTTTCGTGCCGGCGTGCTCGACCGCGGCGTCCCGCGGGGGAACCCGATCGTATGTCGGCGAGCCGGTACGGGATGTGCAGGCCACCGCGCGCCGCGGGCACGGCGGCGGCCGCACGGGTCGGCGCGCGCAGCTCAGCCCGGATGTGTTCGAGGTGCGCCGCGGCGGTCCTGGCAGTGATGGACAGCCGGACCGGGCGGGCGCCCGGTCGGCCGGGTCGCCCGCCATCAGTCCGTCCTCACGTCGGAAGCGCCGTTCACCCGACCTGGGCCGCCTCGCCACGAGATGCGGTCACGCCATACCGGCGTCTGCCTGCGTGATCGCTTCGTCAACCCGAAATGCGAGATCCACATCGAGCGCGGTGACCGCGCCCGCGTTGGTGGTTCTGACGACGAACTCCGCGGTCTGTTCGTCGGTACGACTGATCCGCGGCCCCCGGCCCAGCTCCTGCTTGAGCCGGTCCAGCCGGAGCAGCACCCGTTCGAGCTGATCCGGTGGCAACACCAGGGTGCGTGTCAGCGCCCGGGGGTCGCCGGTCCAGTCCGGCAGCCGCTGCAGCGCGGTCCGCAGTTCCTCCTCGTCGAGCCCGGCGGTGTGTCCATCCGGCCCGACCAGGCCACCGCCCGGCTGTGGCCGCTGGACCAGCTCCGCCACTTCGTCCGGCAGGTGCAATGTGTCGAGGACATCTCGATCCTGCGCGGCGATGGCGCCGAGGAAGGCCTGCGCCCGCATGCGACCCTGTTCCGGCGGGCAATGCAGCAGTCCGGCCACCTCCGTGATGAAACCGATCGCGTCCCTTCGCCCGACCGGGGCGCTGAGGTCCTGGCCTTCGGTCAGCTCGGCCGGCACCGCGTCGAGCAGCCGCTCGCGATCCGCCTCGTCCACCATGCGGGCCAGAACCGACACCGTGGCCCGGCCCGCCTGCCGTGCGGTGTCGAAGTCCACCCTGATCTGCGCCGCCGCGGACGTCACCAGTTCGCGATAGCGCAGCCGTAGCGCTCCCGTGTCCGGTGCGGTGTCGCCTGTCGGCGGAGGGCGGCGCGGCCAGGCCGGAGCAGGCTCCGGTGGTTTGTGTGGCCGAGGCGCTCGGGGTCCTGGCTTGTTCGCGCCCTCCGGGGGCTGCCCGTCCTGATCCGTCCGTTCCGCATGCTCGGCATGGTGCCGCTGTTTCGACGAGCCCAAGCTGACGCCGGCCTCGCTGGCACGGTGCCCTTCCTCCCGGGCCGCTCTGGCCAGAGCACGCCGCTTGCGGTTGTCGCCTTCCATTTCCTTAGCCATGCCACGGCCTTCCCAGGCTTTTCGTGTCCATGCACGATGCCCGGAGAATCTGCCGGTCACGTGCCCGTGGTCGCGAGTCGTACCGCCCTCGAGCGAGAAATACCTACCCGGTCAGGCCGAGGCCGGGCGCTGCCGGCTTCGGCCGGGCCGGCGAAGCGCGGCGATCACCAGCGCGGTGCCGGCCGCGACGCCGGCCGCGACGGCCAGGCCCCCGAACGTGCTGGTGGGCACCAAGGCGGCCCAGAACGGCACCTTCGACAGGTAATCGCCGGTGAACACGTTCAGGAAGATCAAGCCCAGGGACAGAGCCGGGGCCAGGAGGACCATCGCCAGGACGACGGCGAAGCCGGCGGCGGTCGTGGCCGCCCGGTGGTGCTCGGTGCGGCGGCTTCCCCAGCCGAAGAGCAGCCAGCCGAGCAGCGCGCCGAACAGGCCGGCAACGAACGTCAGGACGGAGATCCACGGCGGCTCGGCGCGGTGGACGTGAATGTTCAGGCGGCCCTGCCGCTCGGTCAGGTCGCGGACGTCCTCGATCCACAGCACCAGATGAGCGTTCCGGGCGAGCAGGACTTGTGCATCGTTCGGTCCGGCCCCGGTCTTGCCGGCGGTGGGACCGGTCAAGGAGGTGTCCGAGACGCGCCAGCCCTGTGCCTGCAGCCGTTGTGCCACGCCCGTCAGATATCCGCTCCCGTCGCCGGTTTCAGCGGTGTCGGCGACGACACCGCTGAGCCGCCGGGGACGGACCTGCCCGTCGACGACAGGAAAGGGGTCGCCCGAGCTGTCCTGGCTCCATTGCACCGGCCGGCCGGGAGCCAGCACCTCGCCGAGTGCGGCACGGCGGGCGCCGTCCGGCAGGTCGGGGGCCGCCTCCCAGGCGAGCCGGCTGGTCGCCGAGGCGAGCAGGAAGCCGGCGATGACGGAGACGATCATGGCCAGGGCCACAACGCCGTTGCTGCCGGCGCGCCCGAGGCGGGCCCGCAGGCCATGCCGCAGCAGGTTGGTCACACCCCGGGCGCCGGGTTCGGCGTGGCCGTCGGCCGCGGCCATCAGCAGGAGGTCTTCGATCTCCGCGCGGCGCGCGCCTTTCGGGTACGCGGCCAGGATCAGACGGGTCCTCATCCGACAGCCACCGCCACGGTGCCGAGGCCGGTTGCAGGCCGGTGTGCCCGAAGCCGTCGTGAGGCTGTGCTCGCGTTGCGGGCCAGGCGCTTGCTCTCCGCGGCCAGGGCGGCAGCACCGTCGTCGGTGAGCCGGTAGTACCGCCGCGGGCGGCCGTCGACAACCTCCTGCCGGTCGATGTCGATGAGGCCCTCGGCGGTGAGGCGGTCGAGGGCGGCGTACAGGGTGCCGGCCTGGAGCCGGATCTGGCCGGCGGACAGCGTCTCAGCCTGCCGCATGACGCCGTACCCGTGTCGAGGGTGGTCCACCAACGCAGTGAGTATCCAGAATGTTGGTTCTCGCATCGCAGTCGCCATGCCGGACGAATATAGAGATGATCTGACTATGTGGCAACCGCTGCATCGGCCGTGATCTCCGGCCAGATGCCGGCGCGGGGCGCGAACTGCGGCAGCGCACCGGGGAGCCGGCACGCGCAGCCGTGCCGGTTCACCTGTTCTGCTGCGCCTCCTTCTCGTCCAGCCAGCCGCCGGGTTCGGGATGGTAGCCGTAGGCGGCGGCGCGAACCGTGTCCTCGTCCTCCAGACCGGAGCCGATCGCGCCGCCGACGGTGGCCAGCGAGCTGATGATCCAGGCGAGTGTCAGGTAGTCCGGCAGGCCGACGGGTCGCTGCAGGCTCTGTTCCAGCACGGACGTGTCGATCAGCAGCGCCGCGGCGAGCGCCGTCCCGGTGAAAAGCACCAGGTAGGACACCGCCGTGGCCAGGGTGAGGGTGAGGATCGTGCCCAGGTTGAACAGCCGGGCCAGCTCAACCGGTGTCTCCGCGTCTGCTTTCTCCCAGAGGTCGTGTGCGGCGATCAGCCACACCACCAGCGCGGTCAGCCCGAGCAGCATGATCACGGTGAGCCGGAGGCCGCCGAGCGCATCGCCCATCTGCCAGATGGTGTCCGTGGTGAGCGCGAACGCCGCTGTGCCGAACGCGCCGACCAGCAACTTGGACAGGCCCAGCAGGGCCCGTCCTGGGCGATTGGCGCGGACCATCCCGGTCAGCAGCCGCACCCCGCCGACAAGCCGGGAGGCCACGTAGCGCAGATCCCCGGCGTCGGCCTCGCCGATCACCCGGCGGATGGCGGCGACCCGCCTTGCCAGCTGGGCCGGAGCCCAGTCGGCCGGCGGCACCCGCTCGTCGGAGGCGTCGGTGAGCAGCCGGCCCACGAGATCCGGAACGGCCGCGTGCACTCCTCGCAGCTGGCGCAACCCCAGCGCGGGCAGGGACACCACGGCGACTCGGCGCCGGGCCGAGCTCTGCGCGACCAGTGGCACCCGTTCGCTGTGTAGCGGCAGATCGGTCAGACAGATCGCCACGTCCCACCCGGCGTCGGCGCGCCGGCGGGCAAGGTCGTCGAGCAGCGCCTCAACGCCGCCGTCGCGTCGCGGCGCCACCTCGCCCCAGCCTTCCCGGACGACCCACCGCGCCTCCGCGTCCACCCGCTCGGCGAGCCGGCCGGCCAGCTCGGGCGCGAGCCGCGCGGCGACCCGTGCCGGGTAATCCGGCGGGGTTGCCACCAGACCGACGACGATCTCCGGCCGGGGTTGCTCGCTGGGCCTCATCGGAGCTCCTCACCGGTTCGCGACACGTGGCGGGCGGCCGGCTACCCCGGTTCGATCCACATACTCGAGCACGCGGGCTATCCCCGCAGGGTTTCGCGGGGGACGACTCCGTACCGGGCTCGGTATTCCGCGGCGAAACGACCCATGTGGGTGAAGCCGTAGCGGTAGGCGATGTCGGTGACGGTGTGCACCGAGGGATCGGATTGACGCAGGTGCTCATGCACCCGGGCGAGGCGTACGCGCCGCAGGTGGGTCATCGGCGACATCCCGACATGCCGCTGGAAACCCTGCTGCAGGCTTCGGATGCTGACGCCGGCGATGGCGGCGAGGTCGGCGACAGTGAACGGCTTGCCCGGCTCCGCCTGTACGGCCTCGACGACACGGCGGATCGCGCTCGGAGCCACCGCCGGCCTCGGACCCTCCAGCCGGTCGCGGTACGGGTGGTCCGCGGCGCCCAGCAGCCCCGCGACCACGGCTTCCCGCAGGCGAGCCCCGATGATCGGGTGGTTGATGAGGCCTTGAGGCTGATCGGCGTCGGCGGCCGTCAGCCGGAGGAGGCGCAGCCAACTGGCGCCCGGTCCACCGGTGATGTCGATGGTCGGTGCGAGCGTCACCGGCGAGCGGACTGGAGCGTCGAGCAGGCGGGCGAGTTCGTCCTCCAGCGCTGCACGGTCGATCTTCACGGCCAGCAGCCGGCAGTCGCCGTCCCACTTCTCGAGGTGCGTGTCACCGATCGGCTGGAAGACCGCCGCGGTCCTCGTCGTGGCCTGCAGGGGCACGTTCCGACCTTGCCGCCAGGTCAGCGAACCCGCCATCGGCAGATTGACGTGGTATGCGCCGAGCTCTCCGAATCGGATCTTCACGTCCGTGCCGAATTGAAGATCGCCGACGGTGAGGGCGTCCGACGGAGAAACATCGAAACGGCTCTGCCAGTTCCGCCGCCATGACAGCACATCGACAAAGCTCGAATAGTAATATCTGCCTAGGAATGCGCGGGCCTCGTCCACGTCACCAGAGGCATGGGTCACGACTGGCACCACCTCAGCATGACACCTGAAAGACCCCGTCTGCTACCGAAGCCAAAGCGGTTCCGCCGGGGTGGGCGGCAATGCCGCGGGGGCCGGCATGAAGACCGTGCGAGTTGGGGTGATCCCATGCCTAACTCCCGGCGGGAGGGGTATCCGCCGTCCGTATCAGGTGGGGCACGGTCGCCCGGGTGTCCACGTCGTCCTGCGCGGCAGGGCGCGACCGTTCGGTTGCTCCGCGGCCTGCACTTGGTCACCCTTCGAGCAGAAGGAGGCCCTGTGGCGGGCAACAGCCGGGAGCGGGGTCAGTCTGTGGCGAGTCGGCTGCTGCGGGTGCTCGACGCGTTCAGCGCCGCCCGCCCCGAACTCAGCCTCGCCGACATCAGCCGGACCACGGGCCTGCCGTCGGCCACTCTGTACCGTTTGCTGCGTGAGCTGACCGACCACGGAGCGATCCAGCGCACCTCCACCGGCCGGTACGCCGTCGGCCTGCGGCTGTGGGAGATCGGCAGGCTGGCCCCCGCGGTGTCCCGCCTCGACGAGGTGGCCGTCCCATACCTGGCAGCCCTCTACGAGGCAACACACGGAGCGTCGCATCTCGCCGTGCCCCTGGGCGCCGAGGCGCTGTGCGTCGTAGCGATCAGCGGGCTGCAAACTGTCCAGCCGGTGCTCCCGGCGGGTGCCCGCGTGCCGTTGGAGTCGCCGGGTATCGGACGCGTCCTGCTGGCCTATGCCTCGCCCGACGTGCTTGCCGAGGTGCTGGAGGGCGGCGGCCGGTCGACGTACCGGATCAGGCAGGAGCTGGTCGAGATCCGCCGGAGCGGAGTGGCGGTGACCGGCGTCGGGAGCCGGTCGTTCTCGGTGGCCGCTCCGCTCGTCGGCCCGCACGGCGCGGTGATGGCGGCCGTGTCCGTGGCGGTGCGCACCACCGGCGACTCGCTCGTGCTGATCCGAATGGTCCGCCGGGCGGCGGCCCGCATCTCCCGCGAACTGGGGACATCGGCCGACGCCGCGGTGCCTGGTCTGTGACGTCCGTGACGCTGCGCCCAAGTCAATCTTCCACTCAGTGAGGATCGGGGTGGAAACCGGCGGCATCCAGAGACGAATGTCGATCTCAGCCGGAGCGCCGACCCGCTGAGCGGTGGCGCGTCAGGAGGTGGCCGCGCGCATGCGACTGGGATACCACTCGATCACCTGGGGCGGAGTCGTCGGGGACGCCACCGGCGTGACCAGCGTCAAGGACCTGTACTACCGCGCCAACGGCGCCATGGACCAGGCCGTGCGGGACATCGCCGGCTGCGGCTACGCGGGCATCGAGATGTTCGACGGCAACGTGGCCTCGTACGCCGACCGGCCGGACGACCTGCGGGAGCTGCTCGGCACGGCCGGAATCGAGCTGGTCAGCGTGTACACCGGCGCGAACTTCATCTACGCCGACGCGCTGCGCGACGAGCTGTACCGCATCGAGCGGGCGGCGGAGCTGGCCGCCACGTTCGGCGCGCAGCGCCTCGTGGTCGGTGGGGGAGCACGGCGGGCGGCGGGGGTCGAACCTGAGGACTACAACCGGCTCGGCGAGGCGCTGGACCGGGTCACTGCGATCGCGGAGAGCAACGGCCTGAGCGCCGGCTACCACCCCCACCTGACCACGATCGTGGAGAGCCCCGACGAGCTGGACCGGCTGATGTCGCGTACCCGGATCGGCTTCTGTCCCGACACCGCGCACCTGGCCGCGGGCGGTGGCGACCCCGCCGCGCTGATCCGTCGCTACCCGGACCGCATCACCCATGTCCACCTCAAGGACCTGCGGCCGGATCCGGTGGAGTTCCTGCCGCTCGGCGCGGGTGTCCTCGACTTCGCCGACATCCTGCGCGCGGTGCGGGAAGCGCGGTACGACAGCTGGCTGATCGTCGAGCTGGACGCGTACGCGGGTGATCCGCGCGAGGCCGCCGAGACCAGCAAGGCCTACCTCGACAAACTGCTCGACACCGAGGGGCAGGCATGAAGCGATGCGTCGCGGCCGCCACCGCGCTCGTTCTGGTCACCGCGGGGTGCACGTATCCCGGCGCCGGCGCCAAGAAGGAGGCCCCAGGCGTGTCCCGGGTCGCCGAGACTCGCCTGCTCCAGCTGAAGGGTCAGGTGCTCAGCGACGGCCCGCACGGCGAGAAGCCGGCGCCGGCGTCCGCGGCCGACCTGACGCCGAACGAGATCGCGCAGGTGAAGGCGAAACACGCCACCGCCGCGATCGTCATGCACTACGCCGGCAACGACTGGGCCATCGCCCAGATCGCCGGCCTCAAGCACGAGTTCACCAATCTCGGTATCCGGGTGCTCGCCGTGACCGACGCCAACTTCAAGCCGGACCAGCAGGTCTCCAATCTCGAGACGGTGCTCAGCCAGAAGCCGGACATCATCGTCTCGATCCCCACCGACCCCGTCGCCACCGCCGACGCCTACAAGAGGGCGGCGGCCACCGGCGCCCGTCTGGTGTTCATGGACAACGTGCCGAACGGCATGGCCCCCGGCAGGGATTACGTCTCGATGGTCTCCGCCGACAACTACGGCAACGGCGTCGTCTCGGCCCATCTGCTGGCGAAGTCGCTGGGCGGCGAGGGGGAGATCGGCGTGATCTACCACGAGGCCGACTTCTTCGTCACCAAGCAGCGCTGGCAGGGCTTCACCGCCACGATCAAGCAGGACTACCCCGGCATCCGGATCGTCGAGGAGAAAGGCATCGCCGGGCCGGACTTCGCCGGCGACGCGCAGAACGTCGCGAACGCGTACCTCAGCCGGCACCCGAAACTCGACGGGATCTGGGCGGTGTGGGACGTACCCGCCGAAGGGGTGATGGCCGCGGCCCGGTCATACGGCCGCTACGACCTGGCTGTCGCCACCGAGGACCTCGGCAGGAACGTCGCCATCGCCCTCGCCAAGAACCAGATCGTGGTGGGTCTCGGCGCGCAGATGCCGTTCGACCAGGGCGTCACGGAGGCCCGGCTGGGGGCCGGCGCACTGCTCGGCAAGAGCGAACCCCCGTACGTGGCGCTGAGTGCCCTGCCGGTCGACCACACGAACGTGCTGGAGGCGTGGAAGCAGGTCTACCACTCCGATCCGCCCGAGTACCTGCGCGACTCGTACCAGAGGTGACGCGACATGGACGACCGGCCACTCGCCGTGCAGATGCGCGGTATCCACAAGGGCTTCTACGGCGTGCCGGTGCTGACCGACGTCGACTTCGAGGTGCGGCGCGGGGAGGTGCACGCGCTCGCCGGCGGCAACGGGGCGGGCAAGTCGACCCTGATGAAGATGCTCCAGGGCGTCTACCCGCTGGACCAGGGGGAGATCGTCGTCGACGGCAGGCCCGTGCATTTCTCCTCCATCCACGACGCCCGGGCGGCCGGTATCGGCATGGTCTTCCAGGAGTTCAGCCTGGTCCCTACCTTGACGGTGGCGCAGAACATCTACCTGACCACCGAGCCGCGGGGCGCAGCCGGCTTGATCGACGACCGGGAAGCCGGTCGCCGCGCCAGGTCGGTCTTCCGGGACATGGCCGTCGATGTCGACCCCGGCGCGCGGGTGGGCAGCCTGAGCACGGCGTACTGGCAGCTCACCGAGATCGCCAAGGCGCTCGCCCAGGACGCCCGGGTGCTGATCATGGACGAGCCCACGGCGAGCCTGGCCAAGCACGAGACCGAGGCTCTCTTCGAACTGGTGGAGCGGCTGAAGGCGCGCGACATCGCGGTCATCTACATCTCGCACCGGATGGACGAGGTGTACCGGATCGCGGACCGGATCACGATCCTGCGCGACGGGCGCCGCCTGTTCACCAGGAAGCTGGCCGAGATCACGCCCGCGGAGATCGTCGAGGGCATCGTCGGCAAGAAGATGGAGGGCGAACTCGAGTACCAGGAACGCCAGGGCCGGGCGGACGCCCGCCCGCTGCTGCAGGCCCGCGGCCTGTGCTCCGGGCGCCGGGTCCGCGGGGTGACCTTCGAGCTGTACGCCGGCGAGATCATCGGCCTCGCCGGGCTGATGGGCAGCGGCCGCACCGAGCTGGCCCGGTGCCTGTTCGGCATCGACAAGCTGGACGGCGGCGAGCTGCTCGTGCACGGCCGGCCCGTCGACGTGTCGAACCCGCGCGCGGCGATGGCCGCCAAACTCGCCCTCATTCCGGAGGACCGCCGGGAGCAGGGCCTCGTACTCGACCACTCGGTCATCGACAATCTGCTGCTGCCGCTGCTCGACCGGGTACGGCGAGGGCCGCTGCTCGACGACCGCGGCGGTCGCACGCTGGCGCGCCACCTCATCGACCGGTTCGCGGTCAAGGTGGCCCATCCGGAGCGTCCGGTGCGGCTGCTGTCCGGCGGCAACCAGCAAAAGGTCGTCATCGCCAAGTGGCTCGGCACCGAACCCGATGTCCTGATCATGGACGAGCCCACCGCCGGCGTCGACATCGGCACGAAGAGCGAGATCCTCGACATGATCCGCGGCCTGGCCGACGCCGGCAAGGGCGTCATCGTCATCTCGTCGGAGCTGCCGGAGCTGCTCGCCGTCAGCGACCGCGTGCTCGTCCTGCGCGACGGCAGCGTCCGACAGGAACTCGCCCGGCGCGACATCCCGGACGAAGAAGCCCTTCAGCTCGCGGTACAGGGAGTGTGAGCCATGGCCACGACCACCACCACGCCGTCGGGCCAGCAGACGGAGCCGGGCCGCGGGTCACTGCGCGACACCCTGCGCCGCATCGACTGGCACCGATACATCATCTACATCGGCTTCGCCGTGGTGTTCCTGTTCTTCGCGATCCTGCTCGGGGATCAAGGCTTCCTCAGCCCGAACAACCTGCTCAACATCTTCCGGCAGACCGCCACCGTGACCATCCTCGCTGTGGCGATGACCTTCGTCATCGCCTCCGCCGAGATCGACCTCAGCGTCGGGTCCGTCGCCGGCCTGTCCAGCGTCTGCGCCGCGATGGCGGTCTCGCACTACGGCATGATCGCCGGGATCATCGCCGGCCTGCTCGTCGGCGCAGTGGTCGGCGCCGTCAACGGCGGCCTCGTGAGCATGCTGGGCATCCCCTCCTTCCTGGTCACCCTGGGCATGCTGGGCATCGCGGTGGGCGTGGCGCAGTGGATCACCGACTCCGCACCGCAGCCGATCCTCAACGACGCGTTCAACCTGTTCTTCGGATCGGGGAACCTCGGCCCGATCCCGGGACTGCTGATCTGGACGGCCGTGTTCGTCATCGTCGGCGCGATCGTGCTCAACAAGACCCGCTTCGGGCGACAGGTCCTGGCCACCGGCGGCAACCGGATGGCGGCCGAGTTCACCGGCGTCAACACCAAGCGGATCAAGTTCCAGGTGCTTCTGCTCTCGGGGGTGGTCGCCGGCATCGTCGGCATGCTGTACGCGGGCCGCCTGCAGTCCGGCCGCTTCCAGTGGGGCACCGGCGACGAACTGTCCGCGATAGCCGCCGTCATCCTCGGCGGCACCAGCCTCTTCGGCGGCTCCGGGTCGGTGATCGGCACGCTGTTCGGCGCGCTGCTGATCGGTCTGATCAACAACGGTCTCATCCTGGCCGGTCTGGAGAGCAGCCAGCAGCAGGTCGTCCGCGGCGCCATCATCATCCTGGCCGTCGCGCTGGCCCGGAAGAAGTGACCGCCATGCGTTCCGGCATCATCGGCACCGGGTTCATCGGCGGAGTGCACGCCCGGGCCGTGCACGCCGCGGGCGGTGTGCTCAGCCGGGTCGCCGCCGGCAGCCCGCGGGAGGCGGCGGTGGCGGCCGAGCGACTGCACGCGCTGTCTGCTGCCGCCTCGGCCGAGGAGCTGATCTCCGCCGCCGATGTGGACGTCGTCCACATCTGCACCCCGAACGCGCTGCACGTGCCGCTGGCGCTGGCCGCACTCCAGGCGGGCAAGCACGTGATCTGTGAGAAGCCGCTGGCCACCGGCGTCGCCGACGCCCGGCGTCTGGTCGACGCCGCGGCCGAGGCCCGGGTGGTCACGGCTGTGCCTTTCGTCTACCGCTTCTATGCGACCGTACGGGAGGCACGCGCCCGCATCGGCGCCGGAGAGGCCGGCCGGCTGTGGCTGCTGCACGGCTCCTACCTACAGGACTGGCTGGCCGGCGGGGACGCGACGAACTGGCGGGTCGACCCGGCCCTCGGCGGGGCGTCCCGGACGTTCGGCGACATCGGCGTGCACTGGTGCGACCTGATGGAGTTCGCCACCGGGCATCGCATCAGCCGGCTCGTCGCCCGCCTGGCCGCCGCGTACCCGGACCGCCCCACCGAGGACGGCGCCGCCGTGCTGTTCGACACCGACCGCGGCGCCTCCGGTTCCGTCGTGGTCAGCCAGGCCACGCCCGGCCGCAAGAACCGGCTCTGGTTCTCCTTCGACGGACCCGACGCGTCGTACGCCTTCGACCAGGAGCTTCCCGATGCCCTCTGGGTCGGCGGGCAGCGCACCAGCCAGGTGGTTCCGCGCGGTCCGGACACCCTTTCGGAGTCCGCGGCGGCCTACTCCGGGCTGCCGGCGGGGCACCCGCAGGGTTACCAGGACTGCTTCACCGCGTTCGTGGCCGACGTGTACGGCGCCATCGGCGGCCAGAAGCCCGACGGGCTGCCCACCTTCACCGACGGCCTGCGGGCCGCGGTGCTCACCGCCGCCGTCGTCGAATCCGCCGCACAGTCGAGGTGGGTGGAGGTACCCCGATGAAGCCCGTGTTCTTCGATCCACACCAGCGTGCCACCGTCGAGGCGGCGATGGCACGCATCATCCCCACCGACGAAACCCCCGGCGCCCGTGAGGCGGGCACCATCGACTTCCTTGACCGGTACCTGTCGGGGCTCGATCACATCTACGCCAAGCCGGACGGCAGCGGCTTCGAAACCCTCCAGGGCCGCCGCGCCGACGCCTGGCAGCAGCGGCTGGACATCGTCCGGGACAAGTATCGGCACGGGATCGACGAGCTGGACCGGCGCGGCCGGGCCGGCTTCGGCGCCGCCTTCGCCGACCTCACCGGGTCCCAGCAGGACGACCTCCTGGCCGGAATGGAAACGGGTGGCGGCGAGCTGGAGACCGCCGAGACGGTCGCCGCGTGGTCGCCCGTGGAGACCCCGCTGCAACAGACCAGCGTCGAGATCGACCTCGACTTCCTGCCGCTGCTCGCCCTGCACACCCGGCAGGGCTTCTACGCCGACCCGATCTACGGCGGCAACCGCGACCGGATCGGCTGGGAGGTCATCGGCTTCCCCGGGCCCGCGTCGCTCGCCGAGGTGCACACCGGGCGGTACACCGTCCTGTCCTATTTCGCGGAGCCCGGTACGGAGGAACACCATGGCGCGTAAGGCGAAGCCCGAGCGGGCCGACGTGTGCATCATCGGGGCCGGGGCCTCCGGCGCTGCCGCCGCCAAGGTGCTCACCGAGCGCGGGCTGGGCGTCGTCGGACTGGAACGCGGCCCGTGGCGCACCAAGGAGACCTTCGGCGGGGACGAACTCGCCAACGTCAACCGCTACAACCTGTGGCCGGACCCGCTGCTGAACCCGCGCACGGTACGCACCTCGGCCGACGAGGAGGCGCGCATCGAGCTGTTCTGCCCGGTGCCGCAGATGGTGGGCGGCGGCACGGTGCACTGGCAGGGCTGGCTGCCCCGGTTCACCGAGAACGACTTCCGGCCCCGGACCGTCATCGGTGACCTGCCGGGCGCGACGCTCGCCGACTGGTCCATCACGTACGCCGACCTGGAGCCGTACTACGACAAGGTGGAGTGGGCATTCGGGGTCTCGGGTGCCGCAGGGGCCAACGTGTACGAGTCGCCGCGCACCCGCGGCTACCCGTGCCCCCCGATGCCCATGTCGCGGTACGCGAAGAAGTTCCACGCCGGCTGCGCCGCCCTCGGGTACAACTCGTTCCCCACGCCGCAGGCGGCACTGTCCCGCCCGTTCAACGGGCGCCCGGCAACGGTGGTCAGCGCCTTCGCCCAGCAGCACGGCGACCCCACCGGCACCCGGTCCAGCGCGCTCAACGTGTTCATCCCCGATGCCGTGGCGACCGGCCGCTACGACCTGCGCCCCGACTCGTACGTCCGCGAGCTGACTGTCGACGCGCTCGGCCGGGTCGCATCGGCCGTGTACGCCGACGCCGACGGTGACCTCGTCGAGCAGGAGGCGGACGTGTTCGTCCTCGCCTGTGGCGCCGTCGAGTCGGCTCGGCTGCTGTTGCTGTCGCGCTCCGGCCGGTATCCGAACGGCCTGGCCAACGGCAGCGACCTGGTCGGGCGCAATGTCACCTTCCACGAGTACAGCGCCGCGGTCGGCCTGTTCGACGATCCGATCTACGCCTGGGCCGGCGGCGGGTACGTCAGCGCCAGCAGCTTCCAGTTCTACGAGCATGACGACTCCCGTGGCTTCGCCAGCGGCGGCCACATCGCCTGCGCCGGCGTCGGCATCCCCCTGCCGATCAACTGGAGCCTGCCGGACCGTCCGCTGTGGGGCCCCGAGGCCAAGCGCATGGACCGGGAGTACTTCAACCACAGCATGGCCGTGGCCATGGTCGTGCACGACATGCCGCAGCACGACAACCGGGTCGACCTCGACGAGAAGGTCACCGACGCCTGGGGCCTGCCGGCCGCCCGGATCACCCTCACACCGCACCCCAACGACCTGGCGATGGGACGGTGGCTCATCGACCGCAACGCGGAGATCCTCGACGCCGCCGGCGCCCACAAGACCTACCGCGTCTACATCGACCGCATCACGGGCAACTGCTCCCACCAGCACGGCACCACCCGGATGGGTGACGATCCGGAGACGTCCGTGCTGGACCGCGACTGCCGGGCACACGAGGTGGACAACCTGTTCGTGGTCGACGGCGGGCCGTTTCCCACCGCGACCGGGGCCAACCCGACCCTGACCATCATGGCCAACGCCTGGCGAGTCGCCGAACGGATAGCGGACGGCCACTCGGCGCCGGGGCGTTGAAGGCAGGCGGTCGCGGTGGGCAGAGTCGCCGGCATACCCGGCCGGTCCCCGCAGCTTGCCGGTCATGCTGCCGCTGTAGCCGCACAGCCGTCGCAGTCGTCGGCGCGAGATCGGCCGGGCTCCGGTAGCGGCCGGCCCGGTCCTTGGCGAGCAGCCGCGTGACCGCCTCGGCCGGCAGCCGGTCGATGTCCGGCAGCAGCGCCCGGAGGCCCGGCCCGGGCGCGGTGGTGTGGGGAGGCGGCAGCCAGCCGACGTCCGAGGCATCGAACGGCGGCCGGTCAGGCTCTCGAAGAGCATGACGCCGAGAGCGTCGAGGTCCGAGCGGCCGTTCACCGGGCGCTTCAGCATGCCTGACTGCTCGCCATCCGTGAATGCCGTCCGGCGAGTCAGGATTAAGCCGGATCCGTCCTCACGAACCGAATCTTTGGCGGAATCCGGATAATCGATTCGCTTACCAGCGCGCGCGTCCGTGCGCAGCGGCCTATCGTTCACACCTGCAACGCATCGGTGGGAGGTCGACTGCGCCGTGCCACCGTGGGCTTTGCAGCGACAGGGACGACGTCAGTGGTTGTGTCGGCGCTGTGCTCGACGAGTGGCAGTCGGCGGAAGAGGGGCTCGGATGCGTGGGCGCGTCAGGTCAGGAGAGGACCAGTGAGCGTCTTCTGGTCAACGGTCTCCCAAGGTATGGATGACGGCTTGACCGCTATTGTCGTGGCCGCACCAGACGGTGGTGAGGTGACCATCAAGCTGTGCGGGAGTATCGACCGGCAATCATGCGCGATTGTCAGCGAGACGTTTCTCGGAGCCCTGGCGGACCATGCTGCCGAGCGGATCGTCCTCGACGTGGCAGGTGTCGACTTCTGCGACGTCGCAGGGGTGCGGGTGCTGGTCGCCGCGCATCGTCATGCTGCCGCCTGTGGCGTTACATGCTCGATCGTGAACCCACGAGAACACATCCGTTGGCTTTTCGGGGCCATGGGGACAGCAGCTGTTCTGGAAGTCGCTGGTGGCTGACCGTCCGGCAAGGAAGTCGCATCCTTCGCATCGTGCGGAACTGAACCCAGACATCCGCGATTCGCTCGGGATCACGAAGCGCAGTCCGCGGGCCTGAGTCTCGGCCGGAGCCGGGGCCGGATACGCATCAACGCCGCACAATCGGCGAAGATGCACTTCGCCGATTGTGCGCAAGGCGAACCCCGTGCCGACTGCTTCTCGGGCGGCTCGCAGATCGGCTGGTGCCTCGTTATTTGGATATCGCCGACGGCTGTGGGTGGCCGCCGAGCTCGTTCGGTTGAGAAAGCACCGCGTGCCGGTAGCTGATCAGGTCGTGGTGCCGGCGCAGCACGGTCCCCGGACGGGCCCGCAGCGGGACGCTACGGACCGCGTCGTGCAGTAGATGAGGGCAGCGGCGCGGGGGAGTAACGCGCGGTCGGCGGGAAGACGATATCTGTTGTCGGGGCAGGATCTCCGCGTCTTTGCCCGCGCCCCGGAGCCGATCATTTCTCGATAATCCTCAGCATTTCCTCCGAAGTGCCGACTGGGTTGGCATGGAGGGCGCAACCTTTTCGCGGCCGGGTCCTGCGCCGGTCGAGCGGTTGCCCGAGGACGCGGCGCGCCTCGACGACACTGCCATGACGGCGCGGTGGCTGGCGCAGACGATCTCGACCATGGCGGCGGCCGCGAACCCCGCGGAGGTGGTACGCCTCGTCGTGGAGCGGCTCGCGGAGGCGATGGAGGCCGACGCGGTAGCGGTGATCGAGCATGGCGCGATTGTCGCTATGCGTGGGCCGGCAGCGCCCGATCAGGTGCTGTC
This sequence comes from Actinoplanes sp. NPDC049316, assembly GCF_040677315.1. Classification (NCBI taxonomy): domain Bacteria; kingdom Bacillati; phylum Actinomycetota; class Actinomycetes; order Micromonosporales; family Micromonosporaceae; genus Actinoplanes; species Actinoplanes sp. NPDC049316. The sequence goes on along the minus strand of NZ_JBFAQM010000037.1, from coordinate 57,502 downwards.
GACCGCCTCCGGCCGCCAGGATCACAGCCATCGGGCGGTGGTACCGGTGCCGACGTTCATGCCACATGCCTCGCCCGGGGATCGCGAGATGGAACTCGTGCTGATCAGCCTCCATCTCGGTCCGGCTGTCATGGCGTCCGTCGAGGCCGTCGCTGCGGCTTTGGGCATGCGCTTGTCCGATCTGCGCAGATCGCATGCGCGTTCCACGCCCGCAGGAACGGCTTCTGCCTGCGTTACCGGGTCGGATGCGGTCCGGTTGCTGGAGCGGGTGTCCGTGGTGCAGCGGGCCATCGCCCGCCAGGCACCCTTGGACGAGATCTTCCGCACGGTGACGGCACAGACGCAGGCACTGCTGGGCGATGACATCGTTGCACTCGCGTTGCGCGACGGCGACGACCCCGATCTGCTTCAGTTGGTCGCTGCCCAGGGTTTCCCGGATGATGTGCTGCATCGACTGTGGTCCACCCCTGTGGCAGCGGGCGGTGTCTCAGGGCAGGCGGTGCAGCGCCGGGAGCTCGTGGTGTTCGACCGGTACGCCGAGTCCTCGCACGCGCTTCGAGACGGCGTCGATGCCGGCGTGCAGACCGCGATGGCGGCGCCCGTGGTGCACGAGGGACGAGTACTGGGCAGTCTGTTCGTGGCGTCCCTGCGCCCGGAGCGGGTATACGGCGCCGCCGACCGGGACATCTTGGCCGCTTTCGCCGGCCACATCGGCGTGGCCATCCAGTCGGCGCGAGCCGTGGACGGCCTTCACCATGCCTTCCGCGACCCATTGACCGGTTTGGCGAGCCGGGCGCTGCTCCTCAACCGGCTGGCCCACAGCCTCGCCCACGCCCACCGTGACGGCGAATGTGTTGCGGTGCTGCTGGTCGACCTGCATCGGTTCCGGGCCGTCAATGACGCGGCAGGTCACTCTGCGGGAGACGCGATCTTGCTCGGGGCCGGTGCACGTCTGCGCAACCTCGCCCGGGAGACCGATACTGTCGCGCGCTTCGGTGGCGACGAATTCGCGGTGCTGCTGCAGGGAGCGGAGCAGGCTGAGCACGTCACCGCATTCGCCCGCCGAGTGATTGCCGGCCTCGCCAAGCCGTTCACCCACGGCCACGACGGCGAGGTGACAATCGGCTGTCACGTCGGAATTGCGTTCAGCGGACCCGGCGCAGACACGGCCGAAACATTGCTGCAGGGTGCGGACTTGGCATTGATCGCCGCCAAGCAGCGAAGTGTGAACAACTACGAGGTCTTCCGGCCGGCGATGCAGGCGGCCCTTCGCGTACGAACCGAGATGGATGCCGACCTGCGGTACGCGGTCGAACGGGGCGAGATGGAGGTCCTCTACCAGCCGATCGTCAACCTCCGCGACGCGACTGTCGCCGGCTGTGAGGCGCTGGTGCGGTGGCGCCACCCGAAACGAGGGCTGGTATCCCCGGCCGACTTCATCTCACTCGCCGAACAAAACGGCGCCATCGGGTCCATCGGCAGATGGGTGCTGCAGCAGGCGTGCCGACAGACCGCGCTGTGGAACCGCGGACGTCCGCACGCGCCCCTGTACGTGGCGGTGAACCTGTCCGGACGACAGCTTGAGCAACCCTCGCTGTCCGGCGATGTCGCCCGGGTATTACGCGACAGCGGCCTCGAAAGCGACCGGCTGGTTCTCGAACTGACCGAGTCCGTATTGGTGGAGGACTCTCCCGCCACTTCGGAGCAGCTGCGCAGGCTGACGGATCTGGGCGTGCGCCTGGCCGTGGACGACTTCGGCACCGGCTACTCGTCGCTGGCTTACCTGCGCCGATTTCCGATCGACATTCTCAAAATCGACAAGTCGTTCGTGGACGACGTGGCCACCTCCGCCGTCAGCGCGGCCCTCGCCGAAGGTATCGTTCATCTGGCCCACAGCATGGGCCTGGCCACGGTCGCCGAGGGCGTCGAAAGCGCCGACCAGTGCGGTCCCCTGCTGAGCAGTGGATGCGAATTCGCGCAAGGTTACTACTTCGCCAAGCCCTTGAGCGCCGCCGAATGTGGGGAGCAGGTGCTCGGTGAGGGTCGACTCGGCGACGTGGCGCCGCGGCTGTGGCCGAGTGCAACCACCTGATCGTCCGCGGCGGCTCCAGCGAGGGGTGCAGCCTCAAGGTGCACGACTGCTACCGGCCGCAGCGAGCTGCCCTCACCGATGGCATCCCGGCACCCGCCAGGGTCAGTGGCGCAGGTGCGAGCGTCGTAGCCGGATCCAGCGGTAGCCGAGACCATCGAGCTCGAGATCGCCCAGGTCGAGATCCGGGTACTCGCGGTCGCTGAACACCTCCACCGGCTGGCTGCCGTCCTCGATGTGCACCGGCAGGCTGATCCGGGCCGGACGGTCGCTCAGGTTGTGCAGGAACACGATCGACCCGCTGGGGACATCGGCGCGGTGCGCGAACACGTGTGCCGGCTCCACCCGTATCACGCGGTGGTCGCCGACGCCGATCTCGCCGCACTCGAGCCTGGTGTGCAGCATCCGTTCGAACCACACCAACAGCGAGTCCGGGTCCCGGCGCTGGTCGGTCACGTTGACCTGTTCGTAGGAGTACGGGCCCTCGCTGATCATGGGACGGACCAGGTCCTGCGCCCCCGCGGTGCTGAAGCCGGCGTTGGTGGTGGCCGACCACTGCATGGGCGTACGGATCGCGTCACGCTCCGGCAGCCGCAGGTCCTCGCCCATGCCGATCTCATCGCCGTAGCGCAGCACCGGGGTGCCAGGCATGGTGAACTGAAGGCTGTGCGCCATCCGCAGCCGGCGCTGGCCGCCGTCGAGCATCGTGGCCAGCCGGCGGCGAATGCCGCGGCCGTAGAGTTGATGGCGGCGTTCCGGGCCGAACGCGGCGAAGACCGTCTCCCGCTCGGATTCCCGCAGATTCGACAGGTCGACTTCGTCGTGGTTGCGCAGAAACGTGGCCCATTGCCCGTGGCGCGGCAACCGGGGCAGCGCGGCGAGCGCATCTGCGACCGCTGTGGAATCCTGCCGCGCCAGAGACAACATGAGTGCCTCGTTGAGCCGGAAAGCGAAGAGCATCTGCAGCCGGTTCGCCGCTCCGTCCGCACTGCCGAAGAACCGGATCAGGTCGTCATCGGGCACGTTGGCCTCGGCGAGAAAAACCGCGTCGCCGCGGCGCCAGGACGTCCGCTCGCGCAGCTCGGTGAGTACCGAGTAGTCGCGGTTCTCCGGGTCTCCGCCCGGTTCAGTGCATTCGATCATGAAGGGGGCGGCGTCGATGCGAAACCCGCTCACCCCGAGCCGCTCCCAGAACGACACGATCTTGGCGAGCTCCTCGCGTACGTCCGGGTTGGTGATGTTGAGATCGGGCTGGAAGTCGTGGAAGCGGTGGTGGTACCAGGCACCGGCCTGGTCGCTGTAGGTCCACGTCGTCTCCTGAACACCGGGGAAGATCATGCCCTCGCGGCGGTCGGGCGGTTCCTGCTCGGACCAGACGTACCAGTCGCGGTGTGCCGAGCGGGGGTCGGAGCAGGCTGACGTGAACCATGGATGCCCGGCGCTGGTGTGGTTCAGCACCAGATCCAGCATGATGCGCAGGCCACGCTCGTCGGCGACGTTCATCAGCTCGGCGAAGTCACCCAGACTGCCGAGGGTCGGGTCGATGTTGTAGTGGTCGATGACGTCGTACCCGCCGTCGCGCCATGGGCTGGGGTGGATGGGACTCAACCACAGCGTCGTCACCCCGAGTCGGCCGAGGTAGTCGATCCGGCTGATCAGGCCGCGCAGGTCGCCGATGCCGTCGCCGTTGGAGTCCTGGAAAGCCCGCACATCCAGGTTGTAGATGACACCGTTGCGGTACCAGCGCTCGGCCACCCTCACCCCTCGACATTCTCCAGCCGTCCGGCCCCGTCCCACGTGCGCGCCAGGCTCGGTGTCGGTCGGTGGTCCGTCGAATGCCGGCCCCGACCGCCGACTGAACGTGCCGGGATGGAACTCCTGTCAAACACTCACTCAGGATTGCCGTTTCTGCGGGCGAGGTCCATTGGCAGCACTGCCGATAGCGCCGACGAACGTTTGAAGAAAGGGGGTGGAGTCGGCATTTCTGCCACTATCGACCCGAAGGAACTGCCATGTGTAATGGAGTCGCCGGAGCACAGGAATCCACGACGAGGGGGCAATGAAGGCGATGCCTCCTGCGGCTTCATGATTCCTGGACGAGGCGATACGGGATGAACAGGCCACCGCGCATCGCGAGCACGGCGGCGGCCGTACGGGTCGGCGCGCACAGCTTCGTCCGGATGTGCTCGAGGTGAGCCGCGGCGGTCCGCGCGGTGATGGACAGCCGGGCCGCGATGCCTTGGTTGGCGTACCCCTCGATCACCAAGCCGAGAACGACCAGTTCCCGCAGCGTCAGACCGTAGAGGTCTCCCGGAGGTGAGATCACGACGAGCCCGACGAGGTCGTCGGGCGTGCCCTGCGGGCAGGCGAGTCCGGTGACCCGGACGTAGCGCTGCCGGCCCGCGGCCGCCGGAACCGGGCAGAGGAATGCCGTGTGCCGGACCTGGTCGGTCAGACTGTCGACCGTTGTCGTCACCAGGTCGGGACATTCGGTGAGTGCGGGATCGGCGGTCATCCCCGGCAGTGGTGTTACCGCGCCTCGGCGGTCCACGGTGACGGCGGCCGTGGCGCCACGGACCAGCCGCGCCAGCCCGGCCAAGGAGTTCATCGGGTCGAGAACAGCGGTGATGGCTTGCGCGATCACCTGCATCGCGTCCCGGGCGTCCGCGGTCGGCTGGTCGGCCGCTTCTGTGTGCAGGGTGAGCAAGCCCAGGTGACGGCCGTCCGGAGTGATGAGCGGAGCTCCGAGGCCTCCCCGGAAACCGGCCGGCAACCAGTGCGCGGACCAGCACGACAGCTCGGCTATGCCCGCCGGCGCGTCGCACAAGCGCAGGGGCCGGCGTCGCTGCAGCAGACCGGTGGCCTTTCTGAGCTCTGTCAGCTCCTCGGATCCCATGTATGCCCGGCTGTCCGCATCGTGACCCGCGGATGCGACTGTGGTGTAGTGGCGGTGATCCGCGTCGAGCGTGCCGATCCACATCGCGGCGAACGGAACCAGCTGCCTCATCGGATCCCACAGGAAAGCCAGATCTTCCGCCGGGTCGCCGCCCGGCGGGACCCTGTCGACCTCCGCCGCGAGATCCAAAGCGACCGCTAGCAACTCCGTCACCGGTTACACCTCCTTGCGAGGGACGGGGCAAGTAGCAGTGCATACCCTCGGCCAACAGCGGCAAACTGCCGTGTTCGCCTCTGATGGTGGAAACCTGCGCGGCCCGCTCGCCGGCACAACCGACCCGCGGCCCGGGAAACGGAAGCGTAGGTCTCCCCGAGCCGGGAAAGCCGCCCGAACCCGACAACCTCGTCAAGGAGCGGCTCATGACTCTCAGCCACCGGCAGTCCCCGGAGATCGTCGTCGGACTGGTCGCCACCCCGCCCGACCACCCGGCCCAGGTCGTCGCGCGGCTCGCCGCCGAGCTGGGCGACCGGCTCGCCGAGCGGGTGGACGCCGGCGTGCGATGGACTGTCCGGGACGGCTGGGGGAGGTGGCGCCGCGGCGTGACGGGGGCGCGGAGGGACTGCTGGACGATCTCGCCCGTCGGCGTACTGACGACGGGTGGGACGTCGCGATCTGCCTGACCGACCTGCCCCTGCACAGTGACAATGTGCCTTTGGTCGCGCAGGCGTCGGCTCGGCGCCGAGTCGCGATGGTGTCCCTTCCCGCGCTGGGTCTGCGCCAGCTGCAAGCCGCCCGTGCGGTCGTGCCGGAGCTGGTGGGCCGTCTGCTCGCCGACACCTCCGACCGGCCGGTCGAGCCGGTGGAGCGGGTCGCAGCCATTCATCGAGTGGTCGGTGACGGCGGAGAGCTACGCTACATCGCCTCGCGGCTGCACGGCCGGGTGCGGCTGCTGACCGGAATGGTGCGTGCCAACCGTCCGGGGCGCGCTCTGCTGGGCCTGTCCAAGCTTCTGGTCGGTGCGTTCGGCACGGCCGCGCTCGCGCTCACCACGCAGACCATATGGCAGATGGGCGACACGCTCGGCGGACTCCGTCTCACAGTCATCATGGTTCTCAGCCTGATCGCGCTGGTGGCCTGGCTGATCGTCGCGCACGACCTGTGGGAGAAGCCGGACGGGCAGACGCCGCCCGAGCTGGCCCGGCTGTTCAATGTGGGTACCATCCTCACCCTCGGCCTGGCCACGGCGGTGTCCTACCTGGTGCTGTTCGCAGGAACGGTGCTCGGCGCGGCGCTGCTGATCGACACGTCCTTGCTGGAACAGGCGTTGAAGCGGCCGGCCCATGTCACCGACTACCTGATGCTCGGCTGGATCATCAGCTCGATGGCCACCGTGGGCGGAGCGATCGGCTCCGGTCTGGAAGACGAGGAAACCGTGCGGGCCGCGGCTTACGGGTACCATCCCGAACCAGACGGCTATCAGGAGGAGGACCGCTGACCGGCCGGCGTCGGCCCTACCCGCCGGCCGCCGTCGCAGCGGTGGCGTCGACGCGGAAGCGCCCCACCACATCGTCGAGGTCCATGGCGAGCTGGCGCAGCTCCACCGCCGCCTCGCGGGTCGCGGTCGCGCCGCCCGCGGTCCGGGCCGCGGTCGCTGCCACTCGCTCGATGGACTGGTTGATCGCCTCGGCGGCCTCCGAGGCATCGCCGAAGAGGCGGCTCAGCTGGTTCGTCGTGGCGGTCTGTTCCTCGACCGCGCCGGCGATGGTTGCCTGGTACTGGTTGATGTCGTCGATCACACCGGCGATCTTGCCGATGGCCTCGATGGCGCTGCCGGTGTCCGACTGAATGGCCTGGATACGGTTGCCGATGTCCTCGGTGGCGCGGGCCGTGCTCTGCGCCAGGTCCTTGACCTCGCTGGCCACGACCGCGAAGCCCTTGCCGGACTCGCCGGCCCGGGCCGCCTCGATCGTCGCGTTCAGTGCCAGCAGGTTGGTCTGCTCGGCGATCGATGTGATCAGCTTGATGACATTGCCGATCTCGTCCGTGGAGGTGGACAGCTTCGACATGGCTGTCGTGGTCTCCTGAGCGGTGGACACCGCGCTCTGCGCGATCTGGGCGACCATCGTCGTGTTGCCCGAGATCTCGCGGATCGCGGCGGTCATCTGCTCGGCTCCCTCAGCGGCCTCCCGGACTCGCGCGGTGACCAGGTTGCTGGAATCGCTGACGGTGTAGGCCTGGCCGGAGGTCTGCTCGGAGGACGAGCCCACGTCCGAGCTGATCGCCGTGAGCCGCTCGGACGCGGAGCTCAGCGACCGGGCGCCGTCGGCAATGGTGCGGATCGCCGATCGGATGTCGCTGACGGCAGCGTGCAGCGCTTCCGACATCTGCCCGATCTCATCGCGGCCCCGCACCTCGACGTTGACCGTGTAGTCACGCTGGGCGACTCGGCGGAGCGCCTCGACCGCTCCCGTCAGCGGCCGGAGGATGCTGCGGCCGACCGCGAAACCGAACATCGCGATGAGCAGCACGCCCCCGGCGACGGTGCTCCCGAAGATCCACTGGACCCGCTTCGTCAGGCTTGCGCGATACTTCACGGCCGCCGCGGCTTTGGCCTCCATGGTCCTGGCCGCCTTGGTGAGATCCTCCGAGAACGTCGCGTACGTGGTGTAGAGGTCGTTACCGATCTTGTAGATCTCGGCGGCCGGGACGGGCTGGAGCAGCTTCTGCTGCATCGATCTGGCCGTACTCGTGAATGACGACCACAAACCGGCCAGCGCGTCCACCGTAGCGGCGTCCGCCTGGTCGAGGGAATGCGTGCGCAGCTCGGCCACGATGCCGTCGCCGGCCGACATGTATCCGGCTGCGCCGTCGATGAAGGTCTTGGTCTGGCTGGGGAAGGCGAGGTTCGCGTTGACGAAGCTGTCGACGTTCGCGGCGTTGGTGTTCAGTTTCTCCAGCAGAACGTTGATCTGCCGATAGCCGTCCTGCGTGGTGGCGCTGTCCGTGAGTTTCCGCATGCTGATGAGCGCCGTCGCGCCCAACACACCGGCCAGGAGAACGCTCAGCAGCACCAGGCTGCTGATCTTCCACCGTACTGACCAGTTCCTCACTGTCGCCTCCGGCTGCTCATGCGCTTGGCACCCTTTGGATCGGGCCCCACAAATCAGCCATCGGCTCAGCCGCGACGACACGTGAGTCCCAACACGAATGTCCGGGGTGTGGGAAGAGGATCTCTTCGCATTCGGGATCGGTTTTCGGTATCCGGATACCGGGATGCCTGGTCAAGAATTGACGTAACAAACCGCGACCCGCCCGCATCACGGGCTTCAGTCGCCGGGCACGCTGCCGATGGAATTGGCGTGAGAATGGGGACGGCATCGCGCTACGCGCTGGTGGGGGTTGCCGGTCTCGTGCTCCAACTCGCGCTGCCGCACTTGCCGGTGCGCGTCGGCCTGGTCGTCTCCAGCGCCCCCATCGCGGTCGCCGGGCTGTGGGCCTGTGCCGGGTTTCGGCAGCAGGCGCGGAGTCAGCGAAGCCGGCAGCGGGTGGGGTTGCTGTTCGGCGCGTTGGCGGCCGCCCTGCTCGGCGCAGCGTACGTGCTCTACACCGTCGGCGCTGTCGTCCGCGCCGGCACTCTGCTCAACGGTGCGGCCGACGGCCTCGGCCTCCTGGCCGCCGCGGTGACGGTGCCGGCGATCCTGGTGGCTGTGCCCCCGTTCGGCCACCGGCTGGCCCGTGCCACCTACGCCATCGACGTCCTCACCGTCGCGGGCGCCATCTTCGCCACCGCCTGGCAGTTCGTGCTGGCTCCCACACTCGTCCACCTCGCGCCCGACGACCGCGCGAGATTCCTGGTCACCATGCTGCCCGAGATCGTCGCGGCCGCCCTCGCCCTCATGCTCATGTCGCGCCCGGGCGCCCACCAGTACCGGTCCATGCGGGTGCTGGCCGCCGGGATGGGCGCGTTCGCGCTCGCCGCGCTCATCAGCGTCCGCAACCACATCGAGGACGTTCCCTGGTACACCGGCGGCCTGGGGGCGGTCTACCTGATCGCCGGCCTCACCATCGCGCTGGGCAGCCGGACCGCCGTTCTGCCCGGCGAGACCGTCGCCGACGAGTCGCCCGCTGGTTCCTGGAGCACGCTGCCCTATCTCCCGGTCGCCGTCGCCGTGGCCTCGGTGGGCGTCGCGTACGCACACAGCGGCACGCTGAGCCCCGTCCTCGTCTGGACCCTGCTGGCAACGGTCGCGCTGGCCATGTTCCGGCAGTTCCTCAACCTCCTCGTGGTCCGTGGCCTGCTGGCCGACCTGCATGAACAGCGGCGCCGACTGGACCGGCTGGCCCACCACGACACGCTGACCGGCCTGCCCAACCGCGGGGCCTTCTACGACCGTGCGCGCGAAGCGCTCCATCGTGCGCAGCCGAGCAGCAACACCGCGGTGCTCCTGCTCGACCTGGACGGGTTCAAGCAGGTCAACGACACGCTGGGCCATGCGGCCGGCGACGCGCTGCTCATCGGCGTCGCCGAACGGCTCACCGCCGCCGTGCGCGAGGGCGACACCGCGGCCCGGCTCGGCGGCGACGAATTCGCCATCGTCGTGCCCGGCATTCGCGGACCCGAGGATGCCGTGGCCGCCGGCAACCGCATCCTCGATCGGCTGACCGAGCCGATCAGCATCGCCGGCCGCCGGGTACGGGCGCGCGGCAGCGTGGGCGTCACCTACGCCGCCGGGCCGGGCCATGATCTCGGCCGTCTCCTGTACGAAGCCGACGTCGCGTTGTACGCGGCCAAGGCAGCCGGCAAAGGCGTGGTACGCCGCTACCAACCGGCCGCGGCCCGCGCGGTGACCGACGCGACCGACGTCTCTTCACCTGCGATCCCTTAGCATGCGGGTGCGGCGGGGACGAAGAGTTCAGCGTCGCAACGTCTCGCTGGGAAGGACGCCGTACCGTTGGCGATAGGCGGCGGCGAACCGGCTCGGATGGGTGAACCCGGCCTGATAGGCGATCTCGGCCACGGTGGAGTTCGCCGGGTCGGCCTGGACGAGCTGCTCATGTACGAGGGCCAGGCGTAGTTCCCGGAGATACGAGAGCGGCGGCATGCCGATGTAGCGGCGGAAGCTGAGCTGTAGCGACCGAGGGCTGACGCCGGCGATACGGGCCAGTTCGGCGATCGGGTAGGGCCGCGACGGCTCGGCGCGCATGAGTTCGACCACCCTGCGGACCGCGCGGGGCGCCGCGAGAACCGGCCGGGGCCGGTGCAACGCGTCCCGGTACGGATGATCAGCGGCCAGCAGCAGCCCGGTGATCAGGTCCTCGCGGAGCCGGGCGCCCAGCACGGGGTGATGGAGCAGGCCGCCGCTGCGCGCCGACTCGGCGGCGACCAGCCGCAGCAGGTTCAGCCAGCTCGCACCGGCCGCGCCGGACAGGTCCAGGGTCGGCGCGAACCGGACCGGACCGGGGACCGGAGCGTCCAGCAGGTCAGCCAGGTGGCTCTCCAGCGCCTGCCGGTCGATCTTGACCGCCAGCAGCCGGCAGTCCCCGCTCCACCGTTCCAGGGACGTGTCACCGACTGGTTGGAACACGGCCGCGCTGCTGGTGGTGGCGGTGTGGGACGGCCCGCCGTCGCCCTGGTGCCAGATCATGGCACCGGCCATCGGCACATCGACGTGATACGCGCCCAGCTCGCCGAATTGCATGCGGATGTCGGTGCCGAAGCTCAGATCTCCCAGTGTGACCGGGCCTGCCGGTGCGATGCCGAACCGTGCTCGCCAGCCACGCCTGCCGGAGAGGGTGTCGACGACGTTGGTGTAGAAGTGCCGGGCGATGATGGACCGCGCCTCGTCGAGGTCACCCGTACTTTCCGTCAGGAACAGCATGAAGACAGCTTGACGGACAGCCGGGCGGTCCCGCTGGCAACCGGGCACCGGCCGCCGAGCGGTTCCGGCCGACGGGTGACCATGCCACGGCGGGAGGCCGAGCACTATCCCGGTCGACTGCCGGGTTTAGGCGATATTCCGGCGGGTAGTCGGCCGCCTTCAGGCGCGCCCCGGGCCGGTTCATCGGGACGTCGCAGTGCGATCGCATGCGGAGGTCCCCATGACGCAACTGGCATCTCGAGAGGCAGGGCAAGCACGGCAGGACGAAGTGCAGCGGCGAGGCCGTGAGCTCGGGTGGATGAGTCTCGGTCTGGGGGTGGCGCAGCTGGCGGCACCCGACACGGTGCGCCGGATCAGCGGCGTGGACGACTCCGCGACATCCCGGACGGTGGTGCCGCTGGTCGGGGTGCGGGAACTGGTCCACGCGGCCGGGCTTCTCACCAGTCGGCGGAAAGGCGTCTGGGCGTGGACGCGCGTCGCGGGCGACGCGATGGATCTGACGTCGCTCGGCGTGGCCATCGCCCATCGTGGCGGTCGCCGCCGCCGGCGGCTGATCGCTGTCACCGGTGCCATCGCCGGAATCACCGCGCTCGACCTGCTGACCGCCATGCGAGCCACCCGGGCGGCACGGAATGGCTCCGTGCCGGCGGTGCGGGGCGCACGCAAAGGAGGATCGATGGATCTGACGGCCACGACAACCATCCGCAAGCCCGCGTCCGAGGTGTACGCCTTCTGGCGCGATCTGGAGAACCTGCCGACGTTCATGGCGCATCTGGAACAGGTCCGCGCCACCGGTGACCGGACGAGCCACTGGTCCGCTGCCGCGCCGTTCGGCAAGGACGTCGAGTGGGACGCGGAGATCACTGAGGAGGCTCCGGGGGAGAAGATCGCGTGGCGTTCGACGGCGAACGCCGACGTGCCGAACGCCGGCACTGTCCGGTTCGTGCCGGCTCCGGACGGGGTGAGCACCGAGGTGCACGTCGTCCTGGTGTACGAGGTTCCGGGCGGCGTGATCGGCAAGGCGGTCGCGAAGTACTTCGGTGAGGAGCCGCATCAGCAGCTCGACGACGACCTGCGCCGGCTCAAGCAGGTGCTGGAGACCGGCGAGGTGGTCCGTTCCGACGGCGCCCCGTGGGGCAAGCGGGCTCGCAAGGAGTTCCCGCAGCGACCGGCGCAACCGCTGTCGGACGCCGAGCTCGAGAAGGGAGCGGACGCATGAGGGCGACCACCTGGGCGGGCCGCAACAAGGTCGAGGTCCGTGACGTGCCGGACCCGAAGATCCTGAACAGCCGCGACGCCATCGTACGGATCACCTCCACCGCGATCTGCGGCTCGGACCTGCACCTGCTCGACGGGTACGTTCCCACGATGCAGGACGGCGACGTCATGGGCCACGAGTTCATGGGCGAGGTGATCGAGGTCGGCTCGGGGGTGCCCGCGGACAAGCTCCAGGTCGGTGACCGGGTCGTCGTGCCGTTCCCGATCGCCTGCGGTGCGTGCGCCGCCTGCGCCGCCGAGCTGTACTCGTGCTGCGAGAACACCAACCCCAACGCCGGGATCGCGGAGAAGATGTTCGGTCACCCGGTCGCCGGGATCTTCGGCTACTCGCATCTGACCGGTGGTTTCGCGGGTGGTCAGGCGCAGTATGCGCGGGTGCCGTTCGCCGACGTCGGCCCGCTGAAGATCGAGTCGGAGCTGACCGACGAGCAGGTGCTGTTCCTGTCCGACATCCTGCCCACCGGCTACATGGGCGCGGAGATGTGCGACATCCAGCCCAGCGACGTGGTGGCGGTCTGGGGTGCCGGCCCGGTCGGCCAGTTCGCCATGGACAGCGCCCGGGTGCTCGGCGCCGCGAAGGTGATCGCCATCGACAAGGAGCCGTACCGGCTTGCCATGGCCGAGCAGGCCGGCCACACGACGATCAACTTCGATGAGGTCGACGTGCGCTCGCAGCTGCTGGAGCTCACCGGTGGCCGCGGCCCGGACAAGTGCATCGACGCGGTCGGCATGGAGGCCACCCACGGTGCCGCGCACATCCACGCGTACGACCGGGTCAAGCAAGCCGTGCGGTCGGAGACCGAACGCCCGCACGCGCTGCGCCAAGCGATCATGTCGTGCCGCAGCGGCGGCGTGGTCTCGGTCATCGGCGTGTACGGCGGTTTCCTCGACAAGTTCCCGGCCGGCGCCTGGATGAACCGGGCGCTGACCCTGCGCACCGGCCAGTGCCACGTCCAGCGGTACATGAAGCCGCTGCTGGAGCGCATCGAACGCGGCGAGATCGACCCCACCCGCATCATCACCCATCGGCTGCCGCTCGACGAGGCCCCGCACGGCTACGACATCTTCAAGAACAAAGAGGACAACTGCGAGAAGATCGTCCTCAAACCCTGACGGCCGACCGTGTCCGGCCGCTGCCGCGGCGGAGGCCGGATACGGCGCCGGGTGCTCAGCTGGTCAGCACGATCGCGCCCCGGGTGCCCCCGGCTTCTGCGAGACGGTGGGCAGTCGCTGCGCGTGTGAGCGGCATCCGGCGGGCGATCCGGGTGGTGAGTTCGCCATGGCCCATCGCCGCCAGCAGCGTGCCGAGTGTTCCGGCGTCCGGACGCGTCCACATGGTGAGCACCTCTATGCCGCGTTCGGTGGGTGGCGCGGCGGACTCGACAAGCCCGAGGTAGCGGCCGTGGTCGCGTACCGCCGGAAGGACCTCGGTACCGAGCAGGGCGGCGTCCAGCAGCGCGTCGATTCCGCCCGGCGCCAGGCGGCGCGCCGCGGCGACGACCTGAGCCGGCTCGCTTCGCGGGATCACCTCGTGGACTCCGAGCGCGGCGACGTGCTCCTCGTCGCCGTGGGAGGCCAGCGCGGCGACCCGGGCGCCGCGGCGGACGGCGAGCTGTGCGGTGAACCCGCCGACCGCGCCGCTGGCCCCGGTCACCAGCACGCTGTCCCCCGGGCCGAGCTGGAGAATGTCCAGGCACTGCGCGGCGGTGAGGCCGTTCATCGGCAGGGTGGAGGCCTCCTGGATGCCCACCCCGTCGGGCACGGCCGCGAACCATGCCGGATCGGCTACGACGATGTCGGCATAGGTGCCGCGATCGCCACCCTGGGTCAGCCAGGGCACATAGCCCGCGACGCGCTGTCCGGCGGGCAGCGTCCCGGCGTCGTCGAGGAGCACACCGGCGAAGTCCCAGCCCGGCACCACCGGGAAGGGCAGCTCCGGCAGCACTGCGGCCAGGGATCCCCGGCGGATGTGGAGGTCGATGGGGTTGACCGGGCGGGCCTCGACCAGGACCCGGACGCCGTCGGTGGGGGTGGGGGTGCGACGGGTGGCCGGCCGGAGAACCTCAGGCCCGCCGTAAGCAATCATCTCGATGGCACGCACGGAAGCTCCTTCGCGCAAGGCAGGAGGGGGCAGGACTGGTGTCCGGCGGGACGTTGATCGGATCCCGGCGCAGGACGTTGCGACCGCCGGGAAGCCCCGTTCCGGGGGCTGATCCGTGCGCGACGGTCCTGCCCGGCGCGCAGCCCGGTCAGCCCGATCATCGAGATCAGCCCGAATGCCACCGCGGCCAGGACGAAGGCCAGAACGAAGCGGCTCTCGGCTGGTGCGCCGGTGGTACCGGCCGACGCCGGCTCGGACGTCAGCAGGACGACGACCGAGGCGCTGGCGATCGAGCTGCCGATGGATCGGGCGATCGAGTTCATCCCGTTGGCGATGCCCGTGCGTTCGGGTGCGACGGCCCGGAGCAAGGCGGCCGGCAGCCCGGCGAATCCGAAGCCGATCGCCACACCGACGAACAAGGTCCCCGCGATGACCGACCACATTCGTTCGTGTGCGAGGGCCAGCACCGTGAACCCGGCCAGACCCGAAGCCCCGCCGACGGCCAGGGTGCCCCCAGCCCCGAGCGCCCGGACGACGAGGCCGGTCAGCTGGCCGGCGAAGAGGGAAACCATCGCGGCCGGCAGCAGGAACAGGATGCAGGTCTGCAGCACCGAGGCGCCGAAGCCGTATCCGGCGACCCGCGGTGCCACCTGTGCCAGCGCCGAGACACCGATGAACTGGGAGAACATCGCGTACCCCAGAAGCAGCCCGGCAATGTTGGCGAGCAGTACCGGCCGGCGCAGCAGCATTCCGAGATCCACCATCGGCTGGGGGACGCGGCGCTCCACCCCCGTCCAGAGCGCGCCCAGAACGAGCGCACCCGCCAGGCAGCCGAGTGTGGTCGACGAGCCCCAGCCCCAGACGGGACCACGAGACAGCGGGAGCAGCAGCAACACGAGCCCAGCGGCCAAGGTGAGCGATCCGAGCCAGTCTGCTCGTCCACCGGGGACGCTGCGTGGTCGCGGAACGGTGACGAGCACCGCGACCAGCGTGAGCGCCGTCAAGGCCGTCGCGAGCCAGAAGACCGCCTGGTGACCGGGGTTGCTGCCCCGAGTCAGCAGGCCGGCGCCCACCAGGGCGATCCCGTTGCCGAAGGCCAGCATGCCACTCACCAGTCCCATCGCCGCCGGGAGCCGTTCGGCGGGGGCCTCTTCCCGCAGCACCGACTGCGCCAGCGGGAAAACGGCGGTGGAGGTGCCCTGCAATGCCCGGGCCACCACCAGAGCCGGGAACGAGCCGGCGCAGGCGCCGATCACCGAACCGGCCAAGGTCAGTCCCAGCACCGCGACCAGGGCGGGCCGAGCTCCGTATTGATCGCCCAGCCGGCTCATCGCCGGCGTCGTGGCCGCCGCCGCCAGCAGTGTCGCTGTGCTGAGCCAGCTCGCGTGCCCGGCGCTGATGTTCAGCTCGTGCTGGACGACGCCGAGCACCGGCACCAGCACGGTCTGCATGAACGAGACAAGCACCGCCCCCAGGCCCAGGGTCAGGACGAGTGCCCGCCCGCCGGTCCGGCGGGCGGGCACTCTCGCGTCGGTGCCGGTCATTCTCTGACCCCCGAGCGCCGACATCGTCAGCCCAGGGCCTTGGTCAGCTCGACGGCCACCTGGCTGGAGGATGCCGGGTTCTGCCCGGTGATGAGGTTACGATCGACGACCACGTGCGGAGCCCACGGCTCTCCTTCCGAGAAGTCGACCCCCATGGCCACCAAGCGATCCTGGAGCAGCCATGAGGCTTTGTCCGCCAGACCGGTCTGCACCTCTTCGGCCTTGGTGAATCCGGTGACGCGGTAGCGAGCGAACGGGCTTCCACCCGGGGACCGCTCGGTGGCCACGAGGGCGGCCACCCCGTGGCAGACGGCGGCCAGCGGCTTCTCCGAGCGCAGCGCCTCGGTCAGGATCTCGGCGGAACGGGCGTCGTCGGAGAGGTCCTGCATCGGACCGTGGCCGCCGGGATAGAAAACTGCTGCGAAGTCACTGACCGCGACGTCCTCCAGCCGGATCGGCGAGCGCAGTTCCGCGGCCTTCTCCACCGCAGCGGTGGCAATCGCCGCGCCCTCGACGCCGCCGTTGAATTCCGGCCGCAGGCTGTAGCGGTCGACGGTCGGGACGACGCCGCCGGGGGTGGCCACGACGACCTCGTGGCCCGCCTCCTTCAGTGCTCGATAGGGCGCCAGAAATTCTTCGGCCCAGTAGCCGGTGGGGTGCTTCGTGCCGTCCGCCAGCGTCCAGTGGTCCGCTCCGGTCATGACGAACAGAATTCGTGCCACTTCTCAGCTTCCCTTCACTTTCTCGCCTGATGGCGAGGCTCTTCGGCGCCGCCTCATGGCGGCGTCGACAGAAGGACGCTATGGGCAGAAGCCATCGACATGCCAATAGGATGAGCGATATGAGCGATCAGAAATCCGATGAAGCTGCCGGGGATTCCCGACTCGATCTGATGTTGTTGCGTACCTTCCTCGCCGTCTACCGGGCCGGTTCGGTGACTGCCGGAGCGCGACTGCTCGGCCTCTCCCAGCCCACGGTGACCGGCCAGGTGCGCGCACTGGAGCACCAGTTGGGGCGGCGCCTGTTCGACAGAGTGCCGCGTGGCGTGGTGGCGACCAGCGTCGCCGACGAGCTCGCCGGCCGGGTCGCTGGACCACTGGACGAGCTTGCCGCTGTCACCGCACATTCGCCGGCCTCCAGACCGGAAGCCCTGGCCGAACCGGTGCACGTCGCAGGCCCGGCCGAGATCCTGTCAGCGCGGGTGTTGCCCGCTCTGGCGCCGCTGGTCGCCCGAGGGGTTCGGCTGCGAGTCGCCACGGGGTTGGCCGACGACCTGCTCGACGGCTTGCGCGTCGGCCGGTTCGACCTGGTGCTTTCGGCCGTCCGCCCACGCGGGCGCACGCTCGTTGCCGTTCCCCTGATGGACGAGGAATTCGTGCTGGTCGCCGCTCCGGTCTGGGCCGAGCGAGTCGGGCCTGTCGACCCTCAGGACCCACGATCGCTCGAGGATGCTCCTCTGGTCACCTACGCCGAGGACCTGCCGATCGCCCGACGGTATTGGCGGCATGTGTTTCACCGGCGTCTGAACGCCAGCGCAGCGGTGGTGATCCCGGACCTTCGTGGCGTGCTCGCCGCCGTGACCGCCGGGGCCGGTATCACCGTCCTGCCCCGATACCTCTGCGAGTCCGAACTCGCCTCGGGGCGGCTGGCGCTCCTGCTCGACCCCGCGGATCCACCGATCAACACCGGCTTCCTCGCCCAGCGCGCCGGGGCCCGCCGGCACCCCCACCTCACGTTGGTCCGGGAAACGCTCATCCGGGAAGCGCGGACCTGGTAGCCGCCGCGGGCAGGCGATGGCACCCATCCGCCGGCCGCGACCGATGCCGCACCGCGGACCACCTGCAAGGCGACGTCCGGTCCGGCCGATCAGTTGAGCAGCCCTGGTTGATGTGCAGGGTGCCGGGTGTCCGGCGGATCCGGGCCGCCGGATGGGCATATCTGCCAATCGACAACGTCGGCGGCTGCTGGTGCTCTGGAGGCAGAGCAACGCAGCCCGCGATGCCGCGTGTATTTCGGGCGGCGCAACCCGCGGATACCTCAACCCCACCCGCGATGGGAGAGGACAACGCCATGCCCGAGGCAGCCGGCATCGATCCGGGCGCCACGACCCCGGTGATCGCGACCGTGGAAGGCGGGCGGCCGACGGTCGTCGCCCAAGCGGAGCGTTCCCGGACCACGCCGTCGTGGGAGGCCCTCACCGAGCAGGGCGAGCGACTGGCGATCGGATAGACACCATGACCGATCAAGAGAGGGAGCCGGCGGCGACCGGTGCGGCCGTACCGGTCGGCTCGCCGGAACCGGCCGCGGAGGCGATCCTGCAGGACGTCCGACCCGGTCACGGCACTGCCGAGCGCCCGCTGCGGTCCGCCGCGGTGGTCATGGCGAAGGATGTCTGATGGCGCCGTCCCGCGATTTCTACGACACGCTGGGCGTCTCCAGGGACGTCAGCGCGGAGGACATGCAACGGGCGTACCGCAAGCTCGCCCGCACCTATCACCCCGACGTCAACAAGGATCCGGGTGCGGAGGAACGGTTCAAGGACATCTCGGAGGCGTACGACGTGCTCTCCGATCCGGAGCAGCGGCGCCGATACGATGCGTTCGGGCCGGACTTCCGTCAGGTGCCGCCGGACGTGGATCCACAGACCTGGGCACGCGCGCGGGCCGGCGCGGGGGTGGGCGGCGGTCGCGCCCGAGGCGGCGGCGGTGGAAGCACGCGTCGTGGCGGCGGCCCGGCGGAGGGCGTCTTCACCGGGTCCGGAGGCTTCCAGGACATCGACCTGGAGACCATGTTCGGCGGGATGTTCGGCCGCCGGGGCGGCGGTGGCTTCGGCCCGATCCCGGGCGCGGACCAAGAGGCCGAGATCGAACTGTCGGTGGAGGAGGCGTACACCGGCGGGCACCGGACCGTCGCGCTGTCCGGCGCAGACGGCAGCCGCACGCTGGACGTGACGATTCCGCCCGGGGTGACCGACGGCCAGCGGATCCGGCTGAGCGGCCAGGGCGGCCGCGGCGGCGACGGCGCCGCGGACGGCGACCTCTATCTCGTGGTGCGGCTGGCGCCGCACCCGCGGTACCGGGTCAACGGACGGGACATCACCGTCACCCTGCCGCTGGCGCCGTGGGAGGCCGCGCTCGGCGCGTCGGTCGCGGTCGACACCCCAGGCGGCGAGGCGAAGGTCCGGGTCCCCCCGGGTACGTCCAGCGGCCGGCGGCTGCGGCTCAAGGGCCGGGGACTGCCCAACCCACGCGGCCGGCCGGGTGACCTGTACGCCGAGGCCCGCATCATGGTCCCGCCCAAGCCGTCGGGCGAGGAACGGCGGTTGTTCGAGCAACTCGCCGCGGTCTCCACCTTCGACCCGCGGAGGCAGTCATGACCTACCCCCTCATCCGGACGCCAGGGCCTGCGCGCGGCCGGCTCAGCCTGACCACGTTCTGTCATGCCGGCGGCGTGCACCCGGAGATGGTCCGGCGGCTCGTCGCGCTGGGCATCCTCGACCCCGAACGCGACGCCGCCGGAGACCTGTGGTTCGGGCGCGACCAGCTGCTCGCTCTTGCCCGCATCCGGCGTTTGCGCGCCGGCTTGGGCGTCAACTACGCCGCCCTGGGCCTCGTGATCGACCTCCTCGACCGCGTGACCGCCCTCGAGCGTGAACTTCGTGACACCAGCTCTCGGCGCACCGGAGGCACATCGTGGACCTGAACCGTCTGACCCAGAAATCGCAGGAGGCGCTGCACGACGCCCAGACCAAGGCGTTGCGGTTCGGCCACGTAGAGATCGACGTCGAGCACCTGCTGCTTGCCCTCATCGAGCAGCCCGAAGGACTGGTGCCCAGGCTGCTCTCAGCGACCGGAGTGGACCCGGACAAACTGCGGGAACAGGTGGAGGCGGAACTGAGCCGCCGGCCCCGGGTCAGTGGTCCTGGCGCCGCACCCGGCCAGGTCTTCGTCACCCAGCGCCTGTCCCGGCTGTTCGATGTCGCCGAGCGTGAGGCCAAACGGCTCAAGGACGAGTACGTCTCCGTGGAGCACCTCGTGATCGCCATGCTCCAGGAGGGGCGCGGCTCCACGGCCGGCCGGCTGCTCAGCGACGCGGGGCTCACCCGGGACGGCTTCCTCCAGGAGCTGACGAAGGTCCGGGGCAACCAGCGGGTGACCTCGGCGATGCCGGAGGTCGCCTACGAGGCGCTGGCCAAGTACGGCCGTGACCTGGTCGCCGACGCCGCCGCCGGCACCATGGACCCGGTGATCGGACGAGACTCCGAGATCCGCCGGGTGGTCCAGATCCTGTCCCGCAAGTCGAAGAACAACCCCGTGCTCATCGGTGAACCGGGCGTCGGCAAGACCGCCATCGTGGAGGGTCTGGCCCAGCGGATCACCAATGGCGACGTGCCCGAGGGGCTGCGGGACAAGGTGGTGTTCGCCCTGGACATGAGTTCCCTGGTGGCGGGTGCGAAGTATCGCGGTGAGTTCGAGGAACGGCTCAAGGCGGTGCTGTCCGAGGTGAAGGCCGCCGAGGGACGCATCCTGTTGTTCATCGACGAGCTGCACACGATCGTCGGCGCCGGGGGTGGCTCCGAGGGCGCCATGGACGCCGGCAACATGCTCAAGCCGATGCTGGCCCGGGGCGAGCTGCACATGATCGGTGCGACGACGCTGGACGAGTACCGCAAGCACATCGAGAAGGACGCCGCGCTGGAGCGCCGGTTCCAGCCGGTGCTCGTGGAGGAGCCGTCCGAGGAGGACGCGATCTCGATCCTGCGCGGGTTGCGGGAACGGCTGGAGGTCTTCCACGGCGTGAAGATTCAGGATGCGGCGCTGGTCGCCGCCGTGGTCCTCAGCCGCCGGTACATCTCCGACCGGTTCCTGCCCGACAAGGCCATCGACCTGGTGGACGAAGCGTGCGCGATGCTGCGTACGGAGATCGACTCGATGCCGGCCGAACTCGACGAGCTGACCCGGCGCCTGACCCGGCTGGAGATCGAGGAAGCGGCGCTGTCCCAGGAGCAGGACTCCGCGAGCCTGGCCCGGCTCGACCAGCTCCGCAAGGAACTCGCCGATCTGCGCGCGGAAGTCGACGCGCTCCGCGCCCAGTGGGACGCCGAACGGCAGGCCCTGAGACGGGTTCAGGACCTGCGCCGGGAGATCGAGCAGATCCGGCACGAGGCCGAACAGGCGGAACGCGACTACGACCTGAACCGGGCCGCCGAGCTGCGGCACGGCAGGCTACCGGAGCTGGAACGCCGGTTGGATTCCGAGGAGCAGCGGCTGGCCGCGAAGCAGGGCGGCCAGCGGCTGCTGCGCGAGGTCGTCACCGAGGCCGAGATCGCCGGCATCGTCTCCCGGTGGACCGGCATCCCGGTCAGCCGGCTGACCGAGGGCGAGCGGCAGAAGCTGCTGCGCCTGGACGAGATCCTGCATGAGCGGGTGATCGGTCAGGACGAGGCGGTGCGGCTGGTCAGCGACGCGATCATCCGCGCCCGGTCCGGCATCAAGAACCCGCGCCGTCCGATCGGGTCGTTCATCTTCCTCGGTCCCACCGGGGTGGGAAAGACCGAGCTGGCGCGCACACTGGCCGCGGCGTTGTTCGACACCGAGGACAACATGGTCCGCATCGACATGAGCGAATATCAGGAGCGGCACACCGTGAGCCGGCTGGTCGGCGCGCCGCCCGGGTACGTCGGATACGAGGAGGGCGGTCAGCTCACCGAGGCGGTCCGGCGCAAGCCGTACTCGGTGGTGCTCTTCGACGAGATCGAGAAGGCACACGCGGACGTGTTCAACACCCTGCTGCAGGTGCTCGACGACGGGCGGCTCACCGACGCGCAGGGCCGCACCGTCGACTTCCGCAACACCGTGATCATCATGACCTCGAACATCGGCTCCCAGTACCTGCTCGAGGGCATCTCCGACGCCGGGGAGATCAAGCCCGAGGGCCGGGAGCTGGTCATGGGCGAGCTGCGTCGGCACTTCCGGCCCGAGTTCCTCAACCGGGTCGACGACATCGTGCTGTTCAAGCCGCTCACCCAGCCGGAGATCGAGCGCATCGTCGACCTGATGTTCGGCGAGCTGCGCGAGCGGCTGGCCGAGCGGCGGATGACGCTGGCGGTCACCGACGAGGCGCAGCGGTTCATCGCCCGGCAGGGCTTCGATCCGGTGTACGGCGCCCGTCCGCTGCGCCGTTTCATCGCCCGCGAGGTGGAGACCCGCATCGGCCGGGCGCTGCTGTCCGGGGACGCCCGGGACGGCGCGGTGATCCGGGTGGATGTGCTCGACGGTGAGCTGACCGTCGCCTACGAGAACCCGCCGGAGGAGTGACGTGGACAGCAAGGTGATCCAGTGCCCGAACTGCGGGCGCAAGAACCGGATCCCCGCGGTCGCCGAGGGCAGCCCGCATTGCGGCAACTGCCACAAGCCGCTGCCCTGGATCGCGGAGGCCGGCGACGACGACTTCGGCGACGTGGTCGAGCGGGCGAACATCCTGGTCCTGGTCGACATGTGGGCGACCTGGTGCGGCCCGTGCCGGCAGGTCAGCCCCGCCCTGGAACAGGTGGCCCGTGACCTGGCCGGCAAGATCAAGCTGGTCAAGATCGACGTGGACAAGGCGCCCAAGGTGTCCGAGCGGTTCACGATCCAGGCGGTACCCACGCTGATCCTGATGCGCGACGGCAAGGTGGTGGCGCGCCGGGCCGGCGCCGCACCCGCTTCGGCCCTGCGCAGCTGGGTGGACGAGGTCCTGGGGAGCGCACCGTGAACCCGCACGAGGAGCGGCTCTCCGAGACGCCGGATGTGGCCGGGGCCTACCCCCGCCTGTCCGACGAGCAGATCGACGTGCTGCGCCGGCGCGGCGAGAAGCGGCCGATCCGGCAGGGTGATGTGCTTGTCGCCGAGGGTCAACGGGAGCGCGACTTCCTCGTCGTGCTGTCCGGCACGGTTGCGGTGATCGAGGGATACGGCACGCCGAAAGCCCGGACGGTCCGGGTACACGGCCCGCGCCGGTTCCTCGACGAGCTCGGCCTGCTCACCGGGCAGCCCTCCTTCGTCTCGATGGTCGCGCAGGAACCGGGCGAGGTTCTCGCGGTGCCCCTGCCCGCGCTGCACGAACTGGTCCGCGAGGACCCCGACCTCGGGAACCTGATCCTGCGCAGCTTCCTGGCCCGCCGGGAACTGCTGGTCGGCAGCATCACCGGCATCAAGATCATCGGTTCGCGGTTCAGCCCGGACACCCGTCGGCTGCGCGAACTCGCCGCCCGCAACCGGGTGCCGCACACCTGGATCGACCTGGAGGAGGACCCGGACGCCGAGGAGCTGTTGCGGCGGCTGTCCATCAGCGCGAAGGACACACCGGTGGTCATCTGGCGCGACCAGGTGCTGCGCAACCCCTCGAACGCGGAACTGGCCCGGGTCGCCGGCCTGCGGCGCTCCCGCCAGGACGAGGTGATGTGCGACGTCGTCGTGGTCGGCGCGGGGCCGGCCGGCCTGGCCGCGGCCGTGTACGGCGCTTCCGAGGGGCTCGCGACGGTCGTCCTCGACGCGGTGGCCACCGGCGGGCAGGCCGGTACGTCCTCCCGGATCGAGAACTACCTGGGTTTCCCGGCCGGCATCTCGGGCGCCGAACTGGCCGACCGCGCCGTGGTGCAGGCGAAGAAGTTCGGCGCCGACCTCAACGTCCCGGCCGAGGCGGTACGGCTTGCATGGCACGACAGCGACAAGATCGTGCACCTCGACGACGGGACACAGTTGCGGACCCGGACGGTGGTGATCGCCACCGGCGCGCGGTACCGGAAACTCGACGTGCCGCGCCTCGCGGAGTTCGAGGGCACCAGCGTGTACTACGCCGCCACCTTCATGGAGGCGGTCTTCTGCGAGCGGCAACCGGTGTCGGTCGTCGGCGGCGGCAACTCGGCCGGCCAGGCCACCGTCTTCCTCGCCCGGCACGCCGCGCAGGTACGGCTGATCATCCTGCACGACGACCTCAACCGCGACATGTCGCGGTACCTGGTCGACCAGATCGAGCGACTGCCCAACGTCGAGGTGCTGCGCCACACGGAGGTCACCGAGCTGATCGGCGACGACGGCCGGCTGCAGGCGCTCGGTGTGCGCGACACCAGGACCGGTGAGCGGCAGCAGATCCCGACGACGGTGTTGTTCACCTTCATCGGGGCGCAGCCCTGCACCGGCTGGCTCGCGTCCAGCGTCGCCCTGGACGAGCGCGGCTACGTCCTGACCGGAGCGCAGGTGCGCACCGGCGCACCGCAGCCGGCGATGCTCGAGACCAGCCGCCCCGGCGTGCTCGCCGTGGGAGACGTCCGCAGCGGCTCGATCAAACGGGTCGCGTCCGCGGTCGGTGAGGGCTCCATGGCCGTCCGCCTGATCCATGACCACCTGGCCAGATTCGGACACGCTGCCGATCAGCGGTCCGGTACGTGACGTTCGGAAAGGAAACCATCATGTTGGAGACCCTCAGCCGTCACTGGTGGGCGGTGGCTCTCCGCGGCGTCGCCGCCATCCTGTTCGGCGTGCTCGCCCTCGTCTGGCCCGGGATCACCGTCTTCGCGCTGGTCATCACCTTCGGCGCCTACGCGCTGGTGGACGGCGCGTTCACCCTGGCCGCGGCGTTCGGCAACCGGGACGGCGCCCACACGCGCGGGAGTCGCGGCTGGCTCTTCGCCCGCGGCGCCGCGGGCATCCTGACCGGCATCATCGCGGCCGTCTGGCCCGGTATCACCGCGCTGGCCCTGCTCTGGGTGATCGCCGTCTGGGCCATGGTGACCGGTGTGCTGGAGATCGTCGCCGCGGTCCACCTCCGCAAGGAGATGCGGCGCGAATGGCTGCTTGCCCTGAGCGGCGCGTTGTCCGTGCTGTTCGGCATTCTGCTGGTGGTCTGGCCGGCCGCCGGAGTCCTGACCCTCATCGTGCTGATCGGTGTCGCTGCCATCGCGTTCGGCATCACGCTGCTGATGCTGGGCCTGCGTCTGCGCCGGGAGCGGCGGCACGATCCGGCAGCAGCCGGGCACTACCATCGACCCGCCACCGCTTGATTGCGTACGGCCGAGGGTCCGGACGGGCGGTCGGACGCCGCCGGACGCGCCATGGACCCACCGCAGCGTCCGCCGGACGACCGCGCCGTCGGCGCCCTGGAGCTGTTCTTCGATCTGGTCTTCGTCTACTCGATGTCGCAGGTGACGCACCTGATCGAGGAACAGCCCTCCTGGGCCGGGTTCGGTCACGGAATCTTGGCGCTGGTGGCGATCTGGTGGGCGTGGGTCTGCTACACCTGGCTGACCAACACCTCGGCGGAGGCGAGCCATCCGGCACGGACGCTGATCTTCCTCGCCATGTCCGCGATGCTGGTCACGTCGAGTTCCCTGGCGGGGGCGTTCGGCGGCGAGGCGATGATGTTCGCGCTGGCGCTCCTCACGGTGCGCCTGCTGCACGTCGTGTTGCTGATCTACTCGGCGCGCAGGAACACGGGGCGGCGTCGCACCTTCGTGCGTTTGCTGCCGATCCTGCTCATCGGCCCAGGACTCGTGGTGCTGGCCGCGACGCAGGAATCGCCGCGTCGCGAGGTGCTGTGGCTCTGTGCGGTGCTTGTGGACTTCGGCGGTCCGGCCCTGTTCGGCATGGGTGGCTTCCACGTGCGGCCCGGCCACTTCGTCGAACGCCACGGATCGATCGTCATCATCGCGCTCGGCGAATCCATCTTCCAGATGGGCCGGGCGGCCACCGGCGACCTGTCCAGGGCCGACGTCCTGGTGGCCGTGGTGCTCGGTGTTCTCGCCTCGGCGGCGATGTGGTGGGCGTACTTCGGGCTGAAGCACGGTGCGGCGGCGCGGCTGCGCCGGGCCCCGGCACCCGAGCGGGCCCGGCTCGCCCGGGACGCGTACAGCTACCTGCACCTGCCGCTGGTCGCCGGCATCATCTGGTACAGCCTCGGGGTGGGCGAGGCGATCGCCCACCCCGGCGAGCCGCTGCAACCGCTGTCCGGGTTGGCGCTGTGCGGCGGCGCCGCGCTGTTCTACGCCGGCGAGGTGCTGTACCGGTGGCGTGACCATCATCAGCTCGCGACCGACCGGCTGGTCACCTCGGTCGTTCTGATCGGGCTCATCCCGATGGCGCCGACCGTGCCCGCCCTGACCATCCTGGTCGCCGTCACCGCGGTCAGCGTCGCGTTCGTGGCATGGGAAGTGTGGCGGCAGCCGGAAATCGGCGGCGCACGTCCGCAGCCGGACTGACCCGCGCACGGGTGTTTCCCGCCCCAACGGGTGGGGTAGGCGCGCCCCATGGGTGGCGCGTTTCTGTCCTCCGTGTCAACGACGACCGTGCTCGCGCAGGATCCGGCGCAGCTGTTGCCGGCTCGTGAGCAGATGGCTTTCACGCTCGGTTTCCACATCATCCTCGTGCCCTTCGGCGTGGCCTTCACCTTCCTGATGCTGATCGCCAACGCCCGCGGCATCCGGCGCGGTGATGCCGAGGCGATGCTTCTGGCGCGCCGCTGGTCCCAGGTGGCAGCCGTGCTCTTCGCCGTCGGCGCCGTGTCGGGCACCGTGCTGTCGTTCGAGCTGGGGCTTCTCTGGCCGCGGCTCATGGGCGCCTACGGCGCCGCGTTCGGGATCCCGTTCGCCGTGGAGGGCCTGTTCTTCTTCCTCGAGGCGATCTTCGTCTCGATCTACATCTACGGGTGGCGGCGGATGCGCCCGTGGCCGCACTTCTGGTCCGGGGTGCCGGTCGTGCTGTCCGGGATCGGCGGCGCCTCGTCCGTGGTGGCGGCGAACGCCTGGATGAACCAGCCCGCCGGGTTCGCCCTGCGCGACGGCGAGATCGTCCACGTCCGGCCCCTGCAGGTCATCTTCAACGGCGCTTTCTGGTACGAGGCGGTTCACATGGTGCTTGCCGCGTACATGGTGGCGGGGTTCGTCGTCGCCGGCGTGTACGCGGCCGGGATGCTGCGGGGGCGCAAGGACCGTTACCACCGACTGGGCCTGGTCATCCCGTTGACCGTGGCGGCACTGGCCACGCCGTTGCAGATCGTCGTCGGTGACGTCGCGGCGCGGGAGGTGTACCACAACGAGCCGGTGAAGTTCGCCGCGATCGAAGCGCTGGGCACCACGGGTACGCACGTTCCTGAGGTGCTCGGCGGCTCCTACGCCGACGGCCAGGTGCACGGGGGACTCAGCATCCCGTCAGGGGCGTCCATCCTCTCCGGCTCCTCGCCCTCCACCCGGATCCAGGGCCTGTCCGAGGTCCCCGCGCCTCTACGGCCGGACGACCGGCTGGTGACGATCGTGCACCTGGGGTTCGACGCCATGGTGGGGATCGGCTTCGCGCTGCTGGCGTTGTCGCTGTGGTACGCCCTCGCCTGGTGGCGGCGACGGGATCTCCCGCGCAGCCGATGGTTCCTGAGGGCCACCACGGTGAGCGGCGCTCTGTCCGTCGTCGCCCTGGAAGCGGGCTGGGTGGTCACCGAGGTGGGCCGGCAGCCGTGGACGGTCGTCGGTCATCTGCTCACCCGCGATGCCGTCACGACATCCGGCAACCTGTGGCTGTTCTTCGGCGCGACCGTCGCCCTGTACGCGGCGGTCGGCGCCGCGACCCTGTACGTCCTGCGAACCTTACGACGCCGATGGCAGGCCGGGGGCGGCGCTACCGGCTCCGACGTCCCGTACGGCCCGTCCCCGGCCCGCGCAACGGCGACCGGAAGGGGGCAGGCGTGAGCACCTTCGCAGCCGTCGTGCTGTTCACCGGCGTCGTCGCGTACGCGGTCCTGGGTGGCGCCGACTACGGCGCGGGCTTCTGGGATCTGACCGCGGGCGGCGCCGACCGCGGCCGCGCGCCGCGGCACCTGCTGGACCAGACGCTGGCGCCGGTGTGGGAAGCCAACCACGTGTGGCTGATCTTCTGCCTCGTCATGCTGTGGACCGCTTTCCCCGCGGCGTTCGCCGCCATCATGACCACCCTGTACATCCCGCTGGGGCTGGCCGCGCTGGGAATCGTCGCTCGGGGGAGCGGTTTCGCGTTCCGCAAGGCTCTCGTCCGGACGGATCAGCAGCGGGCGACCGGTGCGGCTTTCGCCTCGTCGTCGGTCATCACGCCGTTCTTCCTGGGTACGGTCGCCGGGGGGATCGCCTCGGGCCGCGTTCCTCCGGGCGGGAACGGCGATCCCCTGACGAGCTGGGTCAACCCGACCTCGCTGCTGGGCGGGGTTCTCGCCGTGGGGGTGTGCGCCTTCGTCGCCGCGGTGTTCCTCACCGCGGAAGCGCGCCGGCACGCCCGGCCGGACCTGGAGTCGTGGTTCCGCCGCCGGGCCCGAGGGTGCGCCGTCGTGACCGGCACGGTAGCGCTGGCCGGGGTGTGGATCCTGCGGGCGGACGCCGGCCACCTCTTCCACGGGCTGCTCACCCGTGGTCTGCCGCTGGTGCTGGTGTCGGGGGCATGCGGCCTGGCGTGCCTCGGGCTGCTTCGCTGGGCAGCGCCGCGTACGGTGCAGGCCCTCGCGGTGACTGCCGCCGGGACCGTGGTGCTGGGGTGGGGCGTGGCGCAATACCCGTACCTGCTGGGCACCCGCCTGCGTATCGCGGAAGCGGCTGCTCCCGACCCCACGTTGTGGGCACTCACGATCGTCGCCGCAGCGGCCCTCATGCTCGTGCTGCCCGCCCTGGGATGGCTTTTCCTCCTGCATCAGCGAGGTGACCTGGATGGCGCCTGACGCCGCAGCGAGGGGGGCGGTCGGTGGAGAGTATGTCGCCCGGGCGCACAAGCCACCCAGGGCGGGTGACCTGCTCTCACCCTGGCGCGCGTGAGGATGAGGAGGTGACTTCCCCGTTGGCACCAACCGGTGACCGGCTCGCCGTTCCCGTCGACGATCGGGACCATGTACTCGGTCCCGAGGACGCGCCGGTCACCGTCGTCGAGTACGGCGACTACCAGTGCCCGTATTGTGCCCGCGCGCACACCGTCGTGCGGCAACTGCTGCACAGACGGACGAAGCTGGTGCGGTTCGCGTACCGTCATTTCCCGCTGATCAACGTTCACCCGTACGCGGAGACGGCCGCCGAGGCGGCCGAGGCGGCGGGGGCCAGGGGCCGGTTCTGGACGGTCCACGACTGGCTGTTCGCCCATCAGGGCCGGCTCAGTCCGGTGACCCTCATCGCCGCGCTGACTGACATGGGTCTCGACGGCGAGGCGATCGCGGGAGAGCTCCGGGACCACAGGTTCCTGGACAAGGTCCGGTGGGACTTCGTCAGTGGCGTCCGCAGCGGCGTCAGCGGCACCCCCACGTTCTTCATCAACGGGATGCGCTACAAGGGTGGGGATTCCATGCCGGAGTTGGTAGCGGCGGTCGACGCGGCCGACGCGGCGGCGCGCGCACCGGACACCTCGAGCGCCGCTGCGCGACGGCCTCTGCGGTAGTCGAGCTCCGGCGGCACGGCTCGAGGTCCAGAGGCAGAAGGAGGATTCGGTATGGCGAGCACAATTACCACCCCCACCGACGAGGACATTCAGCGCGAGGTGCTGCTCGAGCTGAAGTGGGACGCCAAGGTGGCGCCGAGCGAGGTCGGTGTCGCCGTCACGAACGGTGTGGTGACCCTCAGCGGGTGGGTGGACAGCTACAGCAAGAGATGGGCCGCCGAACGCGCGGCGCTGCGCGTGCGTGGGGTCAAGGCCGTCGTGAACGACATCGAGGTACGCCTGGAGGGCGACAACGAGCTGAGCGATGTCGCCATCGCCGAGGCCGCCGCCCGCGCCCTCGAACTGGATTCCCTCGTACCGGCAGAGGCGGTCAAGGTCTCGGTGTCCGGCGGCTGGCTCACGCTGCGCGGCGAGGTCGAGTGGGAGTACGAGCGGACCGAGGCGGAACGGGTGGTCCGGAACCTCGTCGGGGTCAAGGGCGTCACGAACTTCGTCAGCGTACGGCCGCGGACCGGTCCTTCGCCCGAAGAGCTCAAGAAGAACATCGAACAAGCCCTGGTCCGTACCGCGGAGACGGATGCCGAGCGGATCACCGTGACCACTGAGGGCAACAAGGTGATTCTTACCGGAGCCGTGCGGTCCTGGGCGGAGCGGCGGGAGGCCGAACGGGTGGCGTGGTCGGCCCCGGGTGTGACCGAGGTCGAGAACCGGATCGTCATCCAGGCCTGACCCGAGCCCGGCAGCATCGGCCGTCCGGAAGCGGCTCGCGACATCGCCCCGCCGAAGGTGAGCCGCGCTCACCCCGGCGCTGACGACGATCACGGCAGCGCAGCACCGCGCTGCGTCCTGGTGCGGACGTGGGTCCGTATCCGGTCGCCGCTCCGGAAGGAGCTGAACAGCGTGACCATCACTACTCCTGTCCGTTATCGCCGATTGTTCACCGTGCCTGCCCGCCGCGGTGACCCGCGTGCCGATCTCGAGCACCTCCCGGAGCGGATCGGCGAGATCATCAACAGCTTCCTGCGGGGGGAGCGGAGCTTCGGTGGCGCCTCCCGAGCGCCGTTCTGGGTGCCGGCGGCGGACCTCGAGGAAACGGACGACACCTACGTCCTGGAGCTGGAGGCGCCGGGTGTCCACCGGGACGACCTCATCATCGAGGTGCGGGACAACGAGGTCCGGGTCGCCGGAGAGATCAAGCAGGAGGAGCGCATGGGGATGCTGCGACAGGCCGGGCGGTTCCAGTACGTGGTCGCCCTTCCCGAGGACATCGATCAGGAGCAGGTGGAGGCGTTCCTGCACGACGGCGTACTGGCCGTGCGCTTGCGCAAGGCAGCCGCCGGAGCCGTACGGCCACAGCTTCGAGATCGATGGTCAGAGAGCAAGGAGGAAGGATGTACGGACCCGTGATCCGGCGCATCGCCCTCCCGGCCGGGGAGACGATTCCCGTGCTGGGACAGGGCACCTGGCATATGGCCGAGATCCGCGAGCAGCGGAATGCCGAGATCGGCGCGCTCCGGCTCGGTCTCGACCTCGGTATGACCCTGATCGACACCGCCGAGATGTACGCCGAGGGTGAGACCGAGCGGCTTGTCGGCGACGCGATCAGCGGTCGCCGTGACGAGGTCTTCCTGATCAGCAAGGTGCTGCCGTCGCACGCGACCCACCGGGGCGCCATCGACGCCTGCGCGGCGAGCCTGCGCCGGCTCAAGACCGATCGCCTGGACATGTACCTGCTGCACTGGCGGGGTTCCGTGCCGCTCTGGGAGACGATCGAGGCCTTTGTGGAACTGCAGAAGCGGGGTTGGATCCGCTACTGGGGGGTCAGCAACTTCGACGCGATGGACCTCGACGACCTGATGCAGATTCCGCGTGGGATAGACGTCCAGACCGACCAGGTGCTCTACAACCTCGCGCGCCGTGGCCCCGAGTTCAACCTCCTGCCGTGGTGTCGTGAGCAGGGCCTGCCGGTGATGGCGTATTCACCGATCGATCAGGGTGATCTGCTGTCGCATCCGGTGGTACGCGCCGTGGCGGAGCGCAACGAGATCACTGCGGCTCAGCTCGCGCTGGCCTGGGTGCTCCGGCAGCCGCTGGTCTGCGCGATCCCCAAGTCGGGGTCGATCGCCCGCGTGCAGGACAACGCGGCAGCGGCCGCGATCAGGCTCAGCCCTCCGGACCTGGCCGAATTGGACGCCGCGTTCCCGCCGCCGATCACGGCCCGGCCCTTGGAAACCCTCTGAGGACCGCCATGAGTCGGGATGACCCGCGGCGGCCTTGCGGATTGGCAACGATGCCAATCGACGGCGGCGGCCGGTGGCGGTACTTCTGAAGTACCGGGTCCGTACAGGGCCGGCGACGGTGGAGCCGGACGGCGGCACGCCGCATGTCGTCGGCCCCCGTCCGACGAAAGGAGGCCGATCGTGGTCGAGGCCGGGTTCACCCACCACGGCGTGACGCGGGTACGCCGCGTGTGGCTCCGCATCTTCCTGACCGGGCTCGCCTTCTGGGTGGCCGCCGTTGTGATCATTTTCGTGACCGGCAATCCCAACCTGATCCCGACCGTGGTGCTGCTCGGCAGTTTCCTGGTGCCGGTGACCTTCGTCGCGTGGGCCTTCGAACGCCGCGAGACCGGAGAGATGACCGCCGGACTGATCTTCTCGACGTTCGTCACCGGCGGCGTTCTCGGCGTCCTGGGCGCCTCCGTGCTCGAGTCCTTCCTGTTGCACCCGTCGCCGTGGTTGTTCTTCGGCGTCGGGTTGATCGAGGAGGCGGTCAAGCTCGGCGCGCTGATGATGCTGACCCGCCACCTGCGCACCAGGTCACTCCGGGACGGGATGATCCTCGGCGCCACCGTCGGCTTCGGGTTCGCCGCCTTCGAGTCCGCAGGTTACGCCTTCACCGCGCTCTTCTCGGTCGACGGACTGTCGCTGGTCCAACTGGTGCAGACCGAGTTGTTGCGCGGGCTGCTGGCGCCGGTCGGGCATGGCCTGTGGACCGCGATCCTGGGCGGTGTGCTGTTCGCTGCGTCCGAGCGCGAGCGCTTCAGGATCACCGCGAAGGTGCTTGTCGCGTACCTCGGCGTGTCGATTCTGCACGGTCTGTGGGATTCGATGCACAGCATCGCCCTCTACCTGACCCTGGTGCTGACCGAGGGAGAGCAGTTCGTTGCCACGCCGCACGGGTGGCTCGTCGAGCCGAGCACCGACCAGGTCAACATCTTCACCGCCATGGAGTGGGGCGGCCTCGCCCTCGTCTCGATCATCGGGGTCGCCTGGCTGCTGGTCCTGTGGCGCAGGACGCCGCGACCGGTTCGCCTGGCGTGGGCGACCGCCCGGCCGCCGGTCGTACCAGCCGTGGGTTCATGAGAGGGGACGACCATGCCGGTATTCGGTGTCGCGAAGTTCGAGCGCTTCTTCCGGGCCGCAGCGGAACTCGACGTCGACAAGGACGATCTCAAACGATACAGCGAATTCGTCGAACGCAAGCTGTACGGGCTGTTGCTGATCGCGCAGGCCACGGCGGGGGCGAACGCCAGGGACATCGTCGAGCCCTCGGATCTGCCCGTCACCAAGGGGCTGCAGGAGAGCATGCACGCATTCCGCAAGCTCGACGAGGAGATCGAGCTGGAGCCGATCCTCGGCCGGTTGACGGCGTACCCGCCGCTCGACCGTGCGCTGAGCCAGGAGACCGAGGCGCGCCTGCCGGCTGTTGTCGGCGGGCTCAGCATCGCACTCGCCCGGACCTTCCGGGAGATCGATCCCGGCGTGAAGAACCCGCAGTCCCAGCACTGGGAGCGGGTCTTCCACATCTTCGACATGTTGATCTGACGGAAGGCGAGCCGATGACCGACGTGGCAGCCATGCTCAGCGCCTACCCGGCGAAGCGGCCGCAAGTGGACGAGAACATGCTGGTCATCTGCATCCAGGAGGCTCTCAACTGCGCCCAGGCGTGTACCTCCTGCGCCGACGCCTGTTCGGCGGACCCGTCCGCGGCGCACCTGGCCCGGTGCGGCGGCGCCGCACTCAATTGCGCCGACATGGCGACGGCGGTGGCGCGGGTGTTGTCCAGATCCACTCCGTACGAACCGTCCGTGGCCGCAGCGGCTCTGCGGGCTCTCGACGAGGCATGCCGGGCGTGCTACGAGGAGTGCCGGAAGCACGCCTTGGACATGGAGGCCTGTCAGATCTGCGGCGAGGCGTGCCGCCGTTGCGGGCAAGCGTGCCAGCGCCTTCTTCGAGACGGTGAACCGTGAGCGACACCTCGAACGGACCTTCTCTGCGTCCCGTCGTGGCCGTACCGTGGGCCGGTTCGGCGCGCACATGTCTCGAGCCGTGACCGAAGCGGCGGTGCCGGTCTCAGGGTGGGCGCCGCTGCGGCGGCCGGTCTTTCGTGCCCTGTGGCTTGCGCAGTTCGTGGCCAACACGGGCACCTGGATGCAGACCATCGGTGCGCAGTGGCTGATGGGCGACCTCGGTGGCGGTGCGCTGGCGACGGCGCTCGTCCAGGCCGCCTCCACGCTGCCGGTGTTCGTGCTCGTCGTGCCCTTCGGCGCGCTGGGCGACATCCTGGACCGGCGGCGGCTGTTGCTGACCGGACAGGCGCTGATGTGCGGGGGAGCCGCCGGGCTCACCGCTGCCACCGCCTTCGGCCGGACCACCCCGCCGCTGCTGCTCGGGCTGATCGCCGTCATGGGCGTGGGTCAGGCGTTGTCGGTGCCGTCGTTCCAGGCCATCCAGCCGGAACTGGTCAGCCGCCCCGAGGTGCCGCAGGCCGCGGTGCTGAACGGCGCCAACTTCAACGTGGCGCGGGCGGTCGGTCCCGCGGTGGGTGGCCTGCTGATTGCCGCCGCCGGCCCGGCTGCCACCTTCGCCTTCAACACGATGTCCTTCGTCGGCGTCCTGGTGGTGCTGTACCGGTGGAAGCGGCCGCCGGACCACCGCCCACTGGGCGCCGAACACGTCCTCGCGGCGACCCGGGCCGGCGTGCGCTACATCCTGAACGCTCCCCGATTCGCCACCGTTCTCGTGCGGTCGGCGCTGTTCATGATTTTCGCCAGCGGTCTGTGGGCGTTGTTGCCGGCCGTCGCCCGGGGGCCGCTGGGGCTCGGCCCCGATGGGTACGGCGTCCTGCTGGCCGGCATCGGCATCGGGGCGGTGGCCGGGGCCTTCGTGGTCGGCCGCCTTCGCGAGATGTTCGGCGCGAACACGCTGGTGACCGTGTCCACGGCGGTCTACGGGATGTCCATGGTGGTGATCGGCACCCAGCAGCGGCCGGGGCCGGTGCTGCCGGCGCTGACGATCGCCGGTGCGTCCTGGATCGGGGCGCAGTCCACTCTCAACGCCACCGCCCAGACATTGCTGCCGGCCTGGACCCGCGCTCGCGCCCTGGCCTACTTCCAGCTCGTCTTCATGGGCGGGCAGGCATTCGGGGCGCTCGGCTGGGGCGTGCTGGCGAGCTTGGCCGGGTTGCGCGCCGCCTTCGTCGTGCCAGGCGTTGCACTGCTGGCGGTGTCCGCGGTGACCGTCCGCAGGCTTCGCCTGCCCCGGAAGTCGCTGGACCTGAGCCGTAAGCCGTTCTGGCCGGAGCCGGCTGTCGGTCCGGAGTCGGACTCCAGCGTCGGTCCGGTGCTGGTCGAGGTGCGGTGGCGGGTCGCGGAGCCGGACGCGGAGGCCTTCGTCGAGGCCATGCACCACGTGAGCCGCTCCCGGAAAAGGACCGGGGCCACGCTGTGGGGCCTGTTCCGGGACGTGGCCGACCCCTCCGTGTACGTGGAGACGTTCACCGTGGCGACGTGGCACGAGCATGTGCGCCAGCACCTGGAACGCGGCACGGCATGGGACTGGGAACTGGAGGCGGCGGCCCGGTCGCTGACCATGGACGGCGCCGAGCCGGTGGTCCGGCACCTGATCTGGGCGTACGCGCTGCGACTGTCGCCGGATCGATGATCTGCCCGGTCGCAGCGGCGGTGGCATGGGCAATGCTGCCAATCGACGGCGACCGCTGGAGACGGTAACTCTGAAGAGACGCGATGCCGGTGTCGGGTTGCCAGTACCGCAACAGAGGAAACGACAAGAGCTCGAGGCGGATCATGACGGATACCCTGAATCCCGGCAGCGCGAGCGCGCCGATCTCCCAGGTCGTGGAGGGGATGCGCGTTCTCGACGCCGCCGGCACGGAGGTCGGCAAGGTGGAGCTCGTCAAGCTCGGCGATCCGGAGGCGATCACCACGGCGGGCGAGGAGACGGACAACGGTGAGCCGCGGGTGGCGGGCGAGATACGGGCGCGGCTTCTCCGTCTCGGCTTCATCAAGGTCGACCGCAAGGGCTTCCTCAAACCCGACGGGTACGTCGCCGCGGATGAGATCGACCGTGTGCAGGACGGTGCCGTCCACCTGACGGTCACCGACAAGGACATGCTGACGAAAGCCGACGGCTGAGCCGTGACCGTCTCCTCCGACCCGCACGTCGTCATGATCCGGCCGGTCGTCCCGCAGACCCCGGAAGGCTGCGCCGAATGCCTGCGGCTGGGTAGTCCGTGGGTGCACCTGCGGCTGTGTCTGACCTGCGGGCATGTCGGCTGCTGCGACTCGTCACCGATGCGGCACGCGCGGGCGCACGCGCATACCGTGGGTCATCCGATCGTCCAGTCCTTCGAGCCGGGGGAGGACTGGCGCTGGTGCTTCGTGGACGAGGCGATGGTGTGACGTGAACGACGGAAGGCCGCCCGTTCCGCAGAGCGCTTGCTGACCTCCACCCAGCCGGTCAGCGCCGTCACCCGTTCCCGACGGCAACGCCGATCTGGCACGGCGCCTGCCGTCCGGAGAGATGCGCGCCGAGCCTCAGGAGAAGCCGGCGAGCGCGTCGCGGACGCGGTCCGCGGTCTGTGCCACGGCCCGCGGCTCGGCCGCCGCGGCGTGCCGCGGGCCGGCGTCGGCGGCGGCCGCCGCCTCGGCCGCGCGGACCGCCCGGCCCATCTCCCTGCGCTCCTGCACCGGCAGGCTCCTGCGGATGTGCGGGAACTCGTCATGTTCCTCGCGGCGGGAGTGGGCGGTCACCATGTCGCGCAGGCCGCCGATCGTGTCGTCGAGGTGGCCGTGGGTGGCGGCGCGCACAACGTAGGACAGCGCGTCGCTGATCTCGCTCTCCTCCTCGAGGAGACGGTCGGCCACATGGTCGTCCGGGTGCAGTCGCCGGACGAGCGGGTGGATCATCTGCTCCTCGGCGATCTCGTGCGCCGCGATCAACTGCGCCAGCTCACCGAGCGCCATGCGGGCCTCTTCTCCGGCGGACCCGGCCGCACGGCCGAACAGCCGGTTCATCCGAGTATGGTGCGCGGTCAGCAGGTCCAGCACGTCCTGTGCAGGGTCCGGGCGCATCCGGTCCCGGTCGCGACGGCGCGCGGGGCGGCTGTCTCCCGGCCGGTCCGGCGCGTGAGCCCAGACCAGCGGCCGGTCGGTTCGCAGGGTCACGGGCTCGGGCAGGCCCTCGCCGATCACCTCCTGGGGGTCACGACCGCGATGGCGCCGTAGCAGATCCGACGCCACGTGCAGATGCGCCAGCTGCATCTGCAGATGCAGTTCCCACATCGGCCGTAGCCGCCGGTCGTCCTCTTCGGCCGCGAACGCGTAGTAGAGGTAACAGCTCGCCGACTCGTGCACGACCAATGCTTCCCAGCCATCCCCGCGGATGTCGAGCTGTTGCGCGCCTGCCCATCGGTCGGCCGCGTGCACCATCCAGTCGTGCAGCAGCGACAGCGGCCGCGTCACCGGGACGGCGGGTGTCCGGCCGCCGACCGGCGCGGTGGCCTCGGGCGGCCTTGAGCCGTACATCTCGTCAGCCATCTGAGCGACCCAGGGGACCTGTGCGCGGTCGCCGGACTCGGCGTAGCGGCGCAGCCGTGCCAGGTGCTGCCACGCGTGCTGCTGGTACGCCGACGACCGGTCCGGCTCGAGCTCGTTGCGGGCCGCCCAGCCAGTCATGTCGAAAGCCGCCCGTTCACGGTCGATCGCGTGCTCCGCCGCGCCGTGGACGGGTGCCCGTACCGCCGCTATGTGCCGTCGCCGTGCGGCGGTCGCGTCGCCCAGGCTGTTCACCGACCGGCGTGCGTCGGCGTCCTGGACGTGGTTCGCGAACCGCCGGTCGAAATGCTCGGCATTCGCTTCGACCGCCGCCATCACGCTGATCCGGCGAAGGGTGAACGGGTCGGTCGCGCGCGCGTCGACCGGTTCGACGTCGAATTCGTGCCAATGCCGGCCATGGTGGTCGACCGGGATTCCGGGGTGGTCCAGCGGATCAAACACGAGATCTCCTCCGCGTCGCGGATGTAGCCGGACCCGTGCCGCTTCCGGTGGGTCTGCCGCCGACATCGTCGCGTCGGTGCGGGCGAGAACGGGTCACCTGGAGTGGGTGGTTCCGGCCGATGAGGGACGCTTCCCCGTGGCTGCTGAGGGACGCCATCGGCTCGCCACCACCTTTCAGGAGGTGACGACCCCCCAGCGGTTCCTCCTGCCGCACACGCAGTCCTGACGCACCAGGGCTCGGGCCGCCGCGGCGGTCACTCGTCGTCGGCGGATTCACCTCCGCCAGGTGAGCTGACATCACCTCGGGACTTCGTAGCGTCCGCGGTGATGCAGAAGAGAGAGGTAACCGCGATGGCGGAACTGGCATTCATCGACAAGGTGGCCGAGCGGGCCGGTGTGCCCGAGGACACTGCCCGGCTGCTCACCGAGGGCACTCTGCTCACCCTCGCGGCCCGGATCAGCGGCGGCGAGGCCGACGATCTGGTCGAACACGTACCGGACCAGCTCCGGCCCTATCTGATCAAGCCGACCGAGCCGGCCGAGCCGTTCTCGTACGACGAGTTCATGCGCCGGGTCGCCGAACACGCCGGGGTGGACCGGGCGACCGCTGAGCGGGGCGTGGCGGCAGTGCTCTCGGCTCTGCACGAGACGGTCGGGCACAAGGAGTTCACCGACGCGATGGCCCAACTGCCGAGGGAATTCGGCCGGCTCGTGGCGACGGCGTAGGCGGGAAGCCGAACGGGCCTGTGCGGGCCTGCACCGCGCGAAGGAAGGTTCGGTGATCCCCAATCCCATTGCGAGAACGTCTCATAACAGACCCAGTTCACGGGCCAGCCGGACCGCCTCTTTGCGCCGGCCGGCGCCCAGCTTGCGGTAGATGTTCTTCACGTGGGTCTTGACCGTGTTGACCGAGATGGACAGCACCGCCGCGATCTCGACATGCGACAGTGTGCCCTGCAGATACCGCAGCACGGTCCGTTCCCGGCTGGTCAACGGTTCCACCGGAGGGCCGGCAATGGCGGCGCCAGCGCCCTGATGCAACCGCAGGTGCGTTCCGGAGGCGTCCGCGACCAGCGGGTCCATGGTGGCCGCGAGCGCAGCGACCACCGGCGGATACGCTGACATCGCGGGCCCCACCGACTCGATCAGCGCCTGCACCGCGTGCCCGCCGGCGATGAAGCAGCGCCGGTGCCCTTCCTCGTCGGCCACCTTCAGCGCGACCCCGAGACCGTGCATGACCTGGTCCCGGTGTCCGGTCGCCTTCCCGGCCAGCGCGGCGACGAGACCCGCGCGGGCCCGGCTGGTCAGAGACGTGCCGGGATCGGCGCGGGTCAGGTACGGCGCGACGACGGTGCCCGCCGCGGCCGCCCGGCCCTCGGCCAGCAGGACGGATCCCTCGACGACCGCGGCCTGGGCCGGTAACGGCTCCGCGTCCGGCCAGGACGTCAGGCGCCGATGGGCGGCGGCGGGGTCGCCGCACGCGAGCCGCAGTTCCGCCTCCGCGAGGGCGAGGGCGCGCCGGGCCGGCGCCGGTAGGTCCGCGACGGCGGACTCCTGGTAGGCGGCCCGCAGCGCGTCGTGTGCCTCGGACAGCCGGCCGGTAGCCACCTGGATGCGGGTCTGCAGGATGGTCCCGGCGAGGTGGATCAGCCGGTCGCCGCAGGCGCCGTCCAGGGCCGCGGCGGCGCAGCACCAGGCGTCGTCGAGCCGGTCCCACTGGAAGTACGCCTCGGCCAGCGCCAGCCTGCTCCAGCTCAGGTCGGTCAGCTGCTCGAGACCCAGCCGTCCGCCCAGTTCGAGCGCCTCCCGGGCGGTCCGGACCGCGTCGTGCAGGTGGCCGAGCTCCGCGTACCAGGCCGCGAGATGACTGGTGGCGCTGACCTGGACGTGATCGAGGTCGCGCCGGCGGGCAAGGATCAGTGCCTCGCCGAGACACCGGCCCGCCTCGGTCAGCTGGCCGAGGTGCAGCCTGGCAGTGCCCAGAGCCAGCAGGGCGAGCGGCCGCAGCCGATGCGCCGCGGAGGACTGCGGAACCGGTTCGGCCAAGACCTCGGCGGCCGTCGCGCACACGCGGTGCAGGTGACCGTCGAGTCTCGCGGTGGCCAGCCGGAAGGCCGTCATGATGGACGCTGCGGGCTCGCCCTCGTGCGCGCCGGTCTCGGCCAGGTGCAGCAGATGCCGGGCAGAGGTGGTGTCGCGGGCGTCGAGCCGTTCCGCCGCCATCGCGAGGACCACGTGTGCCGGCGCGTCGGGCCCGGGCACGGAGGTGACGATGGGGTCCACGTCGAGCCGGCGGCTGCCGACCGCGATGTCGGGCCAGTGGCTACGCAGCATGTCGGCGGCCGGCTCCCATTCGCCGGCCGCGAGCAGATGCCGCAACGCCTCCACCGGGGGTCCCTGAATCAGATGCCAGGCGGCCGCCCGGCGGTGCGCCCGGCCGGCTCGGTCGCGGTCGTGCCGGGTGAGTTCCCGGTACAGAACCCGGCTGAGCATCGGATGCAGCCGATACGAATCGCTCGGGCTGGGAATCCGGCGAATGAACGCGCCCTGCCGCTGCAGGTCGGCCAGGACGGCGGCGCCGTTGACGCCGTCGGAGAGCATGTCGAGCAGACCGGCGGTGAGCCGCTCGGCGACCGAGGCCTCCACAAGCATGCGACGCACCTGGGGATCAAGCCGGGCCAGCACCTCGGCGCCGAGATAGTCGGCGATGAGGTCGATCGCCGGGGTGTCCAACGGCGCTTGCGCCCGGTCGGCATGGTGTGTCAGAGCGCCGGCGGCGAGCCGGAGACCGGTGGCCCAGCCTTCCAGCCGGGCGTGCAGGTCCGCGAGGGCCAGGCGAGGCAGCGCCACCTGGTGGCCCGCGAACAGGTCGGCCGCCTCGTCGATGGAGAAGGCGAGTTCGTCCTCCTCGAGCGTGAGGAGCTCCCGGTCCATCCGCCACCGGTGCAGGGGCAGCGCCGGAGTGCCGCGGCATGCCAGCACCAGCCGCACCGGCCTGGGGCTGGTCCGCACGACCTGCGCCAGGTCCGCCAGCGCGCCCGGGCCGGCACCGTCGTTGCAGTCGTCAACCACGATCGCCAGCGGTGACGACGTGGATCCGAGTATTCTGGCGAGCGCGGCCGGGCCGTCCGAGGGTTTCGCTGCGTTCGCCGTCCCGGCCAGGGTTGTGGCACTGGTGCCGACTGCGGTCGTCACCCGGTGCCAGAATCCGGCGGTGCCGCCACCGGCCACCCACACAGCACGGCCTCGTTGCCGCTGTGCCCACGACGCCAGCAGAGTTGTCTTTCCCCAGCCGGCCGGCGCGGACACGACGGTGAGGCGGGCGTGCCGGGCGTCGAGACGGGACAGCAGGCGCGGCCGGGCGACGTGGTGCAGCTGCCGGCCGAGTGCGGGGGCGCCGGCCGGACCGGCGTCGAGTGCCGGGGAGTCCGTCAGTGGGCATGGGCTCCACTCGTCGATCGGTGCTTCCTCGATCATCGGCATCCGAGCGGCCCTCACCCACGTCGCGGCGGTACGTCCCTCCTGATCTCACCAACTCGGCCGATGGGGTGTCGATTGGCAGGACTACCGATCAGGCCGCTGAGACGCCGTGTCAGCTTCGCCGCGCGGGTCCGGAGCCCTCGGGTCCGGGTGGGCATTTCTGCCAATACCGACCCGGGGGAACCGCCGCGTGTAATGGGGGCGGGGAGCGCAGGAGTCCACGATGAGGGGGAGTAATGAAGGCTGTGGTTTATGAGGGTCCGCGACAGGTCAGCGTCAAGGAGGTGCCGGACGCGCGGATCGAGCGGCCGACCGATGTGCTCGTGCGGATCACGTCGGCGAACATCTGCGGCTCGGACCTGCACATGTACGAGGGCCGGACCGATTTCGAGCCGGGTCGCTGGTTCGGGCACGAGAACCTGGGCCAGGTGGTCGAGGTGGGCGATGGGGTCGACAAGGTCAAGGTGGGGGAGTACGTCGTCCTGCCGTTCAACATCGCGTGCGGGCATTGCAAGAACTGCGAGCGTCAGCTGACGAACTACTGCCTGACCGCCCAGCCGGACCCGAAGATGGCGGGCGCCGCGTACGGCTTCGCCGACATGGGCCCGTACGGCGGGGGACAGGCCGAGCTGCTGCGCGTGCCGTGGGGTGACTTCAACTGCCTGCGGCTGGGGGAGGACGCCGAGCAACGCCAGACCGACTACGTGATGCTCGCCGACATCTTCCCGACCGGCTACCACGCCACCGAGATGGCCGGCGTGCAACCCGGGGACCAGACGGTCATCTACGGCGCCGGCCCGGTCGGGCTGATGGCCGCCCTCTCGGCGACCATCCGAGGGGCGAGCAAGGTGATGGTCGTCGACCGGCATCCCGACCGGCTGCGGTTGGCCGAGTCCATCGGCGCGATCGCCATCGACGACTCGAAGGTCGACCCGGTGCAGGCGGTGCTGGACGAGACGATGGGGCTGGGCGCGGACAACGGCTGCGAGTGCGTCGGCTATCAGGCGCACGAGCCCGACGGTCAGGAGAAGGCCAACCTGACGATGAACCGGCTGGTCGCCTCGGTCCGCTTCACCGGGAAGATCGGCAACGTCGGCGTCTTCGTGCCCCAGGACCCCGGGGCGAGCGACGAGCTGGCGAAGCAGGGCAAGCTCGCCTTCGACTACGGGATGTTCTGGTTCAAGGGCCAGCACATCGGCAGCGGCCAGGCGCCGGTCAAGAGGTACAACCGGCAGCTGCGCGACCTGATCGCCGGCGGCAAGGCCGAGCCGTCGTTCATCGTCAGCCACGAGCTGCCCTTGGACCGGGCGCCGGAGGCCTACGAGCATTTCGACAAGCGCGACGACGGGTGGACGAAGGTCGTCCTGCACCCGGCGATGGCGGGCGCGTGACATGGCTGCGACGCTGCACGGACGGGCCTGGCGGCCTGGCTCGCTGCCGACCGCTCGCGACTGCCCGGCGTCACCCGGTTGATCTCCTCCGCGAGATCCAACGCGGCCGCAAGCAATTCCGTCACGACCTGCGCCTCCTCACGAGGACCGGTGAGTAGCAGCGAGACCCCTGGTCGAAGTCTGGGGTCACGGCGGTAGCACGGGTGGTCATCCAGGCGTTGTCCGACATCAACCGCTGGTTTCGGCCAACCTGACGTCGAAGCGCCGGTCCGGCAGGCGGTTGATCAATTGGGCGAGCGCTTCGGGTGCGAGTGCTGGGCTCCACAGGAAGCCCTGGGCCGCCCAGCAACCGAGGGTCTGCAGCAGCGTGAGTTGTTCGATGGTTTCCACACCTTCGGCGACCGTGGACAGCCCCATCGAGCGGGCCAGTTCGATGATCGAGGCGGTGATCGCCAGCGAGTCGGCGTCGACGGTGATGTGGCGAATGAAGCTGCGGTCGATTTTCAACGTCGCAACCGGTAGACGATTGAGGTGTGCGAGTGAGCTGTATCCGGTGCCGAAGTCGTCGATCGCGGTTTTGATGCCGCGTGTTCGCAGCCGTTCGAGTAGTTCGCGGGTCTGGTCGGCGTTTTCCATCAGGGCGCTCTCGGTGATCTCGAGTACCAGTTCGTGGGGCGCGAGTTCATCGCCGGAAACCGCGGACAGGACGTCGGCTTCGAGATCGGCGTCCACGAGGTGCCGGACGGAGATGTTCACGGCGATCCGGGGCAGGGCGGGCATGAGACTGCGCAGCAGGCCGGCATCGCGGCGGGCACGGTGCAGCGCCCACCGGTTGAGGGCGGAGGCTAATCCGCCGGTCTCGGCAACCTCGACGAACCGCTGCGGGGACATCTGTCCGCGAATGGGGTGTGACCACCGTGCAATGGCCTCCAGGCCGACCGGCACCCCGGTCGCAAGCTCCACCACCGGTTGGAAATGCAGTGCCAACTCGTCGCGGGCAAGCGCGTCGCGCAGATCGTTACCCAGCGTCAGCCGGTCGGCAGCGTCCTCTGCGAGCGTCATGTCGAAGAGCTGCAGCCGGCCGGGGCCACCGGCCTTGGCCGCGTACATGGCAGCGTCGGCGAAGCGGAGCAGGTCCGGTGCGGAGTGTGGCGGTGAGACTGCGATGCCCATGCTGGCCCGGACGTAGGCTCGCCGGCCGTCGAGGTCGAACGGGTCGGCGAGTGCCTTCTGCAGCTGTTCTGCGACG
This sequence comes from Actinoplanes sp. NPDC049316, assembly GCF_040677315.1. Lineage (NCBI taxonomy): Bacteria > Bacillati > Actinomycetota > Actinomycetes > Micromonosporales > Micromonosporaceae > Actinoplanes > Actinoplanes sp. NPDC049316. Next base: position 13,887 of record NZ_JBFAQM010000037.1, on the reverse strand, counting down.
CCCTGCGCGGAGGGCTGGTCGGTGTCCTCGCAGACGACGACGAACTCGTCGCCACCGAATCGGGCGACTGTATCCGCATCCCGCGCCGCCTCGGTCAACCGTCTGGCGACCTGCATGAGGAGCCGGTCGCCGGCCGCGTGTCCCCAAGAGTCGTTGATGAGCTTGAACTGATCGAGGTCAGCGAAGATGACCGCGACCGGGCTGTTGCCGGTGCGGGCTGCGCGAGTGAGCGCCTGGTCGATCCGGTCGCTGAGCAGGGTCCGGTTGGCCAGACCGGTGAGCTCGTCGCGCAGCGCCTGCCGGCGCAGTTCCTCCTGCGCCTCGACCCGGGCGGTGACGTCGCGGCCGGTGCAGGCGATGCCGGCGATGTCCGGGTCGTCGAGGCAGTTGGTGACCACGTTCTCCACCCATCGCCATGCCCCGGTTGCGTCGCGGCCACGGAACACGACGGTTTCGCTGGCGCCGGGGGAGCCGACGGTCCTGCGACTGCGCGACGAGGGCGAGATCGACGACACGGTCCTGCGGCGTGTACAGGCCCGGCTCGACATCGAGGATCTGCGCTTGTCCGACCACGACCTGGTGGAGTGACGTCCTCTATCACCGGCGCAGCCCCGGCCGACTGAACAGCACCATCCTTGGCGGCCGTTTTAACCGCTGACAGCTGGCACCGGAGGTGACCCCGGGCGAGTTCGCTCACGGCCTCATCGTCGGCCCCAACCCGGCCGTGCTCGCGACTCGCCGGAAACTACGTCACCTCGGCTTTCGAGGCTCCCGTACCCATCACGAGCAACTCACGATGCAGCAGCGATTGCGGCATGGTCTCCGCCGCTCCCGTGCTGCCTTTGGAGCTCATACCAGGCACCTTGCGAAATCTCAGGCGGCCAGAGGGCAGCCAGGATCGACGACTTCGCTGCGCCCAGGTCCCCCGATCGGGCGACCGAGGCCGGTCGACAACGGTTGAGCAGGCGAACGGCCGGCACCCGAATGCGCTGATCAACAGTCCTCGGCCCAGGCCCGCGACGAACGCAGCGCGCCGGGTAACCGAGGTGACAGACCGCCCCTGCCCATGTGAATGTCGATCGTCAGCGGGCAGACCGACGATCAGGGACGGGACACCACACTAATGCAGCAGCACGGCGACGCGGCCGAAGGCTTCATGCCGTACGAGTTCTCGCCCACCCACGCGAGCTTCGCGGTCGACATCATCGACCGGGCTCTCAGCGCCAGCGCCGACAGCTGGACTGCCGCTGCGGCGGTCAGTGCGGCACCCGCCGGCGACGAGCTCGGTGATCTCACTGCGCTACGGCGCGAACTGTGCCGCGCCTTGACGTACTCGCTGCACCTCGGGCTCGGCGACGAGGAACCCGGCTGCGAACTTAACACCGACGGCAACGACCTGCTCCCCGCGGTCCGGGACCTGCCCGACCCGGTCATCCTGCTGTGGCGCGCCGTCGCTGACGGCGTCACGCAACCGGCGGCGATCGCCCGCTTCGCGGATCTGCTCTGGTGCCGCCGTGACCAACGAGCCGGCCTGCACGCCGGCCGCGCCGCACGTGCCTACCTCCAGCTCGCCGACACCGCCGACATCGACATGGACACCATGGAGAACCTGCTGCGCGCCTGGACCCTCGCGCGCCGCATCAGCGACACCGACCTCGATGGGCAGACCCGCGACCGGCTCGCGCAGATCGCCCGCGACACCCTCACCGACCGGCCCGGTGAACGCCCGGGCATCCTGCTGCCCGCCTTGGCGGCGCTGGCCCGTGGCCCGCTGCGGCCGAAGAAGGGCCCGCCACCGGCTGACCCGATCGACGTCGACGACCTTCTGTCGCGAGCCGCCGACACATGCCGGCGCGGCCGCGACGCTACTGCCGTCGCCCGCTACCGCCGTACTGGTGTGCAGGACTCCGCGGTGCTGGAGGCAATTGCCCGTGAGGAGGCTGCCGCCTACTTCCGCGACGCCGACGACGCCCCGCACCCGGCCGTACGGATGGCCCGGCTGACGGCCGCCGCACAGATCGCCCACGAGCGCGGCCTCGGCGACCTCGAACGCGACGCTGCCCGGCAGATGCAGAACATCGACCCGGCGTCGCTGGGCATGCGCACTTTCACCGCCTCCAGCACCGTGCCCGCGTACGTGGTCGAGCCGCTGCTGCACGGTTTCACCCGCCCCGACCGCTGGCAGCAAGCGATGGATGTCTTCCTGCACAGCGACTGCCCGACCGGCGACATCGCCAACCTGCGCGCCGAAGCCGCAGCCAACCACAGCCCCTTGAGCCGGATCCTGCGACCCGTCCGCTTCACCGGCGGCCTGCCTCGCGCCGCCGCCGACACCGACGCCGACCTCGAGAAGCAGGAGATGAGCTTCTACGCCGATGTCCTGGCCGAGAACCACGGACGTCTGCTCGCCACCGGACTGCGGCGCCTGGCCGACCGCTACGGCATCCCCGCCGAGGACGACCTGGTCGATTACCTGCTGACCCGCGGCGCCCGCGACGCCGCCCTGGTGCGCAGCCTGGCCAAGGCCCTGCGCCACTTCTGGCACCAGGACTTCGAGTCGGCGATCCACCTCGCCGTGCCCAAGGTGGAGACCGCGGCCCGCGCTCTACTCATCGAACTCGACGAAGGCATCTACCGCGCCGAATCCGCCAAGAGCGTCGGTGGCTATCCCGGCCTTTACGCTCTGCTGACCAATCTTGAAGCCCTCGCCCTCGACGAGTCCTGGGCGTTCTTCTTCAACTGGCTGCTTGCCGGGCCGTGGGGTGCGAACTTGCGCAACGACGTCTCCCACGGTCTGCCCGCGCCGATGACTGCTGCCCACGCCGCCCTGGTCCTGCGTGCCGTGTCTGTGCTGGCCATCGTCGCCGGCCCGGTAACTACCATCCGGCAGGACACCAGCCTGCGCCGCGACCGCGATGAGCTGATGGCGTTGCTCACCTCCTTGACACCCGCCACCAGCCCGGCCGGGCGGCGACTCAACCGCCTTGCCGGGCTCATCGAACGCGTCGCATGGCGGCTCCGACTGACTCAGGCCCGCCGTATGCAGCGCCGATCACCTCGTTCTCGTTGATCGACGCATCATCCATTCGCAGCTTGATCGACCGGCGGCAATCAGAAACGCCATCTGGGTGGGTCGCCGATCCTGCGGACTACCCGGGAGTCAGCTCAATGACTGTCCGCCGCACGCCAGCCTCGAGCAGCGCCTGCGCGCGGTGCTGGCCATTGTTGTAGCCCTCGGATGACGGCCACCGGGCGTCCGGGCGGATCGTGTCGACAAACAGCGACAGCAAGGCGTCGCGTTCCCACATGCTGAGGGCCTGCACGTCCGGATGACTCGTGACCCAGGTGGCGGTGTCGTCGAAAGTCACACCGGCCGCGCGGGCTTGTCTGGCCAGGCGCACCGCGAGGCGCGACACCGAGTGCCAGTCTCCGCCGTGATACCAGCAGCAGCCACGGCCGCCGCGCCGCGGCACGAGCTGCCGGCCGAGGCGACGCCACCACGGCACCCCGCTCGCCATGCAACCCTGCTCCCGGAACGGCTGAGGCCAGGGGAGCAGGACCACCAGCGCCGACGCGTACACCGGCTCCGCCTCGGTTTCCGGCAGGGCCGGGACGAAGCCTTCGCCTCGCTTAAGTCGACCGGCCGGCCCACCAGCATGTCGACGTCGGCCGGGGTGACGGGCGTCCATCGGGGGTTGTGCAGGGCGTACTCGGCCGCTCCCGGGGTGAAATTCACCAATCTCAGGTGGCGCCGCTCACCCATGATCATGTGCTGGACCCAGATGGGCGGCCGGGAGTCGTCGGGGAAGTGACGGCGCCATACCTCGGCAGCGCAGTGCTCCGCCACATTCGTCAGGGACGCCCCGTCACCGGCGCCGGTCATCTGCGTCGCGACGGCGACGGGACGGGCACGCGATGCGGTGAACAGCTGCAACCGGAACGTCGCCCGCCGGCCGGTGCCAGGCGGAAGCCGGAACATGTGCTCGTCGCTGATGCGCTGCCGGGGCGAGCTCAGGTCGGCCAGCATCGCGGCCCGCTTGGCTGACGCGTCGGAAGGCATTCCAGAACGGTAGCGGCGTTGGCCGGCTCGAGCGATGCCCGCGGCGTACCGAAGGGCAATGGCTGTGACTGGTGTGCCCTGCCGCCGACGCGACCGAGCTTCGTCTCACCATCGGCGAACCCTTGCCTTACCGCGGCGGAGCCGTGGTGACCCCGAAGTCCGCACGACCGCGACGGGTCGCGCCGTCAGAGCCTTCGCAGTGGCCGGGCGGCCGACGACGACCAGCAAGCCGACGAACCAGCCGACGGGTAGGACGGCCGGTAACCCGCGGTCCGACGCCGGCTCCCAGAAACGGCATACGGACATCCAGGCCGACGAGCCGTGCTCGTTCGCCGTGAGGCAGGAGGTGGCCGTATACATCGAAGGTGGTCCTGATCGAGGCGTGGCCGAGCCGAAGCTGGATGGCGAGGAAGTCCCAGCCGGCAGCGATCAAATAGGCGACATGGGTGTGCCGTAGATCCTGCAACCGCGGCCGCCCCCGGAGCCGACTCGGACAATGGCAGGTCGACACGGCTCGCGGACCGCCCCACCCGGACGCCGCGGCGGCTGGTGGGTGTTGCGGACAGCGTTGAGCGGCGGTGACAGCAGGCTGCCAGTACCGCTGCCGCAAGGTGCCGGCCCGCCACGCTCCGCCACCGGGCGCAGTGAACACCAGGCCGTCCGGCAGCTTGCCCGCGATCAAACGGCCGAACATCGCTGCCACGGTCGGCGTCAGCGTCACCGTGCGCCGCGAACGCTGCGACTTCGGCTCCGTGAAGGCGCCGTCGCGACGCAGCGTCCGCACGACATGCAGCATCGGAGTGTGACCGAGGCGGACGTCTTGCGCGCGAAGGGCGAGCAGTTCGCCCAGCCGCAACCCTGTTCCCAGCAACGCGATCACCAAGTGATGGATTGCCCCGGGACAGTGCCGCAGGAGAATGCCGGCCTGATCGGCGTCGAGGACGCAAGCGGGACGCGGGGTGACGCGGGGCAGGCCGTTACTGCGCCGACCGGGCGGACAGCGCATCGGGTTGTCGAGGCGCAGGTACGGCACCGCGTCACCCATCACCTGGCTCAGCACCACCCAGTGCTTACGCACCCCGGCTGGCATCAGCTCCCGCGACAAGGCGGCCTTCCACGGGTCCAGATGCTCGTGCCGGGTGATCTCGCCGACCGGCAGATCGCCGAGGTGCGTGGCGACGCGTCCGCGCAGGATCCGCGCGTACTCGGCGTGGGTGGTGGCGGCGACGTCGACCTTCAGGGCCAGCCACCGGTCGATCCACTCGCGCAGTAGCACTGTGGGCGGTCGCGCCAGCGTTCGCGACGAACTCGGGTCGATCGCCGCATACACCTGAGCTCTGCTCACGTGGGCGCCGTGCGCCTCGACGTACTGCTTGGCGGCGACGGCTTTGACGGTGGAGGGGCCGGAAAACGTGCAGCATTGCTGCCGTCGTCCCGCTGCCCGCCATCGGACGCAGAACGAATTTCCTCGTGCATGGATAGAAGCCATTAGTCGACCTTGACGCGCACCAGGCAGGGGCGGTGTAAGCCGAACGGGGAGGCTCCTCCTCACGAGTGGCATGACTTCGACACCCATTATCCTAGGATGGTTTAGGCGATGCGAGCTGCAGCATGAGGTCGCACACGACGATGGACATGTGGACTGGTGTCGATCCTCTCCGCGTGCGCCCTGCCTCGAAGGTCTCGGGCAAGCAACAGGTCGTTCCGTTTCTCTCGCCCGTTCCCAAAGTCACCCGGCAGCCTCCACCGTTGCCGGCAACGTTGGCAGCGTGACGGCTATGAGTGCTGACTTCGACGTCCCCGCAGATCGAGGATCCGGCCGGGCACGGACCAACGAGCCGGCCGAATACCTGGGCACGACGCGAGTCAACGGCCTGGCCGTGCAGCACTGGAAGACGCGAGCCGGGATCATCGCGCTGGTATGGAACACCCACGACGGCCCGCCGACCTCCGACGCCGAGCTGGGGGAGAAGCTGGGTGCGGTCGGGGTTAGCGCTGCCCTGCGGGCCATGCCGCACTTCGGCGTCGGCGGGCCCGCCCTGCACCAGGTGTCCGTCCCGGGTGTCGCCGACGCGCCGGAGGTGGCCTGGGACCAACTGGCCGAGGCATTGGGTCAGCCACTGCCGTACTGGCCGATCCCGCTGCAGCAACGCCAGCTGATCGACGCCTGGCAGCCCGGCCGACCAACCGTGCAGGCACTGGCCGTCGACCCGGAGATGGACTTGGACGTGCTGCTGCGCCTCGCCGCGCTCTACGACAGCGATCACCCGGCCGCGCAGGTGCTCTCCAGGCTGTTCCGTACGGTGACATGGCGTGAGTCCCAGGCCGCCACCCAGATGATCGCCATGGCCGAGAGCATGACTTTCGACGGCACGATAGTGATCGCAGCCCTACCGATACCGGTGCCACGCGTCCACCCCGATGAGCTGCCGGAGACGGTACGCAGAGCAGGATGGCTGGAAATCCTCGCACGCGCCGACGTGCTCGCCGATGCCTGCGTGGAGCAGCTGGTGCGCTGGGACGGCGGCCGAGACTGCCCCTTCGGCGCGCCGGTCGACCTCGCTCCCGGTGACCCGATCAGCGACGAGGTCATCGACCGTCTCGAACCCACTGCCCGCACGGCCGCGTTCCGATTCCTCGACGCGCCACCGGACGCTGAAACCCTGGTAGATCCGGCCACCGACGCCCCGGCCATTCGCGTAGCCGGCAAGGACGGCCAGCGCATCCGGATCGCGGTCAGCCAGTGGCTTCCCACGACATCGCCGCTGGCCGAACTGGTGCTCGGCGATCCGATCTGGATCCGGACCGCCGACGGCACCGTCTACCCGGCACCACAAGATCCGAGGTGGGGCCTCGGATGGGGGTATGCCGGCAACGGGCCCGGCGCACTCGCGTTACTGATCCATCGGCTGCTGGACGACATCACGGCACGAGCCGCCGACGACACGCGCGGGGCGCCGGAGGGCCTCGAACGGCTCCTTTCCACCGACCTGCCCCCGGGAACCCGTCTCTCTCGGTCCCAACTTGAAGCTGCCCGTGCCAGCAGCTGACCACCGAGAAATGCCAGCTTCAGGCGTGAACCTGTATCACCTTGCTTGTGGGAGATTCCGCGAACGACAACCTCGGAGGAGGAGGACGCTCGACCTAACTGAAATCCGAGCGGACTCCAGCGAAAAGTCACATCAGAGACGACCTTGCCGCTTCAACAGCCAGACCGGCAATAGTCCGCCATGCCGAGCGACGTGCGTACACAGCCTGCGCTTGCTGTACCCGCCTTCAACCCCGTTACCAATCGCCGCCCAGAACGCCTTGGACGAATTCGCATGTCCGCTGCCGGTGTGCCAGAGCACCCCGGGGTGCTCCATGCGCAGGGCACGAAGAGCGGCAGCAGCGATGCCGCTGCGCTGGTATCGCTCTATGGTGTGCGGCTTGTCGACCCATCCGATCCGGCAATGAGGGCAAACGACGTACTCCACGACGAACGCCATACCGCCGTTGAGGTTGGCTTGCCGGCATCGCCAGCCGAAGTACCGACCGGAGTCGGTGTCCAGCCAGGGACTGTTCAACATCGGCAGTTGTCCGGTGGTGTATCTCGGCCGCCGGTCGATGCGCCCGCGGGTGAGGTTGTACACCGCGGTCCAGACCGGCTCCCGGCGAGGCCAGCGAACGACATGGGTGGCCGCTTGCTCCCGCAGTCGCCGCAGTTCACGCTCAAGATCGACCTTCACGCTGCCCGGCCTCCTGCAGCCCGAGCTAGCCGTTTCAGCGCCCAACCCGGCAACACGCCACCTTGATGAGCGACATGCCGGCACAGTTCCTGTGAGCTGTAGCCGCCGGGAACGCCGGTACCGACGGCTGCCCAGAAAGCTTTCGAGTCGGGCATGAGCGAGCTTGCGGCGTACCAGGCCGTCACCTCGGGATGATCGACGCGAAGAGCTTGAAAGCCGGCCGTAGCCAATCCGCTGCGCTGATATCGCTCATCGGTATAGGGCCGGTCGACCCAGCCGATCGCGCAGCGCCGGCACACGATGTACTCCACGACGAACGCTTCGTCGCCGCGCAGGTTCGCCTGCCGGCACCGCCACCCGAAGTACCGGCCGGAGTCAGTGTCCTGCCACGGGCTGTTCAACCTGGGCAGGTCCCCAAGGGTGGGCCGGGGCCTGCGGTCAATACGGCCGCGTGTCAGGTGGTACAGCATCGTCTTGATCGGCGTCCGCAAAGACCATCGGACGACGTGCGTCGTCGCCTGCTCGCGTAGCTGCCGCAGTTCACGGTCAAGATCCGCATCCACTCTGTGTTCGTCTCCTGAATTCCATAGGACGCACTGTCCGGCCCGTGGAATCGCGGGCGAGGCTGCTCGCCAAGCGGTCTATGGCAGATCACCCGCGGTGCAAACGGTCGGTCTCATCGTCGATGATGCGTTGCTGGTCGACAGCACCCACCTCGTAATCGACCAGCCGCGGGTCGGTTGCGGCGCCGGAAGCTCGTTTGGCGTCGCTGTCGTGCGCGTACGCCCGGAACAGCTTGCGTTTGTCGTACAGCAGCTCTTCGAGCCGCTCGTCGACCGAGTTCTTGGCCAACAGCCGGTGGACTCGCACCATCCGCGCTTGCCCCATCCGGTAGGCCCGCCGGATCGCCTGTTCCTCCGTCGACGGTTTGAGCTGCGGCTCGGCGATCACGACCACCGAAGCGGCCTGAATGTTGACGCCCTGGCCGATCGCCTCGATCTGCCCGATCAGCACGAGGTGCCCGTCATGAGCGGTGAACCGCTCGATCTCCACGTGCCGGCGTGCCGCTGGAACCTCGCCGGTCAGCACAATCTGCGGTGAACCGGCGAGCGCCGCCGAGATCGCGTCGATCACGTGCCGGAACTGGGAGAAGATGATGACTTTCCAGCCGTCGTCGGCGGATTCGGCGACGATCTCCCGCAGCCGGACGATCTTCGCGGGCACGCCTCGTCCGGCCATGGCGTATGCGGCCCGCCGCATGTCCGGGAAATGCCGCCGGGCGACCGCATCGGCATACACGCGAGCTTCCGCGGGCTCCATCTCGACCCAGTCGTCGCTTTCCGCCAACTCGGGCAGCTCTTGCAGCACGTCTTCCTGGTTGCGGCGCAGATACACCGCCGCGACCCGTTGCCGGAACCGCACCGGATCGACGAACAGCTTCTCGTTCGGAATCAGCCGGTCCGCTAGCACCGGGTCGAGATACCGGACCAGGTTGCGGAACTCGCTCACCCGGTTCTCCATCGGTGTCCCGGTCAGCAGCAACACCCGCCCCGCGCGCCGGGCGAGCGCACCGACCTGCCGGGATTGTTCCGTCGAAGGGTTTTTGATCTTGTGCGCCTCGTCTACGACCAGCAGATCGAAACGGAACCCGGCCGGCAGGACCAGGGTGCTGAGCATCCGGTACGTCGTCACGGCGACACCCCCGCGGGCGGCCCACGTCTGCAACGTTGCCTGCCGGCCCGGACCGTGAATCCGCACGGCCGGCAGCCGGCTGTGGGTGTCGATCTCGACGAGCCAGTTCACCAGCACGCTTGCAGGCGCGACGACCAGAGTGGTCAAAGGGCCGCGGCGAGCCAGATGCGCCATCACCGCGATCGCCTCGATCGTCTTCCCCAAGCCCATCTCGTCACCCAGGATCGCGCCGGGACGCGACAACACGTACCGGGCACCGAACACCTGGTAGGCGCGTAACCGGACGGTCAGCAGTGTGACATCCAGGTCGATTTGCTCGGCGGCGTCCGCCACCGCCTGCGGCACGTGACCGGTCTCCGCCGCTGCTGTGCCTGTCTCACCACGCACTATCGCCAGGAAGCTCTGATACACGGCGGCCGCCTGGCTGAAGTCGCGCCACACCACCGCCTCCGGCGCCCGCCGCGCCTCGTCGTGGACAGCGCGCAGATCAGCGAAAGCGGCATCCACCGCCGCGGCGTCCGGGCCGTCGACCAGCGCGGCGAGCACGCCGATTGCCTGCTGGTCGCGGTCCTTGGTGGCCGGCGCTGCGAAGGTGCGGCGCAGCCAACCGCGTCCTCGGCTCGCGTCCGCGACCGCTGCCGGTAACCCGCGGACCAGCCGCTGCCGGGACTCGTCAGCTGCGGTAACGATCCGCGCCGCGGTCACCAATTCCCGCAGACCCCGCAGCAGCGCGGTATGCGCCGGCGTCGGACGGCTCGCGTCCAGCCGGACCACCGTCTCCTCGGCAACCGAAGCCCGCGCCGAGCTCGCTGCCTGCATGATCGTCGCAACCGACGGTCCTCCCAGCCCGGGAACGGCCCGGAGGCGATGCTCGCCCGCAGTCCACACCGCCCAGACCGACTGATAGCCGTTCGTTGTCAGCGCCTTCTGCCCAGGCAAGCGCCCATCGACGAACCCCCGTAACTCGGCCACCGGCATGGCCTCGAGGCGTTGTCGCACCAGCGCCTCCCACAGCTTCGCGTACTCGCGCCGCAACTCCACGACCAAGTCGCCCGGGACGTCATCGAGGCGCTGCGCATCGCGGTACAGGCCCTCGCCGGCGGCAACGATTTGCCGGGCGGCTCGACGGTCGAAGAACACAGCCGGTGGTTCCGGCCGGGCGCTGGCCGCGTTCACCGACGACTCCGCACGACGCCGTACGACATCACAACACGCTGCATGATCAGTCGTTCTCGATCCTGATCACCAGAGCGCTGCCGTCCTCACCGACCGAGAACGCATCCCCCGGTGGCCGGCGGCGCCGCTGCGTCCACCACCGGTGCAGCCAACCGGCGTTACGCAAGTATCGATTGAGGTTCCCGTCGGCCAGCTGCCGATAAAGATGGCTTTCCAGCCCGCGGAACACCGCCAGGGTACGGCCATCACCCATCTGCATCCGCTGGGTGTGCCCCAGCAGCGTCGGGCCGCCCTGAGCGAAACGGATTCGATCGTTGGTCGACATCGGCCACGAGTCGAAGTCATCCAACGGTTCCTGCTGCATGCCCAACTGGCGGGCGGTCGCGTAGCCAGAGGCAGAGGCGTTGTTCCCGGCATACGCCAGCATCCCCGCGGCTGTCGTCGAGCTAAGCACCTGAGTGAACCAGCGCCGCTCCGATGCCGGAATCTGGTAGGGAGGTGGCGTTCCCAGTAGCTGTTGGCCGCCACCATCGGGGGTCGGCGTTTCATCGGATTCCGTGGAGCCGTCACCCGGTGACGGGACGGGGGGATCGAGCCACCGGCCCGGCAGCCACTGCTTCTCCTCCGGCATCTGAGACAACATGGCCTGGAGATCTTCCACGTCCCCGGACCACAACTCGTCATCCCCGGGGGGATCGAAGACGTACGACTGAATACCGGTCTCCTTGAGCCGTGACGCAACCATCAACCCGTACAGCGGCTCAGTGCCGACAACCACCGTACGAACCTGCAACGTCGCATCCGCGAGCTGCTTCTTGACCTCCCGCATCCGCAGGTGAGTCCCCTTGCACTCCAGCACCGTCACATGCACCGCTACACCGGGCGCGCCACGCTCGTAGCCGACCAGGAAGTAATCCGGCCGCTTCTTCGTCGCAGGCCGGTTGCGGACCTCACCCGGCATCCCCTTGATGTACCCAGCTCTCAACGCGACGTCGGCGTCAACGACGTGGTAATCCAATAGTGGGTGCAGCTGTCGGAGCACGGCTCGTGCGACCACCAGCGCCAGGCCGATACCCAACTGCTCCGACTGCGCCACCTTGTGGTGATGCACGACCGACTGCGCCGCATCCGGGGTCAGCGCCAACATGCCACCACGGGCGCGCATGGTCGCGCAGTAGCGGACATGCGCCCAAAGCTGAGCCACAGGAAGAAGCCGCGACCGGCTGACGAACGTGGTCGCCACGCCCAGCTCCCGCAGGATATCGGCGGGGCTTGTCGTCAGCGGAGAGCTTACGACCACCGGGCTTGGGGCCTTGAGATAGCTGATGCTGCCCCTCGTCCTCGGCTTCTTCTCAGCAATGACCTGCACCTCAGAGGCCAGATCCTCCCGCGACTCCACTGGCAGCTTGGAAGTGGTGCGTAGCCGCTGCAGTACCCGCTCGATGTCCACGCCAGGTGTGGTGGGGATGATTCTCGAACGTCGATGCGGCACGTAGCTCACAGTAGCCAGACAAGTGCTCTTCGTGGAAGTGAGTGAATGTTCGTCCGCAGCCACCCAACTCGGGTCCCGACCGTCGCCGTCAGCCCCTCTCCCGAGACGAGGCTCGACAGGAAAGCATCACGGCGCCGCAGATCGCGCAGTGCGTGAGACAGTGGCAGGCATGAGTCCCGCGGAGCCGGCTGCCGAAGAGCCACGCGGAACCGGGAAACGCGGCGAAATCTCCGAAACCGTCAAACGCGCGCTGTACGCGATGAGCAACGGCACCTGCTACGCGCCCGACTGCATCCAACCCGCGTTCCTCGACACGGGAGCCGGCGGCCCACGGATGAACGTCGAGGTCGCCCACATCTACGGCGTCAAACGTAACGCCCCGCGATTCCGCGAAGACCTCACCGACCGCGAACGCGACGACTGGCGCCACCTTCTCCTGCTCTGCAAGGCCCACCATAACGCCGTCGACGACCCCACCAACGGTGCGCGGCTCTACCCCGCTGAAACGCTGCTGACGTGGAAGAACGACAAAGAAGTAGCCATCTTCGGCATCCTGACGGGAACGGTCACGCAGGAATCCATGGAACGTTCGCTGGCCAAGTACTTCGAGGACCCCAGCGAACGCCTCGCGTCCCTGATCGACCGTCTCGAAACGGTCGTCGATGAGGCCGACAGCACCGGGCGCATCAGCAAGAACGCCGTCCAAGAGCTGCGGCTGGTCGTTTCCATGCTGTCCGAGACCGACGCCTACCGCCTCGCCGCCTCCGCCCGTGCACTGAACGCGGCCGCAGATACCCATGCATCGCTGCACTTGAAAGCCGCCGCTTCGGAACTGTCCGACGCCGCAGCGGCCCTCAGAGCGCTGAAGCTCAGCGAAAAGGCAGCTCAACTGCGCGCCGCTGCCGACGACGTCGGTCGCAGCACCCGCAGGCTCCCCGACCGATGACATGGTGGCGCTTCGCTGGGCTTGCCGGGGAGCGCGCGGGCGCGACCAAGTCGGCTGCCATCATCGGATGATGGCCGATCGGACGAACATGGTGCAGCTGCGCGAGGTTGTGAGCAACGTCCTCCACGACATCTGCCAGAACGTCAGCCATCAACGACTGGACGGCGAGCTGATCCGGTTCGGCCTGCCTGCCTCTTCGGCCGGCGAGTCGAAAGCCGAACGGGCCGAGAGCAGCATCGCCATGATGACCGTCGAGCAGCTCCCCGGCATCGCGCAGCGCCTGCTCGACGGCTACGAGTTCCTTGGCCCGTCGACCCGCAACCGGATCCAGGACCTGCTCTGGGCAGGCACCGGGTACCCGGTGCCCAAACGGATCCGCCGGGACATCGCCCGCAGGCTCCCGCTGGCCCACCTGGTTGATCACTCCGCGCGTTTCCGGGGCTTGCTCGACCACCTGTTCGTCCTCGACGACACCCCTCTGGCGGCGCTCGTTGGCCGTGACCGCAGCCTCGGCGGCCGCATCGACCAGCACGTCTTCAACAACGACGACTGGACCGCCGAGAAGCTCTTCGACGAACTCGGCGCAATCGACGCCTCGGACCGACGGTTCGCTCTGCTGCTGGAAGGCATGGTGTCCAGCGAGACGATTCCGGACGAGCAGGCGCAACGTGACGTGGTCGCCGCGATCAATCCGCCGCTAGGGCGTGTTTCATAACCACTCGCCGATGACGGTGATGGTCAGGACGGCCTGGAAGCGGACGGCTAACTTGTCGTAGCGGGTGGCAACACCGCG
>NZ_JBFAQM010000036.1:0-87887 GCF_040677315.1 Actinoplanes sp. NPDC049316 | reverse complement strand
GTGACGTCGGCCGCTGAGGCGTCCGACGTCACGGACATGTCCGCGACGTATCTGACCAGCTCAGGAGCGTTATGAATTCCTTGACGGTCGGTAAGCTGGAGCAGGACTACCTACGCCGGGTCGTGCTGCGCGAGCACGGCACCACCAGCACCCCGACGATGGCGCCCGGGTTCATCACCACGATGGTACGCGCCGCTCTGGCAGCGGGCTATCACGTCGTCCTGGAAGGGATCCTGCACACCGGCCAGTACGGGGCACTCTTACGGGAGCTGATCGCCGAGCATCCCGGACGCTCCGCCGTGTTCTGGATGGACGTGCCCTTCGACGCGACCGTGCGCCGGCATGCCGGCCGCCCCGGCATGGCCCACATCAGCGCGCAGACGATGGCGTCCTGGTACGTCGCCGACGACCTGCTCGGCGTCGACGGGGAGCAGAGGATCGCGCAAGAGTCCACCGTCGAGCAGAGCGTAGCGGCGATCCTGCACTGCAGCGGCCTGGCCGACGCCGCTGCCCTGACCCCCTGCCCCAGGTTGTGTCGACGCTGCGCCGAGAAACGCGACGCCGTCGACATCCCCGGCTCCGGGAAGGGATCTGGCGCCGTGACAACCGTCCAACGCACAGATCCACCGGGCGAGCGAACCGGCGGGGACGATGGTGATCCGGACGCGGAGATCTGGGCGGCGATCGCGGCGTCCCGGGCGTGGCTGGACGAGCACAACGGCACGGCAGAACCGGAACTGGGTCTACGGATCCTGAAGATCGTCGAGGAAGCCGGCGAAGCCGCCGCGGCGTGGATCGGCACCGTCGGCCAGAACCCCCGCAAAGGCGTCACCCACGATCGGCAGGACGTGGCCGACGAGCTCGGCGACGTGGCGGTCACCGCCTTGGTCGCCGCAGCCAGCCTCGGCTTCGACCCCCGCACCGTTCTCGCCGGGGTCGCGGCGAAAGTCGTCGGCCGGCTCGACCGGCCGTCGGCCGGGGAACCGGTCGATTCGATATGACCGGCGTCAGCCCAGCTCCAGCCATACCCGGTCAGGCGCCGCAGGCTGCCCTTAGCCGTAGCCAGGCGGGTAGGGCCGGTGAGCGTCGCTGCTGGGCGGCGTACGCCATCAGCGCGCTCGGCAGTGGCATCGGTTCGGGCGCGCTGCCGCTGGTGGCCATCCTGATGCTCGGTGCCTCGGACTGGCAGGTGTCGCTGCTGGCGGTGCTGGCCGGCCTCGCCGGGGCGGCCCTGGCCGTGCCGTTGGGGCCCTTCATCGAGTTCCACCACAAGCGACCCGTGATGATCAGCGCCGACCTGATCCGGTTCGCCGCCTTGGCCAGCGTCCCGATCACCGCCTGGGCGGGCATGCTGAGCTACGGGCAGCTGTGCGTGGTCGCCGTGGTGCAGACCGCCGCGACGATCGCGGCGAACGCCGCCGCCCAGCCCTACCTCAAGACCCTCGTCCCCGCGCCCGAGCGGGCCCGTGTGAACAGCCACCTGGAGACCACCACCTGGACCACCGGCGCGCTGGGCCCTCCGGTCGGTGGCCTGCTCGTCTCCGCCACCAGCCCGATCGCCTCGATCGGGATCGACGCGGTCAGCTACCTGCTCGCCGCTTGCGGCTGGCGGCGCATCCGCCACCACGAACCGCCACCACCACAACACAATGCCAGGCGGCGGCGGTGGCTGGCCGACACCGTCGCCGGCTGGCAGTACATCTACGCCCACCCCGGCCTGCGGCAGCTGTTCGCCAACGCGATGCTGTTCGGCGGGGTCATCATGGCTTCCTCCCCGTTGATCGCCGTGTACTTGCTGCGTGAGCTGCACTTCAGCCCGCTGCAGTACGGGATCGCGCTTGGCGTGCCTTGTGCCGCCGGGGTAGCTGGCTCACTGCTGGCCCCGGCTCTGATTCGCCGCGCCGGCCTGGGCCGGACCCTGCTGTACGCCGGAGTCGCCCGCTGCCTGTGGATGGCGCCGATCCTGCTCGCCCCACCCGCCACCGCCGGGCTCGTGCTGATCATCGCCTCCGACAGCGCGCTGCTGCTGTGCGCCGGGATCTTCAACCCGGCCTTCGCCACCTACCGCATGAACGTCACCGCCGACACCCACCTGTCCCGCGTCGTCGGCGCTTGGGCGATGTCCAGCAAACTCGTGCAGCCGGCCTGCATCGCCGCCGCCGGACTGCTCGCCGCCACCACAGGCATCCGCACGGCCATCGCTGTGCTGGCAGTCGTGCTGCTGGCTTGCCCGGTGCTGGTGCCCTGGACGGCACTGCGCCCGGCCAGCCGCCCCGCTTCCGGCCACAGCGAGGGTGACGCGCGATGACCACAGCACCCTTGGAGGTACTGACCGGCGAGCACGTCGTGGTGCGCCCGCCTGCGGCCGGCGACGAGCGCGCGCTGGTGGAGATGGCCATCGACCCGTTAGTGCGTCGCTATCTGGGTGGCCCCAAGGATCAGGCGACGGCTGAGGCCGACGCCGCCCGAAAGGTCAGCCAAGCGCGATGGGGTCAGTTCGTGATCGTCGACCGGGCCGCCGGCGTGGTGGCCGGCAGCGGCAGCGTGGCCCGCAAACGCGGGCCCTGGGAGATCTCCTACCAGCTACGCCGCGAGTTCTGGGGCCGCGGGCTGGCCAGTGAGGCCGTGGCGCTGGTCCGCGACTGGTTCTTCGCCACCTGCGAGGAGGACGTGCTGATCGCCACGACGCAGCAGGCAAACCTGGCCTCACAGCGCCTGCTCGAGCGCCTCGGCGCGGTCCGGGCGGGCAGCTTCGAGCAATACGGCCTGACCCAGCTGCGGTTCGACTTTCACCGACCAGGCCACCGCGTTCCCTGAGCACCGCTGCCGTGACCTCAAGGCCTGGCCGCCCAACCTCTGAGGAGATCGTCGTGACCGACTACACCGCGAGCCTGCCGCGCAAACGCATGGGCGCCGGCGTCGTGTTCACCAACCAGGACGGACACGTCCTGCTCGTCGAGCCGACCTACAAACCGAGCTGGGAGATCCCCGGCGGCGCAGTCGAGGCCGACGAATCACCGCGCACCACGGCGATCCGCGAGATCGAGGAAGAACTCGGACTCGACGTCACGCCCGGCCGGCTCCTGGTCGTTGACTGGGTACCTGCCCAGCACGGCCGCACCGAAGGGCTCATGCTGCTGTTCGACGGCGGCCACCTCACCCCGGAGCAAACCAGCACGATACGGCTGCCCGGCGAGGAGCTACGCAGCTGGGCCTGGTGCGACCCATCGCAGGCCCAGCAGCGGTTGTCCGGTCTGCTCGCCCGCCGCATCGCCATCGCGCTCGAGGTCCGCACCACCGGGATGACCGCCTTCCTGGAAAACGGATATCGGCAACGCGTCGAATGACGCCGCCGCGAGCAGGACTAACAGGAAACCGTCGCCGGAGCCAAAACCACCTCTTATGACGAATGGGTGACTTGCATTGCAGCGGATCGCGATTCTTGGTGCCAGCGGCGCCGGCAAGACCATCTTGGCCCGCACACTGGGCGCCCTGCTCGACCTGCCGGTCACCCACCTCGACCAGTTGCGCTACGACACCGACTGGAACGTAACCCCCGAACCGGACTTCGTCGCCGCACAACACCGGCTCGTGGCCGGCACGCGGTGGATCGCCGACGGCAACAGCCTGGCCAGCCTCCCCGTCCGCGCGGCCGCCGCAGACACGATCATCCTGCTCGACCCGCACCCACTGCGCTGCCTCACCGGGATCGCCTTACGACGGCTGCGCTACCGCGGCGGCCAGCACGCCGACGGGGTCTACGACCGGATCACCCTCGACGTCCTGCGATATGCGGCCACGTACCGCGCCCGACACCTGCCCAAAGTCCAGGACTGCCTGCGCGAGCACGCCACCCACGCGACGGTCGTGCATCTGCGCAGCCGCCGCGCCGTTACCCGCTACGTGACCCAGGTCCGCGCCGCCACCGGCAGGTCACGATGACCGACCTGCACCGCTACCTCGACGATCCGGCCTTCGCCACCACCCGATTCGTGATCATCGATTTCGAGGGAACAACGCCTGCGGGTTGCCCGGCCGAGCCGATCGAGGTCGGCGCCGTGATCCTGCGTCCCACCCCGCGCCGTATGGAGTGTGTCAGCCGGTTCGAGGCGCTGATCCGGCCTCCCGCGCACGCCCCGTTGACCGAGGCGGACACCCGGCAGACCGGGATCACCGCGCGAATGCTCGACGACCGGCCCGCCGCCCCTGCCGTCCTGGCAGGCCTGGACCCTCTGCTGACCGACCCGCCGTACCTGCTGGTCGCGCATCACGCCGCCACCGAGGCCGGCATCCTGCGCCGCTACGCGCACGCCTGCCCGAGTACCGCCGCCCCGATGCTCGATACCCTCGCCCTGGCCAAACGGTGCAGGCCCGGCCTGGCGTCCTACGCCCTCGACGCCCTGCTGACCTTTTATGGCATGGCGATCCCCGCGGGTCGGCATCGCGCACTCGCGGACGCGGAGGTGACCGGCCACTTGCAGATCCGGCTGTTGGCCGACGGTGCCCGAGCGCACCGCTGGTGCCGACTGGACCAGCTACGAGATCTCGCTGGCGAACCACCGGCCGCCGACCCGCACGCGCAGGAGTTCCTGTTCTGACCGCCGTGGTGACGCCTGCCAGTAGCCCGGCGTCCGAGGGGCAACCTCTCCGAACGGTGCACGGCAAAGACGCCGTACGTGAACGAGGGCGTCCTCACCGATGTGCAGCGAAGCCGTGACGGCCGCCATGGCCCCGCGACCGGCCAACCTCACCACTGTGAACAGGGAGAACCGTGAACCTGAGCGACGACACGATCGGCCGGGTGCCCGCCGACGTCTACCTGCACGACGCCCGGCGGGGGCCGACGCTGCACTTTTCCGACCCGGCCGCGATTCACCGGGACCTGGCCGCGTTGGACGTCCCCGACGGCGCCCGCGTCCTCGAGATCGGCACGGGCACGGGCTATTCGAGCGCGCTGCTGGCCGAGCTGGTCGGCCCGGCCGGGCACATCGTCAGCGTGGACGTCGACAGTCACCTGGTCGAAGCAGCGGCCCGGCTGCACCACGAACGCGGGATCCGCACCGTCACCTGCCATACCGCAGACGGCCTCGCCGGGCACCCACCCGGCGCCCCCTACGACCGGATCGTCGCCTGGCTCTGCCCGCCCCGGCTCCCGGCCGCATGGGTGCAGCAGCTGGCGCCCGGCGGCCGGATTGTGACCTGCCTACCGGTCGCCGAGCTGCCCTCAGCCAACATCATCACCACGATCACCGTGCACGCCGGCCAGCCGCACGCCGAACAGTTGGCCTTCGGTGGTTACGCCCAAAGCCACCAGGCCCCGATCGGCGACGTGCACACCATCCCGCCCCGCTGGGTCGACGCCACCACCGGCCAGCACGAGGCGTCCTGGATCGCGATCAGCTGGCGCGCCAGCGACCCGCACCGCGCCGGCGCCCGCGCCGCCCTCCGCCAGCTCCTGCACCCCGGCCACACCGACACGTACGGGCGTGCACCGCTGGGCTGGCGGTCCCTGACTGCCTTCACCGCCGCGCTCGCCGACCCGCACCTGACCGCTGTCTCCCTGCACGGCCACGGCCGCGGTATCGGGCACACCACACTGACGTCGGCCGCGGTCATCCTCACCGACGGCTCCATCCTCGCCGACGACCCACAATCGGTGTCCCTTCGGACGCTGCATACCTGGCTGCGGCGATGGGAACGTGCCACCCGGCCAGGCCCCGACGACTACACCACTACCCTGACCGCAGCTGAGCACAATGATCTGCCCGGCTGGGAGCTGCGGCTCCGGATCGGGCCGGCCCATACCCGTCAGGCGGTCCGACGATGAGGGTGCAGGCGAGTTCACAGGTGGAACGGTCCACCGCGCGGCCTGCCCCGCCGACAGTGCAGGAGGAGGGCGCTTGACATGGCGGTAGCCGATGACATCGCGGACTTCGTCGACGCCTCGGCGCCGGGGTTGGACCGAGCCGACCTGATCTTCGTGTTCGGCTCGACCCTGCCGGACGCCATCGCCCCTGCTGCCCGAGCATTCCACGACGGGCTGGCCCCACTGATCGTCCTGACCGGCGGCCCGAACCGCCGCAACCCCACGATCGTGGAAAGCGACGCGCACGCACGGCTGCTGCAAGCACAGGGGATCCCGCCGGACCGGATGCTCATCGAACGACGCTCCCAAACTTCCCGAGAGAATGTCCTGTTCGCCCGTCCTCTTATCGAGGAACGTTGTGACGCGCCGCGGACGGTGATCGCCGTGGTGAAGTGGTGGCAACGTCGGCAGATACACCAATTGGCAGCAGGACTGCCGTGCGTCGAACGCATCTACGCCGCCACGTGGAATCCACCCGCCCGCGCCGACGGGCGCGCCTACGACCGGATCACCTGGGCGTCCAGTTCCGACCGGCCACGCATCGAGGCCGAGTTCGACTACCTGACAAAGCTGCTGAGCGGTGGCGAGTTGCCTCCGCTCGACCGTACGGAAGCGGGCTGGACCTCGACGGCGCCGGACGCCCGCTGTTGGTCTTAGTCGTCCAGGTCGGTGAGGTACGCCCTGACGAAGAAGTCCCGGACCATCGCGCGGTGCAGGTGGCCGGCCGCGATGAGGTCCTCCCCGGCGAGGGTGACGTGGACGTGGACTTCTCCGTCGACGACTTCACCCGTTCCGGTGAGCTCGAAGGGCTGGTCGTAGGAGCGGAGTAGATCGTGTTGGGCGTCGTCTTTGCGCATCACCGAGACGGTGCATTCGTGGACGGCGCCGATGAGCGTCAGGCATCCGTGGCTGACCGGGGAGAGCTTGACCAGCTCGCGGAGCTTTTCCATGACTTCTTCGCCCGGATCCACCTGTAAGAGGTAGGTCGACATGAGATTTCCTAGAGGTTGATCGGGTTGACGCCGGCCAGCGCGGCGCCGATGATCCGCAGGTTCTCCCGGCTTGGTTCGGTGCGCAGCGCGGCGAGCAGAGCTGAGGTGGCTGCCGGCTCTCGATGACTGCGGGCGAGCATCAGCGCCGAGCAGTAGCGGGCCCCGGAGTCGGCCGGGTTGGACAGCTCGGCCGCGAGGTGTTGGAGCTGTGCGGGCTCGTGCAGCGGTTGGGTGCTTGAGGCCAGGTCGCTGGCGTTGTCCCAGGAGATTGCGAGGACGCGGTGCAGGACCGCGGTCAGGTACAGCTCTCTGACCTCGCCGTCGGTGTTCAGGACAGTGATGGCTTCGTTGTCGATGCTGGGTGAGCGGACCTTGGCCAGGATGCCGGTGGCGTTGACTTTCAGCAGGGGCTTGCCCCGATGCGACCACTTGACCAGGGACGCGATGGAGGGCGAGGTGCGTGACACCAAGGCTGCGACGGCGGTGTCGGTGGCGTGGGTGGTCTGCACGCCAGTCAACATCGCGGTCCGTCCGGCGTTGATGTCGTGGGCGATGGATACGGCCGTGTCCGGCGCCGGGGTGGCGGCCAGGATGGAGACGGATCCGAGTAGGAGTTGCCGTCGACGCAAGTCTTCTCCCAAGACGCTTTCGTACTGGGCGATGACGTCGGGGGTTACCGCTCTGACGCCGGTCTCTACATTGCCGAGGTAGCTGCGGCTGTAGCCAGAGCGTTTGGCCATGCCGGACAGCGAGAGCCCAGCGTGTTGCCGGGCTTGTCTCAGTGTCGCGCCTAGATCACTCACTCGGCCACCCTCGCGGGATTTTGGAGCAGGTTGGAGACAGCCAGGGTCTTCCCGTTGGGTGATCACGGCATGACCCTCGGTATGTTGAGATCGTACCGGGGTGGGGTGAGGCCAGTGCAGCCACGCGGACCAGGCGGACAACGCGAGATCGCCGGCGCGGTCCTGACCATCAGCACCATGGGCGGCTACAGCGTGACCCACGACAATGACTACGTGGGCTATTTGCATGCCACGGTCGGAGATCAGTTCAACGTCTACCGGCGCAAGGTCCATGACGCCGACGACTGGCTCGGGAAATTCCGGCTCGAGGACGGCGTGAAGGCGATCCTGCGCGCCTGCGACCGGCTTGTTCCGGGCCAGGACAGGGTGGCCTGATGCCCGGCCAGCGGGAGTATCCGGCTGCGCCGTTGATACACCGACCGGACTGCCCCGATATCCCGCTGGCATTCCGCGGGCAGGTTCAGTTGTCGGTCGAGGTCGCCCTGCAATGGCCGAACGGGTTCATGCACCACTGCATGGATCACCTAGCGAATCAGAGCTGCGTGGTGGAGGTCCGCTACTACCCGCCACACCGTCACCGGCCCTCAACCCGGTGGCCGAACGACGCTCCCGTGCCGACATGCGAGGTGTGCGGGGGAACCCACGCGGGTGAGCAACGTTCCGGGATCAAGGTGGCCTCCCCGCGACTGCACGTGGCGAAATCTCCAGCCGTCCACGTGGTGACGCCGCCGGTCATCCTGCCCGGCAACGCCAGGCCCGGCGAACACTGAACCCGGTGAACACGACCTCGCCGGGTGTGAGCCGCAGCGGCGCGAGGGCGCGGTGATGTCACCCGGACGGGGATCGCCGATGGTGTGGCTCGTGGGTGATGCTGGCGCAGTGAAACACGTGGGCTGGCGCGCGTTCGAGGACCACGACCCGGTCGAGGACAGCGAGTGGTATCGGCGCGAGCTCGCCGCGACGCTGCGCCGGGCCGCCATCGAACTGAGGGTGCAGCCGCAAGGTCTTCCGCAGTTCGGGTGGCGGGATCGCTCCGTCGGCGTGCGAGTCGACGACGACGGTGATCCGGCGTGGCTGCGGCTGGTCGTTGAGCGGGCTGACCGTGACATGGGCGTTTTCTGGGACGGCAATGCGACGGCCTCGGTGGCGTTGTCCGGCATGCGTCTTCCCCGGCTGTTGCGCAGCTGGGAGCGTGAAGAGGCGGGCCGTCGGTGCCGCGCCGACCTGATGACCTACATCGACCAGCCCGTGTGCAGCCCGACCGCTGCCCTGACCGGCCAGCCGGAACTGGCCGAGGCCTGGTGGATGTGGCTGGCCGGCACCCTTTCACGGCTGGCCGCGAGCAGCACCCGCCGGGTGGCGGTCGATCTCGATGACTTCGCGGGCCGGATCACGGTGTGGGATCCCGAGCTGCCGGTGACGGTCGATCGATGGGTGCCCGCCCACGGAGACTTGCACTGGGGCCAGCTGACCGGACCGGATTTCTGGATCTTGGATTGGGAAGGCTGGGGGTTGGCGCCGTCCGGGTTCGATGCCGCGAGCCTGTATCTGCACAGCCTGGCCGTTCCGCCGATCGCCGACCTCGTTCGGCTGCGCTACGCCGAGCAGCTGGACAGCCGCGACGGCATGCTCAGCCAGCTCTACCTAGCGGGCCGCATGCTCGACCGCGACGATTTGCCCGACCGGGCGGCCGAGGCTGCCGTGTTCGCCGAGGCCGGCAGGCTGCTCGACGCGCTCGGCGCCTCTCCACAGGCCTATGCGCATCTGCGAGGTCCCGAAGCCCGCCGAACATGAGCCACAGCAGCGGCGCCCGGGCGGGAGGGCTCATCCCGGTGTCGTTTTCGCCCGCAGTGCGCGGTGGGTGGTGCCGGAGCAGCATTGTGTCCGGACGGGCGGCGTCGTGACGCGGGTACCGCTGACGGCAATCAGCATGGTCGTCGCTGACGGCCGTACCGGCCGGGTGCCGCACCGGTCGACGGGTTAGCCATCCAGCTCGGTTTCGCCGGCGGCAGACGTGACGGATTGTCCACGCCGGTAGGCCGACCACTGGCCGGTCCAGGTCGCGAGGTCGCGCATCCACGGTGCATTGCTCTGCCGCGCCTTCGCCGACCATTTCGCGGCGTTGGACGACGCGAAGTGGTCGAGGGTTTCCGGTCCGGCCGCGTCCCACGCCGGGTGACGCGCCAGCCAGTTTTCGGCTTGTTGCGGGGTGTGGCCGCTGCCGATCAGCCATGCCACGAGCTGGGCCAGCTCGACCCACGGCGCGGCCTTGGTGGCCATTGCCCAGTCGACCACCCGGACACCGGCTGGAGTCACGATCACGTTGGCGGGGTTGAGGTCGGTATGCACCAGCGTGTCGCCGTGCATCGCGGGATGCTCGAACCCGAAACGGGCCGACGGGCTGAACAACGGCGCGTCCCTGGGCACGCGGGTCTTGGCGAGTTCTTGCAGCACCAGGTCGAGAAGGTCGAGATGAGCACTGGCCGAGGACAGGTCGGCGCGGACCCCGTCGACGTGCTCGAAGCCCACCACCAGCCAGCCGTCCGCCTCGAAGTCCCACACCACCGCGGGCGAGTAAGGCGTGTCGACGCCCCGGCCGACCAGCAGTTCGTACCGCAGAGAGCGAACGCCGAACTCGGAAACCGCGGCCTTGACGAACACACGGGCATCGGCTCCTGCGACAGTCGCCGCGATCTCGGCGTGGTCACCGTCCGAGGCCGGGATCACGTGGCTCCTACCGACTCTCTCTTCGATCTGCATCATCGCGGATTCGGGTAGAGCGGCCCAGTCTCTGCGCATGCGGTCATTCTGCGCGAAGACTCGGGGCTCGGCGGACAGGGTGTGGACCCTGCCGGGGCCGTACATACCATCGCCGGTGAGCGTGCCGGCCGGCAGGTTCAGCGAGGAAGCGATGAGGGCTTCGCTCGGCCGCCTCGCGACCCAGCTCGGCATCGACGCGCACGACGCCCGCCTGCTGCGGCTGACCGACAATGCAGTGTTCGCGTTACCGGCCGCCGGGCTGGTCGTGCGGATCACCGCTCACACACGCTGCACGCCCGAGCCGGCAAGAACGCCGCTCTCGGCGCCTGGTCCACGGTGATCAACGCGCCGACGATCCGCCTCGCCGACTCCTTCGCCCAACCCATCGCCGACGGGAACCTGCTGGCCACCGTCTGGGACTGGGTCCCGCCCGCACCGCCGCTCCCGCACGCGTACGACCTCGGCACTGTCCTGCGCCGCTTCCACGCCTTGGGCCTGCCACCCTTCGAGCTGCCAGGGTGAGATCCACTCGGCGACGCCCGCGCACGTATCGCTGACCCCCTGGACAACACCGACCGGCACTTCCTGCTCGCTGGTGCGGCCGGCTCGCACCCGGCTTGCCCGCGGCTTCAGGTTCACCGCCGCGAAAAAGCTGAGGACGAGCAGCAGTGAGCCCCGAAGTCCGAAACGCTGAAGGCCCTGTGAGCAGCTCCAACGTTCTGTCCTCTGGCTCGCGGGGCACTGCCTGTATACGAATGCGTGCGACGAGCCGACGTTCCACGCGTCGCGTGGATACGCCTGGTGGCAAACGTGAGCATCGCCAGGGTGTGAAGCGCTGCCGAAGGGCCATAACTTGAGCTGCCTGGTGTCGTTAGCTGCGAAGAGAGATCGCCTTCGGCGATGGCCCCGGCACGGCGCGCGGAAACGAATCTGCGAAGCCACCGGCACTCTCGCCGGGCGCGGTGCGACGGGAGCGGACCTGTTGCGACCACCCGGCACGCTCGCCGTCCCGCCTTATCACTGGACGGGCCCGTCAGCATCGAGAGAGTAAGCCGTAATGACTCTGTACTCCGCACTAGAGAACCGTGGCCGCCATCAAATCCTCGCAACGTATGTATCCGGTGATCGCTTGGTGACCAGCACAGTGACCCGGCTTCAAGAGCCCGATAGGGCCGGTGAATTGGTCAGTGTGCTAAACCGAGTGGTAGATGCCGCCCGGGCGCCTTTGACGGCTATGTCCGAATGGCTGGAACGGGATGGCCCTTACCCGGAAAGTCACATCGAAGCCCTTCTCGACCCTATGCGGCGCGCAGAATTGCTGGCCACAGGGCACTCATTGTGGTACGCCTATGCGACCGCGGAACTGTTCTATGCGCTCGAAGATCTTGACAAGATCGTCGCCACTGTGCCTGCCGCAATCAGGGCTGCCGTCCTGCATGAAGTAAAGGAAGTCGGCGCCAATCTCCAGAGGGCTTTTTCCTCGGATGAGCGAGGAGCTCGCAGTGTCTTTGGGCCGCGGCCGGTGGATCGTTACTGTACCGACTTGAACCCAAGCGGTCGCAATGCCTTTCAGCAAGCCGTCGGCGGTTACCAGCACGTGCCGCTAACCGAACTAGCTGCGGCGATGCGTTCCATGGTCGCGGCGATGAGACTGACCCGTAACCGGCATGTTCACCTAGACATGCCGTTCTGGACACTGGTCGTGGAGTACAACGACTATGCGCACTGCGTCCTCGACGTGTCGCCTGCGCCTTCCCAGCGCGATAATTGGAGGATCACGATCCGTCGCTGGGTCGAGGTCGGGAAAACCGACCCTGACTTGGAGTGGGTCTTGGAATGCGAACTGCCGGCGACGCCGCCGGTCGCCGAAGTAATTCATTTTCTCGATCTTGCTGCAGACCCAGAAGTAATCAACGGATGGTCCCAAACTCAAGTCGGGCTTGCCCTGGCGGGAACGTCATTTCTCGTCACAACCCGCAACGTCGGATAACACCACGCCCCTCACCCTTCACGGCCTGGCGTACGCCATTCGGACGTGTCGCTCAGCGATGTTCTTGCTGTAATTAGGCGCCGCCCGTCGAACTACCCGCGGTCGGCAAGGCCGGTCTTGGTCGTCAACCGCCAGTTCGGGTCCGTCAGCCATTGCAAGAGCCGCTTTCAGGACAGCACCCGGCCGAGTCCGAACTGCTGGGCGATCCGAGCGGGAGCGGCGCCGTCAGCGTGTCACCCGGCAGCGACGCGGCCTCAGCCACGGCTTACGGTCCGGCGCAAGCCAGCAATCGCCTCAGTGCTCTGGCCGTCAAGCCACTGCCGGTGCTCGCGGTCGTCGACCATGTCGAACAAGCTCTGGTAGACCCTTTGCTCGCGGGCGAGCCACAGAACCCGCATTGCCCTGTAACGGGGAAGCGATCCGCCAGCCTCGGCGACCTGGGCGCATCGCTGCTCAGCGCTAGGGTCGTGGCGGCCTAGCCACAGGCCGAGAAGCGCGAGGTCAGCTCCGGGCGGGTACATGCCGGCGAACTCGTAGTCGATGAAGATCAGCGGTTGACCGGCGCTGGCCAAGGCGTTGCTGGCCAGCGGGTCGCCGTGCCCGAAGACCAATGGGGCGCTGGTGACCGCTTGGAGCAGCGGTTGCTGAATGTCGTCGGGTAGGTCTCCGGCTGCGGTGTAGCGGCGGATCCGGGCCGGCCAGTCGGTGGCGGGCATGCTCAGCGGTCCTGGGGGAGGATGCCATGCGGCGAAGCCGGTCAGGGCCTCGATCATGCCCCTGACGATGCGCTCGGGCAGCTGGGGTGGGTAGCGGTCGGTGTGCGGGGATGCCCCGGGAAGCCGCTCGATGATCAGCACCCGGCTGCCGGCATGATGCAGTCGCGGTACCGGCCAGGGCGGCGGCGCGTCCGTAAACGCCCGGTAGGCGCTGACCTCGTGCGTGAAGCGTTTGACCCAGTGCCGTTCGGAGCTGGTCAGCTGCTTGGCGACCACGTCATGTCCGTGCCAGCGGCCGGCGATGGTGACGGCCTTGTCGGTTCGTCGCAGTTGCTCGCCCGGGTACCAACCGGGCAGGTGATCGAGGGTGTCGACGTCGGCGGGGACCTGGCTTGAAGCGCTGGCCGTCTCGTCCACACGACCATCCTGCTGATCGGGAAGGCGTACGTCGAGGACCCGCGCGCTCGAGTCGCCCAGGCCGCTTGATGAGTCATGTGGAGCGCGCCACTGACGCCCGCGGTGCGCCGGATCGCGGCTGCCGATCGGCTCCGCGTTCAGGCTTCGGTGACGCCGATGGCAGCCGGTTCCCGCCGCGCTGCGGGACAGCCCAAGACAGCGGTGGACAGCTATATCGCGGAGATCAGAGCGGGCAGTGTCGTCAAGGAAGCGATCGACACCCAGCCCCGGCCCGTCTTGCCCCGCACCGCATCCAGTAGCGCGGCCCTGCCGAGACGGCGGACACCCGTCGGTGCGGTCGCGGCCAGCGTAGGTGACGGCGTCACCGCATCACTGCTCGTGCCGCGGACCCGGGGGACCCACCACCCTTCCCGGAAAGAGGCAGTCATGAACAACACTCTCGCTCGTGCCGCCGCTGTTGCCGCCGCGGCGCTGGGCCTGACGTTGACGGTGGCCACGCCCGCGCTGGCCAGCGCGGACAAGTGCAAGGGCGACGCCTTCGCCAGCTGCGTGGCGGTCAACGGCAGCAAGCTGCACGTCAACTCGATCAAGAGCCGCGTCGCCCTGTACGCGAAAACGTGCCGGTACGGCCATAGCCAAGTGCTGATCAACGGCAAGCACTTCGCCGACTCCGACGGCGGCAAGGACAAGGACTACTGCTCGAAGTCGATCTTCGGGGCTGAGGTCACCACCGGCACCTGGAACGTCAACCGCAACTACGCCAAGGGCACCAAGATCTGCTCGAAGTTCTGGTGGAACAACGGCTCGACCAAGCCCGGCAGCGTCAACGGCTACACCAGCTTCGGAACCGCCTGCGCCACCGTCGGCTGACCGCAGTGGCCGGTGATGCCACCGGCATCACCGCGCCCCGAGCCGGCCCCGCACGCGAAGCCTCTTCGGCTGCCGCCGCGCCGCCCTGAACCTCTCGCGGAGAACCTCTTCATGACCCTCGCCCTGCAGACCCAGCCCAGCACGAACGCCGCCGTGCCCGATGTCCTGCGCCGCTACCGGCTGGCGATCAGCCTGATGTTCGGCATCGCCGGCATGACCATCGGCACCTGGACCGCTCGGATCCCCACTATCCAGCACAACATCGGAATGGCCGACAGCAAGCTGAGCATCTGCCTGCTCCTCCTCGCCGTCGGTGGCCTGCTCGGCATGCGCGCCGCCGGCCGGTTCATCGACCGGCACGGCAGCACCACCGTCATGGTCTGGCCCTCGCTGGGCCTCGGCGCCGCGCTGCTGCTCGCCGGGCACGCCCCGACCTGGATCATGCTGGCCGCCGCCCTGCTGACCTTCGGCGTCCTGCACGGCACCCTCAACGTCGCCATGAACGCCGCGGCCGTCTCATGCCAGACCGCGTACGGCCGCCCGATCATGACCTCGTTCCACGCGCTGTTCAGCATCGGCGGCGTCGCCGGGGCCCTGCTGTCCGCCGCGTGCGCCCACATCGGCCTCAGCGTTGCTGACGCCTTCGCCGCCGTGGCCGTGGTGTCCACCGCGGCGGCCGGATGGTCGATCCACCGCCTCATCCCCGCACCCGACTCGAGCCCCACCAGCCAAGAGCAGGCATCCCCGGCCGCCCAGGCGGCGCAGCGCCGCCCGCGGACCCGGGTCCTGCTGTTGGGCCTGCTCGCCTTCAGCGCGTTGATCAGCGAAGGCGCCGCCGCTGACTGGGCGAGCACTTACCTCACGCGCATCGGGGCGACACCCGCCATGGCCGCTACCGCCTACGCCGCGTTCGCGGCGAGCATGACCCTCGGCCGGCTCGTCGGGGACCGGCTCACCGCGGCCGTCGCCCCTGCCGCCCTGCTACGCGGCTGCGGCCTGATCGGCGGCGGTGGCCTCGCCCTCGGCCTGATCGGCGGCACACCTGCCACCGCGATCGCCGGGTTCGCCTGCCTCGGCGCCGGACTGTCCTGCGTCGTCCCGCTGCTCTACTCCACCGCCGGCGGCCTCGACCCGGCCCGACCCGGCGCTGCGCTGTCGCGCGTCGCCGCGCTGGGCTACCTCGGCTACGTCACCGGGCCGGCCATCATCGGCGGCGCCGCCATGCACATCGGCCTCGGCAACGCCCTGCTCATCCTTCCGGTCCTAGCGACGCTGCTGGTCATCGGCGCCCCCGTCGTGCACCGCAGCCGCGGCCGCCACCACCGACCGGCGAGAACCCGCAGCACTACCACGCTCGCCCTGACCTCGAGCGACGACACGACACGCCCCACCGGCCAGGTCCTCGCGCCAGAGTTCACCACCACCCACATCGACCATCCGGTCACCGAGCTCGAAGGAGCACTGCGATGAACACCACCCTGACCCGCACTGCCACCGCCACCCCGGCCGTCGCCGACGCCGCCGCGCCGCTTGCTCGGCACGGCACGACGATCAGCGCGACCCGGGTCACGGCACGGAGACGCCGGCGCATCCCGCTGCTAGTGATCGTCGCCGCCGCGATCGCCGCGGCCCTGCCGCTGATGGGTGCCACCCCCGCGCAGGCCGCCACCTACCGAGACCCGACCCCCGGCTCGGGCACGCTGTCGGCCCTGGCCGCGTCCGGCTGCCGGGCGTCGCCGTACTCGTTCCACTTCGAGGGTTACGGAAGCATCGCCTTCCCCGAAGACCCCACCGGCCAGTTCAACTACTCGGTAACGCCGGTGCTCAAGACCACCAGCCAGTGCCGCGACATCAACGTCAAGAACACGACGCGAGGCAAGATCCGCGTCTGCGTGATGTTCGGCAAGACCAGCAACAAGTGCAACTACTACACCACCATCGCGGCCGGTGCCTGGGCCAACGCGGCCACGAACGTCAAGGACGGCACGTACTTCCGGATGCGGGCCGGGATCTTGTACAACACCTCCGGCTGGGCGGACGGCGCGACCGGCGTGTCCGACTTCTGAGCCGGCGTACGCGCCAGCGGAAGTCCCTGTTCGGCGGCAGGGTGTCGTCGCGGTTCGCAGCGACACCCTGCCGTCCCGCCGAAATGGCGGCAACCCGGCCCACTCGGGCCCGGGCTAACCGGCCCACCCTCTCCGACGCCGCCCAGCTCGGCCAGCTCGCGCCGCCGCCCCCTCCGAGCGCGGCGGCGCACTCGGGCCACGACGCCGCCTTACCCCGATCGCACAGCCATCGGCAGAGTTCACTACTGGGAGGCACCCGCCACCATGCGACGACGCACCCTCATCACCGGCACCCTCGCCACGACCGCCGTCCTGGCCCTGATCGCGTGCACCGACACCAAGCAGCCCGAATCCCGCACGAGCACGCCACCGACGAAGACGCCCGCGGCCCAGCTCGCCGACGCCGCCGCCCGGCTCAAGAACGACACCTTCAAGATGACCATGACCGTCAAGGTCGACACCACCGATGCCCGGCTCGAGGGAGCCATGGACCCGACCAAGAAGATCGGCGCCTTCGTCGCCACGACCAAACGCAATGGCGACACCTCGATCATCGAATGGCGCATCCTGGGCAACGTCGTCTACCTCAAGACCAACACCCCCAGCCTGCCCGGCAGCACGAACAAGCCATGGCGGCGCATCAGCCAGGCCGAATCCGCCAGCCTCGCCGAGGGCTTCGACGGCGCCAAGATGGCCAACCCGCTCACCCAAGCCACCAACGTGCAGCGCCCCAGCGCCCGCCACTTCACCGGCACCTTCGACACCGCAGCGGTCGCCAAGGCCCTGAGCGTGCCGACCCCGAGCAGCAGCTCCAGCGCCGCACCGGCACCGAACGTGGCTTTCACCGCCGACCTCGACGATCGGGGGCGCCTTACCCGGTACCACCTCGACGTCCCCAGCACGAAAGGCGGCACGTACCCGCTGGACCTGACCTACTCCGACTTCGGCACTGCGGTCATCGTGCAAGCACCACCGGCCGACCAGGTCGCCGGCACCAGCGGCACCTGATTCAGACAAACGAGTCGCCAGGTCAGCAGCCCTGCACCTTAGGTGCGGGGCTGCTCCCTTCCCTGCGCGCCTGTGGGCATGGACTCCATGGATCAGTACAGCAGCGGATCGGGGTCCTGACATCCCATGCCGCGGAGTCCATCGTGGGCTACGGCGACTGCCTCAACTTCATTCCTTCGTTCGCTACGGACCCGACGGCGGCGTCCCATCCCCACGGGTTGGCATTGACGTACAGGCATGGCGCAGCGGTGCTGAGGTCGTCTCGCATGCGTGCCAGCTCCACGCCAGGAATGCAAATCTGCACCGTCGTGCCGTCGGAGACCGGCAGGTTCCAGGCGAACCAGCCATCACTATCGGCGTCGGGCGCGCGTACCGGGTTTCCGTCGATGCCGGCAACGCGATGCCGGATCGGAACCTGCTCCAGCTCAACAGCACGTTCGCGTACTGCGGTGAGGAAAACCTCGAGCGCAGCCGCGGCCAGGTCCTCGCGAGCGTCCGCGATTGGCAGCGCACCAGGGTAGATGGCACCGTGCGAGATCATCTTCCGACAGTACGGCTGACCAGCTGCTGGTATAGGCCACTTACCTCATGAGTCGCATCACGGGCGACAGCTTCCACCTCGTTCACACCGACGGCTCGTCCCAAACTCCGCCCTTCTACGGCGGGCGGTCGCTCCGCTACCCTGTGTGGACTCGCGACTCAGTTCGCACGTGCAGACGTACCCGGGGGTGCTTGGTGTCGCTGGCCGAAGATCGATCGGCGGCAGGAGGATCTGCAGCCGCCCCCGTGGCGGCCGCGGGCGCCGGAGTGATGACGGTGACTGACGTAACCGTGGGCCGTCGTCTGACGCCTAGGCAGGTGATCTTCTCGTACGAGCCGAGCCAATGGGAGGAGTTTGTCGAGGAGTGGGTCGCCACCTTGGCTCCTAAATACGCCAAGGTGGAACGCCTGGGCGGCGCCAACGACCATGGCGTCGACGTCGCTGCCTTCGTCACAGACCAGGGGTACGAAGGAGAGTGGGACTGTTACCAATGCAAGCGCTACAGCAAGTCTCTCGCCTTCGGAGATGCGTGTGTTGAAATAGCTAAAATCCTCAAGGGTGTAATCAACAAGCACTATATCCTTCCCCGTAAGTACCGGTTCGTGGCACCGCGAGGCTGTAGTACCGAACTGAGCAACAAATTAAACAATCCAACTCAGCTAAGGACCGAATTCATCGCCAGGCTGGCCGCGAAGCCACCGCTGCTGCCAGGTTTGGACGATGCCATGAAAGAGCGGATCCGCGAGCTTGCGGAAACGACAGACTTCAGCGTCTTTAAAACCGAAGACCTTAAAGAGTTAGTCGCCAGTCTTGAAGGCACTCCTTTATACGTCAGAGAGTTTGGCGGTGGTCTTCCCCGCAGGCCAACTGTGGCTCCACCTCCTGCCGACCCACACCCCAGCGAGAACCGCTATCTCGAACAGCTTGTAGAAGTACACCGCGAAAAATACGGAACCACGATCGCCTCCACAGCCGACGCCTTGCAGCACCCGCAGGCAAGTGTCCATATCCGCCGGCAGCGGGTCGCCTTCTACAGTGCCGAGGCGCTCCGAACCTTTTCCCGCGACAGTGTGCCTGGAGAAACCTTCCAAGGCCTCCAAGACGAAGTGTTCGACGGAGTAATCGACGTTCATGACGCGAACTACGATTCGGGTTATGAACGCATGGACGCAGTCCTCAAGGCCTCGAGGGAACTGCAGATAACCTCCAATGCGCTAATTTTGGTGGCAACAACCGTCGACCGACGAGGTATGTGCCATCAGCTCGCCAACGATGACAAGCTCACGTGGTGCAAGAGCGCATGAGAGGCCCGCTGAACAGCCCAGTCGAGGTCGGCTTACGAGCCGTCATCCTGCTGACGGCGTCATACCCCCGCACCGTCGATGTCGACACCCTGGTCCTACTCGACCACAGCCTCGTCCATAGCGGAGACCTTGGCGGACCGGCCAGCATCCACCCAGACATCCCCATGCGCTCCGGCGAACTCGGCCTCAAAAGAACCATTCTTGAGGACGGGCTACGTCTTATGATGCGCGCGCACATGGTAGACCTTGTAATGACCGCCGACGGCATCACATACCGAGCTGCAGACGATGCTGAAGCCTTCATCAATGTCCTGGAATCGCCATACGTCCTGCGACTTGTTGACACCGCACAATGGGTCGTGCAGGAGTTCGCGGCCGAAAGCCACCTCGCGATGCGACAGAGACTGCGTGCGGTACTCGGGCGCTGGACGGAAGAACTAGACGTACGCCCGCCAGTGACGAGTGAGGTCCAGTAATGGCCGGCCTGGCACTAACCCATCTGACGTTTGTCGGAACTGACGTCCCGCCCGCAACGGTCGATTTCAGCTCAACGCTCACCGTAATCTACGGCGCTTCTGACACCGGTAAGTCCTTCATCGTCGACGCGATCGACTTCGCGATGGGCAGCTCCAAATTACGCTCCATCCGCGAGTCGCAACCTTACTCGTCCCTCCTCTTGGGAATTAAGGTTGGCGAGGAGGAGCTCACTTTCATCCGAGCCTTGTCTGGCGGCGACATCGAGGTATACGAGGGCGCCTTCAAAGAAATCCCGACCAGCCCGGCTACACTGCAACTCAAGGCAAAGCACACCAAAAACCGCACCAATACTGTTTCGGCATTCCTACTTGACCGCATCGGCCTGTACGGAAAGCTGCTGCGGAGAAACGCTAAGAATCAAGTAAACGAACTGACGTTGCGTACCTTGGCGCCGCTATTCGTGGTGCATGAGGGTCAGATGGTCGCGCTGACACCGCCGTACCACACTGACAATAGGAGTGATGTAACGTTAGAGCTTTCACTCTTACGAGCCATGCTTGACGGCGAAGACGACGCCGGCCTGGAAGCCGCAATCGCAGACGACGCCCGCAAAGTCAGTAAAGGCAAATACGAGGTCCTACAGCAAGTTCTAAGCGGACTGTACCGGACTGTAGAAGGCTCCGCTCCTGCGCCAGAACTCCGCCGGCAACAGGAGGCGCTCACCGACACCATTGCCGAAATGACTCCCGCGATCGACGAAGTGCTCGCACGGCGTGATGCGTTAATCCGCGACCGAGATGAAAAGGCAGACGAACAGCGCGCGTTGGAACACCGCATCGGGCAGATGCAGGAAATCACGGCGCGCTTCGGACTTCTACAAGAGCAATACCAGTCCGACTTAGCGAGGCTGGAGGCCGTCCAAGAGGCGGGTACCGTTCTTGGCTTCTTCGAGTCCGAAGTCTGCATATTCTGTGGAGCACCCGCAGAGCACCAGTCCCCACCAGGTCATGCCGTCGCCGAGGCAGAAAACTTCGCCCAGGCAGTCGCAGCCGAGCAGCAGAAGACGAGCGACCTCCTGACCGACCTGCAGCTCACGCTGGCGGACCTGGCAGTGCAGGTCGAAATCACGCAGTCGGCTGCCGCCGACGCTTCCCGGCGGACAGGCGCAGCTCGTGCGGCCGTGATAGCACTCGAGGGAGAGGTCGCCCCACGTCAGCAGGAGCTCGCATCTGCGTACGCCAAGCAGGCGCAAGTGAATCAGGCACTCGCCACTTACGAGCAGATCGATGAGATTGAACGGCTCGCCTCCACATTCGCGGCACTCGGCGAACCAGAGGAGATCGCTGCTGCGAAGAAGTGGCCAAGCCCGGCATCTCTGCAAGCTCTCGCGGAGATCATCAAAGATTTGCTCGACAAGTGGGGAATCGAAACCAACGGCAGCGTGGCATTCGACATCGAGCAAGACGACCTTCTTGTGGACGGTCGAGCGCGGCACACGCGCGGTAAAGGCATGCGTTCGGTAATCCATGCCAGCTTCACCCTTGCGCTTGCCGTTTATTGCCGACAGAGAAATCTCCCGCATCCCGGCTTTACCGTTCTGGACTCGCCGCTCGTGACGTATCGCCAACCGGACGTTGCGGGAAGTAACGAAAACGAAGACGAAAACGAATACGTCAGCTCCGACGTTGCTGCGGCTTTCTACCGCTATCTCGACCAGGAAGCCGCAACACAAACCATCGTTATCGAGAACACCACACCACCCGCGCAACTTTCTGAGGCAGCGCTCGTATACCGCTTCACCAAGCAACACGGGCTCGGCCGGTACGGCTTCTTCCCGATGGCTGAAGGCCGAGAGGCCCTACAGCAAGAGGGGTGAAGCGCCGACGCCTTGCGCTTACCCAAGCCATCGCGGACCCTGTTCGTTCGATTGGGCAGCGCCCAGTGGCGGGCGGTAAGACAACCTCTGGACCGACCGCCGGTTACCTGTCCTTCGATGCCCTTGCCGGAGGCTCCTATCGCCGCTGACCGATACATCACCGAGGTCACCCGCCGGCGCCTGCTCGACGGCATGGCCTGGCTGCGCGCCACCGTGCCGAACGGCTTGCGGGAATTCATGACCCCGGCGCACACCTTCTGGAGCGGCGCGCTGCCGGAGACCGACTTCCTCGCCCGGCTCTACGATCTCGACGAGCTGCCCAGCCACGACAACCGGCACCCCACTGCGGCCGGGGACGTCTTCCAGCACCGCGTCATGAACGAGGACTGGGACGACGACTGGATCTTCAACGACTCGCGGTTCGGACTGGCCGACAGCGACAAGGCGCTGCTGCGGTTCCTCGCCGAGATGCTGCACCCCGCCGTACGCACCGACCTGGCCGAGGTCGAGCGGCTGCGCGAGTTCTTCAACGGCGTACTGGTGCACGACGGCTACGAGCTGATCCAGGTCGACGACATCAGCGGCGCCCCGCTGTTCGCCCACCGTCGCATCGGCGGCGGCGTCCGCGGAACCATGAAGAACCTGATCTTCGCCGCGATCGGGCCCAAGCCCGAGATCGTGCTGGTCGACGCGCTCAACAACGACCTGCGCATCACTCGCAACGTGGACAACTGCCTGGTCTATGACCGGCCGCTGGCGGCGCACGGGCTGACCTGGACCGAGTTGACCGGCTGGTGGGCCGACCGGGAAGGCATGACCGGCGCCGACGATCGGGCCGTCTCCTCAAGCCTGTACCGGCGGCTCGACAGCTCCCTAGGCGACAACAATGCCGAGCGGCGGGTCCTGCGCACCTACGCCGACCGCTACCTGCGTCTGGGCCCGGACATTCCGGCGCTGATCCCGCAGGTATACCTGCACTACGACCCGCACGTGCGCAGCCACTACCGGCCCGGCGCGGCGCCGCTGCCGCGCCAGCGGATGGACTTCCTGATGCTGCTGCCACACAGGGTCCGAGTGGTGATCGAGTGCGACGGCCGGCAGCACTACGCCGACGACAACGGCCGCGCCAGCCCTCGCCGGTACGCCGAGATGGTGGCCGAGGACCGCGAGCTACAGCTGACCGGCTACGAGGTCTACCGCTTCGGCGGCGCCGAACTGATCGACGGTCCCGACACGCCACGGCGGCTCAACGCCTTCTTCGACCGGCTCGCCGAGCGATACCCCGCCTGACCCCACTCGGCCGGGCGATTCGCTGAACCGAAGCGGCGGACCCCGGACCACATGGGTGAGTGTGACCTTCAGTGACTCATTGCTTCCGTGTGACCGAGCGCCCGCCGATCCTTCCACGATCGCTTCTGCCCAGCTCAGCAGCAATAACCTCGATCAAAGAACAGTGATGTAGTTCGGCCGCGGTCCAAGCGTGCGACCGGTACGAAATGGTCATTCCGTCACGCCGGGCGCACCATGATCGTTAGCTTCGGGAGGTGCTTAGCCCGCCCATCGAGCCGATGCGCTGCGTCGGAGTGGCCGAGCTACCCGAACCGCGGATGTGCCGCGGCGGCTGCGCGTATGAGGTCAAGTTCGACGGTTCTCCAGAGACACATGTGTGTCTCGCTAGCCCTCGAAGATCGGTCTAGGTGATACGGACGCTAGTCAGAAATAGCATTAGCTCCCCGACAGTACTCACTGCGCGGAGACCGCCGACTACGGTCTCGGTCGCCGCCCCAGGGAGGAGGAAAGGCGTAAACGGCACCACTACGACCCCGGCAATCGAAACTTCTTTCGGAATCCGAACCGGGAGACTATGTCGGTTATGGCTGATGGCCTCTATCCTGCGAGCCCAGTCGGCACTTGCTTTTTCGGCCTTTTGGCGTAGCGTCAGGACCGCCGAATATTCACCGGCTGCGAGCCGGTCAGTGTTCTTATAGGACTTACAGTCAATAAGCAGCAGTACGCCGTCGTAATATGCAACTGCATCGATGTCAGTGACTCGCTTGCCGTTGATGTTGATGTCACGGCGAATTAGTGTCCGGAAATCTTCCGGAGGTCGCCAGGTCGTCATGTCGATCAGTTGCTGCACCTCGTCTTCGAAAGCGCCGGCCCAGACGTTCGCCTCGCCACCCTCGGCTGGTCGGTGGAAGGAAAGAGCGAGTGCTGAGGACGCCATTGCTCCGTTCAGGATGAGATGCCGCTTCCCGAGTTCGAGGATCAGTTTCTCATTGAAAAGGTACTGGATAGCGTCGTTTAAGCTACCGGCTACCCATCCGTCAGAGAGAGCCGGGTGAACTGCGGCGGACTTGCGAAAAGCTCGCTCAAACTCGTGGCGAGTACGGACGGCGTATCCGAATCTTGACCAAGCATGGCGGGAGAACCGCAAGGCGGCTTTGTGGTTAATGACCAATTCGCTATAAGCGTTGAGGAACACAGCCACGGCCTGAGCCTCGGCCGTCAAGCCGGCACTACCTGGAAGGAATGCCGCGGGAACGACCTGCTTGAGGTTTGCCACCATAGGGAAAATCGGATCCCAGTTGCGGAGTGCCTGGTGCACCAGTGGCCCGCGCAGCGCGTCATCGAACAGCAACGATCCCCACATGACTATCGGCCACTCTCCAGCAGCTGTTCCGATCGACGCTCCGTAGGCACCGAGCATGGCGGCTTGCCCCTCCGGGCTGGCCCGGGCGCGAGCGTCGTATAGGTCGATCGCCGCCGCGACCGGCGTGTTTGGGTCAAACACTGGCGAGAATAAGGTCTCGTGATTGAGAGCGACTTCTTGGCCTTTGCCGATTCGGCGCTTAGCGGTCTCAACGTGAGACACTAGTAGGCCAAGAAATATCAGCCGACCGAGATCGTCCATCACGTTATGCGCCACTCGCCATGGAGCGGTGACGAAACCGATCAAGCTGGACCTGCGATGTGAGGCATAAGCCGCAGCTAGAATTTCGGGAATGGCTCGCCTGCATATATCCGCATGCTGCGTGAGCAAGATTGGCTCAGCCCGCTTGATGAGCGCATACCAGTATGCTGGGTCGTAATCGGCTGCCATCTGACGCATCATCACGCGAACAGCCTCAGCAAGATCCGCCAGGGTCCGCCAACCGTCCGGTCCGCTGAGCGGCTGCAGATGGCTGGCGCCAAACTGAGTAGCGGCAGCGCTGATTTGCGGTATCAGTTCCCATCCTGTGCGGAGTTGTAGTTCATTTCCCCCGCCGGTCAAATGCGCTTGAATAAGAAACGTCGCTGGGTCGCCGTCCGATCTCGGTTTGAGAACCTGCTCATAAGTGCGTAGCAGATGCGGGCCGACAAGCTCTCCCGGAGCAGGCTCGGTCAGAATGAGATGACTGGAGTCGGGCGGATAAGCTGGCCCACTGTGCAAAATCGAATGCGGCCAGCTTCGTCGCGACTTCGGCCTCGGCATGTATCGAAGATATCAAACCACCCCTCAGGGATCGTCTGGCGCGCATCCAGACAAAGCGGAGAACCCAGCAATATTTGTACGCAACTCGCCGTCCGGCCTCGAGGTGTTGGTTGAGCGAGTCCATCATCGCCAGTGCTGAGACGCAACGCCGGTAAACAGCTAGCTCAGCTGACGCATACGTAGCTGCTATGAGACACCGGCAGTCTGGAGAACGACGGCTGGAGGTGCCTGGCGTTCGTCCGGCCGAATGGGGTCTACCTGCAAAGCCGCCAGGCCAAGGACCTGACCCCATACTTTCCCGACGTCGTCGCCGCAGTGCGCGAGAGCCTGCCGCCGGGCACCGTCGTAGACGGCGAGCTGGTCGTCTCCGACACCGAGGCGGGCAGCACGATGTTCCCGGCACTACTGGGCCGGATCACCGCCGGGCGCCGCCTGGCGCGCGAAGCCGCAGCCCGGCCGGCGAACCTCGTGGTGTTCGACGTGCTCGCCGACGCCGGCGACGATCTCACCGACCTACCGCTGCGCCAGCGTCGCTCCCGACTCGAGAACCTGCTCGCCGAGGCGCCGCCCACCCTGACGCTGTGCCCACAGACCTCCGACGTCAAGCTGGCCCGCACCTGGTTCGACGAACTGGGCGTGACCGGCGCCGAGGGCCTGGTCGTGAAGGACCTGGCCGGGGTCTATCGCGTCGGCGGCCGGGGATCGTCCTGGTGGAAGTACAAGAGGAAGGTCACCGTTGAGGCGATCGTTGGCGGGGTCACCGGCGCCATCGAGGACCCGCGGACCCTGCTGCTCGGGCGCTTCGACGGCCGCGGCCGGCTGCGCTACGTCGCCGGGACCGTGCCGCTCGCGCTGAGCCAGCGCCAGGAGATCGGCCGAGTGCTCACCGCCGCGACCGGCGTCCACCCGTGGCCGCAGCCGTTGCCCGTCGCCTGGATCGGCCATCTCGACCGGCGCGAGCCGCGGCAATACCTACAGGTCGCTCCGCTGCTGGTGGTGGAGATCGTGGTTGACCAGGCGTACGACCGGGGGCGCTTCCGCCATCCCGTGCGGCACCTACGCATCCGTGCCGACCTGGCCCCCACTGACGTGGATCCGTGCCGACCTGGCCCCCACTGACGTGGATCTGTGGCGGCCGGCGTGAGCCGCGGCTCTTCCGCCGCGGCCCTGCGCCCCTTCGCTGAGCAGCTCAGCCAGGCGTCACCGTCCGACGTCGGCGTCACCGCCCGCCGCTCAGCCCGCGTCGAGCCCGAGGGACGACGCCATCAGGGGGTCCATGTTGCCGGCGTCCGGTCCGTGCTCGCGGCGTAGCCGGTCCTGCTCGGTCGGTTCGGTGAGCACCTGCCAGGCGGTGCTCAGCGCGTTGGCTTGCAGCGCCTCGTCGTTGATCTTGTACCGGACCACCGGCTTGCGGGCGTTTTCAGCCAGCTTCTTCGGGTCGCCGACCTTGCCAGTGCGGAAGGTCCGGCCCGCGGCGGGGATCTTGTCGACCAGCCGCAGGCGGTAGAGCATGTCGGCCGAGCGCCAGGTGGAGCGGTGCAGCCGGAAGAGTGTCTCCCGGTACCCGGAGGTGACGAACACCCCGGACTCCTCGTGCGTGCGTGGCCGGCGAGCCCGCATGTAGCGCAGCATCAGGTAGGTGGCGATCTCGGCGTCGGAGAGCACCCAGACCCAGAGGTTGGTGAAGAACTCCCGCGGCAGCGAAACCGCACCCCGGGCGGGGACCGTGTAGTCGGGGTGCTCGCTGCTGCCGACCTCCGACAGCAGCTGGAACTCGTCGTAGCGGCGGCCGCCCTTGGGCTGCCGGGGGATCTCGACTAGGTGCTGCTGCTCGAGTCGGGCTAGCGCCTCGATGATCTGCCGGCGCCGGAGCGCGGCCTTGATACCGGGTGGGGCGTTGTCGCCGCCGTAGGGCTTCGTGGGCCGCACGTCGGAGAGCACGAGCTCGCGCCAGCCGGCGTACCGGTCGTCGGCGCGGCGGACGATGTTGCGCGGGTTCCGTACCGGGGTGTCGGGACTGTGCCGGCACTGCGCGTCGAATAGCATCAGCAGTTGCAGGCGCAGTTGCAGGCCTTGGGTCTGCAATAGCAGCGGCGTCACCGGACCCCGCTCATCGTCTCGGCGGGCGTAGACGAACGGCGCTCGGATCCTGATGTGCGTGGGTCGGTACCCCATCGCGGTCGCGCCGTCCCGCCCGCCGGTGCGCCACAGGTGGTCCAGCCGTTCGGCAACCCCGTCGGCGAGCAGCCTGCGGCGGTCCTCGCCGTCGAGGGCCTCACGCAACCGCTTGAGCCGGGCGACGCGGGTGCCGGCCGCCTCGGCGACCGGCTCGGTCGCGGCGGTCACCGCGGGCCCCGCAGCACTCGGGCGAAGGTGGTCAGCGCGTTGAGCACGGCCAGCACATGTCGGCGGGTCGCGGGGCGGCGTGCCGCCAGCGACAGGATCGCCACGATGACCGCGGCGATGGTGATCAGGACGAGCGGCACGGCCGCTACCAGGGCCAGGATCAGCCAAGGCTGGTCAGGGACGTCCCACATGTGTCACGCTCCAGAGAGTTCAGCAGTGGAGGCTCGTCCACCGGATCTTTGTCAGGGATCCCCGGTGGCCGGGCCTTCGCCGTTTCGGTTGAGCCCAGAGTGACGCATCCGCGGGCACCTCCGGCGGTTTTGATCTTGCGATGGATCTCCCTCTTGCCGACCACAAAGCACTGTTACTGTGCGACGCTATGTGGTCGGCAA
Organism: Actinoplanes sp. NPDC049316; assembly: GCF_040677315.1. NCBI lineage: Bacteria > Bacillati > Actinomycetota > Actinomycetes > Micromonosporales > Micromonosporaceae > Actinoplanes > Actinoplanes sp. NPDC049316. Next base: position 59,988 of record NZ_JBFAQM010000036.1, on the reverse strand, counting down.
GAGGGGAGATTCAAGAGGTGGATTCCTTCCTCTAAGGTTCTCGTATTGTGAGACGCCGTCCGGTGTTCGCGTCAGTCGCTCGGCTGGCAGCGCCTGTCGTACGTTCTGCGCGACGGCTACCGCTGGTCGATCAAGGAGTGGAACAACGCGATCGCGGCGGCCGCAGCGCCGCCCCCGACGATCGTTGCCGCCGGTACGGGTTGGCCGGCTAAGGCGGCGAGCACGCCGGCACCGACACCGACGAGCGCCGCCAGCACCAGGATCACCGTGGTGCGCACGCTCAGGAGCGGCACTGGGCCGCCATTCCTGGCCGGGGATACAGCGTCGGGGTCTTGGCGTGAGGGTGCCGAGCGCAGCTCTGGCGTCGAGGTGCGCTCTGCTGCGATGGGCCGGTACGTGTCGTCGTGGTGCGGTGCGGTCATGGTCGGTCGTGCTCCTCGTCGGCTCGGTGGCGGATCTTCTCCTCCCTCTCCCTGAGCGCCAGATCCGCCCGCACAAGCACTAAATCCCAATCCGCAGCAAGATTTTTCGTGGCTCATGCCGCGCGTGGCGAGGGACCCTGCGCTGCGAGCCGGGCGGAGAGGCGATTGCCGAGCCGCAGCAGCTTGCGGCGTACTCGCTCGCCGAAGGCCTCCGGCTGGCCGCAGGCGCGGGCAGCGCCGCCCCAGGTGGTGATCGCGTCGTGCGCGTACATCATCGCCACGTCGCGCTCGTCGTCGCGCAATTGGGTCAGCACGCGCGCGATACGGTGATCGCGCCATCCGTCCAAGTCGGCGGCGTTCTGGTCCTCGGCGCCCACCGTGTCGGCCACGGTCAGCGCCTCGTTGTCGGTGACCACGCGAAGGGGACGGTCGAGCGCGTCGACGCGGCGGCCGCGAAGCCAAGTCTCGCCGATCGGCCGCCAGGCCCGGCGTTCCCTGAACGTGGCGCTGCGCAACCGCTTGACGACATCGGTGTCCGGGCTCCGGTCGTGCGGGTCCAGCGGTGCCTGCAGCAGCGCGTTGCCCGCGGCCTCGACCATCGCTCCGGTCGGGTTGAAACCCAGCCACTGCGACACGTAGCCGGCCACGACCTCGTGGCTGCTCTGCCCGTCGCCGCGGACCACAGCATCGCGCGCTTCCAGCGCTGCCCGGACAGCACGAGAGGCAACCCAACCCGCGGCCTGCGCAGTCTGGTCCTCCCACCACCTGGCGGGAAGGCTGTGTCTCGGCTTCGTGAACGTCAGCTCAACCCGGGTGACCGGCTGGCCGTCCGCCGTGTTTCTCCAGTGTTTGAGCATGTTGAGCAGCCGGCTGGTCTGGCCACCGCCCGGGAAGGTGTCAGCCGGCGGGGTGAGCCTGACAACCAGGTCGACATCGAGCTGCCCGGTGAAGGCGATGGCGGTCGAACAGGCGAAGCTTCCTCGCACCTGCCCAGCATCGTCATCGGTCATATACCTGGCCGCGACAGCAGAGGTGATCTTGGCGGCCCAGTCGTCCCCGACTCGCAGCTCCGAATCACCCCAGTCGACCGCGAGCGGCCAGTCGTTCCGAGTATCACCGTGCGGGACCAGGAGGAGCAGTTCGGTGCCGTCGTCGTGGCCGGTGCCCGGCTCGTCGCCGACATCGACGGTCTCGTCGGCGAGCACGTCGTCGTCGGGATCCGGGGTGGGGCTGTCGGTCTGCATGGGTAGGTCGTCCTTGGCGCTCGTCGGCTGTCTTACTCCTCAAGCGCCGGATCGGAGGGTTCCGGCAATAAATCTTGAAAAATTTCGAGCGGCCGGACCAAGTCAGGCCTTCGGTCGAGTATGCCCGGATCGTTACCTCGGGGCGCGTCGGCGCTACCCGTCACATCAGCACCTCCGGCAGCCGAGCTCCGGCAGCCGCGCCGTGATGATCTATGCTGGAGCCACATCTGGATACGAGCGCTAGACCGAGCAGGGCGTCTACCGGCACCGCGACATGCATCGCCGGGTCCCGAAATGGGCAACGAGACGAGGGGGCAGGTCGAACGGTGACCAGGCGACATGCCGATCCGAGCAGAAGCAGACCCACCAGGGGTCTCCTTCAGGCTTGGATCCGTAAGCCGTCAAGGAGCTCACCATGCTTCGTCGACTGCCTGCGCTGTCGACTCCCGCGCTGTCCTTCACCGGCGTACCCCTAATGGACGCCTTCACCGACCTGCCGACCTGGACTGTCGTCCTACTGCTCGTGCTGGCCACCATCATCAGCGGGCTGAGGATCGTCTTCCCCCAGCAGTCCAAGGACCGTCTCGCCTGGTGGCAGGGCTGGTGGTCGCGCCCGTCGCGGCGCGGTAACAGGCCCCGCAAACGCTGAAGCACGACGCCCGGTGGCGGCGAGGGGTGTGTACCGCCGCCACCGGGCGCATCCGGCCGCGTGGCCGTGCCGGTCGGCGCGCTGAACGCCGGCCGCACCTCGCGAGGCTGCGGCCGGCTTCGTCGGGGCCGATACAGCCGAGCTGGCGATGAGCAGCGCCCGCGCATGGTGGGGTTGGCCCCGGGCCGTCTCGCCTGGAGACGCCGCCGGTGACTCGGGGTCGGGCGAGCCACCGGCGGGCCGCCCGGCCCCGACGTCACGCTCCGGCAGCGAGCGTTCTGATGCTGTGGTGCCGGACGTGGGGGTCGCGCCTGCGATCACGGCCCGCGCCACGAGGCACCATCTTGGTGATCATCTGGGAGATGACGTCCTGGTGTCTGGCGGGCATGCCCAGGCCGGCGAGAGCACTGACGATCATGTCGTGGTCGAGCAGCTCCACGTCGCGGATCTCGTCGAGAGCGCGCTGAGCGCCGTCGCGTCCCCAGCCCCGGGCGTATCCATTGTTGCCGTAGAACAGGATGCTCTGCAGCGGCTCGTCCAGCCGCGGGTCGAGGGCCGTCACCTCGCCTGTCAACAGGTCAAGGGCGCCGACCGCGGCCGCCCAACCGTCCAGCCACCACGGGGCCGGAAGCAGCCCGACGACGGCCAGCGGTATCTCGCGGGCCGTCGTCATCGCCAGCTCGAGCGCGGTGTACGTCGGGTTGTGTGCGATCACTGCTCCAGGCTCGACGGTGAGCCGCGAGGACCGGGGCGTGATGTGCCGGCCGGCGTACCGGGTGAATGGTGCCGCGTGGGCGTACTCGCCCTTGAGGTCAGTGACCAGCACCGCGGGCAGACCACCCGCGGCCTGCTGCTCGGCCCACTCCATCGCCACCGCGGCAGCGTCTTGCAGGGTGATCGAGCTACCGGCGCTAGGCGGAATCCAGGCAAAAGCGTGCCGCCGAGCCGGCGCGCTGACTGCGCCGGTCACCGCGCGCCTGGCTGCGGTGTAAGAGATGCCGTTAGCGGCCTGGTATTCCCTGGTGGCGGCCTTGGTACGGCGGTTCCGGGTCATCATGCACTCCTTGATGGCGAGGACGCCCCACGTCAGCCTCACCGTCGGGTATGCACGACCACACGGACGGGAACGCGATTCGGAGAACCTTGGCCTCGACGCATCAGCCAACGTGGGTGGCCGACGCTCGGAACAGGCAGGCGTGACTGCCGTTCCACATGTTAGCGCAAGGGCTGGCGCATCTCGCGCCGCGACGCCGCCTACCTCTCGGGCCAGCTTCCGACATCGTCAAAGTGAGTGTGTACGTGGTGTCGGCGCCCCGGTTCACCGGTCCCGCAACGGTGATCAACTCGGTCGCTGAAAGCAGGTAGGCCGTCTCGCGCAGGCGCGAGCTCACCGGGCGGAAGAAGCCACGCTCCGCCGGACGCAGGGTAAGTAGATCGCTCTGCCCGAGGTCCGCATGCACAATGTCCGCTATGGCTTCTTCGCGGAAACGGCCGGGTCACCCGAACGGCTCCCGAGTTTCCGCTGTACCGCGCGTACCGCAGCGGAGCACTGGCGTGCGTTACGACGAGTTCGTGCGCGCGGTCCGCCGATACCGGCCCATCGCACTGCTGCGCCTGCTCGCTCGCACGTCGACCGCCCAGTTAAAAAGTCACCCCTTCGAGACCGTCGACGTCCGCGATCCGATCAAGCCATGGGCGGTCAGCCTCGTAGCCCGCGAAGCCCTCGCGAGTCGCGCCCACGTCACCGGACGAGAACAGCCCACCCTTCAGGCCCTGCGGGCCTTCGACGCCATGGTCATCGACCTGGAGGACCCGCTCTCGCTCAACGGCAACGCGAGCGTCGGGGAGGAAACGATCACAGGCTTCATGCTGCGCACCAGCTACCAGCAGTTTCCCTACCAACAACCGATCTTCGGGGACACCGCCCGGATGCGCCCCATGTTGAAACGAGCATTCCCGCGCCCGAAGTACCAGGTCTTGAGCGACGCGGTGATCGCCGAACTTCTCGGTGTCGACATTGACACGTACACCGACCTGGCCCCCTTCTTCTTGGCCGCGGTGATGACCAACGCAGGCACCTTCGATCCGACCTGGCTGGATCAACCTCACTTCGCGCCGATCCGCGAGACCGTGCCCAAGGAAGAAATCCTGCGGGTGTACGACACCCGGCTCAGCGCACCGGTTGCCTCGCTCCGAAAGCTGGCCAAGGCTGGTCGCCACCCACGTCCGGAGCTGCGGCAACACGACTTCAACCCGCTCGTCAACGCCCCGTTCATCACCCTGCCAGACGGTCACGGCCTGGCCCCGCAACCGGCCTTCGTCACTGGCCGGTTCTCCATGGCCGCGCTCTACTACGCCGGCTGGGAACGGTACGGCAACGCCTTCGCCACCGATCTCGGGCACGTGAACGAGGAATACACCGTCGAACAACTCAGCCTGCTCAACCAGGCGGGAGCTACCGTCTTCGGCGAAATTACCTACCGAGACGGCAAGGCAGAAAAATCCAGCGTCGATGGCATCGTCGTCTACCCCGACCAGGTGATCTTCGTCGAGGTCAAAAGCCTGCGTCCACGGATGGACCAGCGTCTCGACCCCATCAGCTACGCCGAGCGCCTGCGCCGTGACTTCGTCAAAGCCAAGGACCAACTCGTCACCACCTACCAGCTGTGGCGCAGCGCGCACGACGCCTTCGCAAGCCTGCCACCGCCATCAGAGGACCGGGCAGTCCGCGGTCTGATCGTCGTACCAGAGCCGCTATACCTGGCCAACCACACCATGTTCGGACAGGTGATCGGGGCAATGCCGTTCCCCACAGCGGTCGTCTCGCTCACCCAGCTGGAGAATCTCGTCGCTGTGGCCGCCGCGGAGCGAACCGGCCTCGTGTTTCAGGACCTCACCGCTGGATCACGGCACCTGATCGCTGACCCCACAGCAGCTCTGAACGCCGCGCAGCAACGCGCCGGCGTTGTCACCCCCCGCAACGAGATCCTCGATGCCTCATTCGGTGAGATCCGCTGGCCCAAGATCCGCAACCGGCAGGCGGGATAACCGCCCAACTCACCTTCCGGAACGGCATCGCAGGTCCATCATGATCACTGCGCCGACTGGCAAAAGACCCAACCGGCCCCGGTCCGCCGAGGCGGCGCTGACCACAAGAAAATGTCATAGCCTCGCGTCACTATGAGCCTATGGCCGAACCCGCCGTACCGATGCCACGCCGTCGTCGTATCGAACTGCCGATGCTCGAGGCGCGGAACCGGTTCATGCAGCTCCTACGATTGGCGTCCCTGACCGGCCAGGTCACGGTAGTCACCGATCAAGGGCGCCCCGCCGCCGCGATAGTCCCGGCAAGCGCGGTACTCAGCGACGAGCCATCCACGGCACCCAAGACCCACACGGAAAATGCCGCAGCCGGGTGGATGCGCCGTATCGAACAGGTCCGAGAGGCAGTCCGCCGCCAACACGCGACGCGAATCAGCGAACTGGAACACGCGCTGACCGCCGCCTGGGACGTCATCGACAGGGTCGCACCACGAGGAACAGACCGCGCTGCCGACGAGCTGCGCGTCGCCCAACGCGACGTACTGTCGATGCCACCACCAACTGAGGGCTCCCCAGCACGACCGAGCTGAAGTCCATGGCATCGACTACTCTCGTTGAGACGCCGTTGCGAGTTCTCCCCCCGTGGAATTCGCAACGGCGTCTCGTCTCCTCCGGCCCGGACAGCCTTGTCCCGCTGAGCTCAGCGAGACGCGTGAAATGCCTCGACGACACCAGTCGGGATCCGGCCCCGGTCAGAGACCTCGTGGCCGTTCTTCTTTGCCCACTCCCGGATCGCCTGGTTCTGATCACGGCTAGCCCTGCTGGGCTGGGCTGCGGCGGTGCGGGACGTGACACGGCCGGCTGCCGTCCCCCGGCCGATCCGGGTTGCCGCCTCGAGGTAGGGGTCGAGGACCTTGCGGAGCTTGCCGGCGTTCTTCTCCGACAGATCGATGGTGTAGTTCACCCCGTCGAGCCCGAACTCCACGGTGCGATCGGCGTCGCCGCCGTCGAGATCGTCCGTCAGGATGGTAATGACTTGCTTCGCCATGAATCAACACTCCTGTTTTCACGACCTGTTCGGTCGTTGCAGTATCAACATCAACCATAGTCGTGACGTGCCGACATTCAGTGGGCCGCCACCGGTACTGACCAGGAAAGAGGGCCCGAACGCGGCCGGGTGGCGACGTATAAGTCGCCGCCGCCCGAGATTCTGTAACCGCGGCAGACGCTGCCAGATGGGGCTATTGCAGAACACGCGCAGACGGCGGCGCAGACTGTGCCTGCCGTTGACGGCGCTGTTGAGCCACCGAAATCAGCGCAGAGCCGAGGCCGCTCGCCGCCACGGTGACCGGCACACCAGAACCGTAGACGCTGACGACGCCGCACCGGCGGCAGTACCACGACCGCCGCCAAAGCCCGACCGCCTCGTCGACCAGCGGACCCATCCACTGGAGGCGGCGCTGCCGTGCTCGCAACACCCATCCACTGCCAGCGGCCACGGCGAGAAAGAAGGCCAGCCCGAACCACGCCGTACCGTCAGCAGGATCCGACACCGCCAGCAGCAGGTTCCACATCACCAGCAGGGCGCAGCCGCCGAAGACGACGGCCGGCCCAGTGGCGGCACGTGGTCGCCTCGGCGCGGCCAAGGCACGAGCCAACCCACTGACCTGGGACACCCGACCGGTGACAGGAACGTCGTAGCCGAACCGGCCGGTCACGCTGCCACGCACCACTCCCGTCGAGTGACCGGCGCGTACCGCCGCCGGCACGCTCACCAACTGATCGAGGCGACGGCACTGCAAGCACACGGCGTCGTGTGCCCCCTGCCGCGGGAGCTGCTTACCGCTCATGCCCATACCTCCATTATGGAACCCGAAGCTCGTTCGGGCGCGCGCAATACCAACGAAGGGCCGAGTGAGCTGCGCGCAAGCCTGCCCGGAAAGATCGCTTACGTTGACCGGCCGGCGCGCAGCATCATTAGCCGCGACAAGTTCCCCAGAGGAGGAACTACGTCAAGCAGCCTCGCCCATCCCCTCGATGAAGGGCGAGATGTTGCCCTTCGACTTCTTCGCCCCTTTCTTGCGGCCCTTCTTCGCGCTCTGCATGTCCGTGACCTTCCCGTCGGTGAGCCGCTCGTCAAGAGCCTTCAGGCGGGCCTTGTCCCCGCGCGTCAGCCGGTGCCCGTAGACATCAAAGGTCGTCTTGATCGAGGCGTGCCCGATGTGGTGCTGGATGACGAAGAAATCCCACCCGGCGTCGATCAGGTACGCCACGTGCGAATGACGCAGGTCGTGGAAACGGGGCCGCTGATGCAGTCGGGTCGTGCATTCGCACGACGAAACGGCCAAGTCGCTGACTCGCCGCACCTTCTTGCCATTGCCGACCTTCGCCGGGGTCGGCGGATGAGCTGCGCACCGCTGAGCCGCCGCAACGGCCTTATCCCAGTACCTTGACCGGAAATTGTTCGCGTCCCACGGCTTACCTCCGGGAGCAGTGAAAACCAGATCACCGCGACGCTTGCCCTTGACCCGGTCGGCCAGCAACGCGGCAACCGTCTTCGGCAGCAAGATGGACCGCCTCGACCGCTCCGACTTCGGCTCAGCGAATGTGCCGCCACGGCGCAACGTCTGCTCGACGTAAATCACCGGCCGCTCGCCCCGCAGTTCCACAGAGCCAACCTGCAAACCGAAGATCTCGCCCATCCGCATTCCCGTACCCAACGCCACCCGCACGAGATCACGGATCGCGTCCGGGCACGCAGCGACAAGCAGACGGGCCTCCTCGGTCGACAGGAAGCACGCGTTGTACTTGTAGACCTTCGGCAGCCCATTGCTCCGATGCCCCGGCTGCCGGTCGAGCGGGTTGTCAGGTCGGAACCGCGGGACCGCATCTCGCATAACCATGCTCAGCACCGCCCAGTGCTTCTGCACGCCGGCCGGCATCAGATCCGCCGACAGATTCACCTTCCACGGGTCGATGTCCTCTTCCCGGCTGATCTCATCCACCCGCAGATCACCCAAGACGGGCACCACCCGCCCCCGCAACATGCGGGCGTACTCCTTATGGGTGCTTTCCGCAACGTCGACCTTCAGCGTCAGCCACTCATCCACCCAGGCGCCAAGCGTCGGACTGCGCTCCACCTCCTCCCTCTGCTCGTCATCCGGCTCGTCGTCGACCCTGTCGATGCCCAGCAGCGCGGCGTACACGTCTGTGTCGCTGATCCTGTGATGACGCGCCTCGGCGAGATCCTTGGCCGCTCGCGCCAGCTTCTCGGTAGCGAAGGTGCATGTCTGCCAGTCGCCCTTGCGACCCGCACGCCACCGAACCTCGTAAGACCGCCCACGCGGTTTCATAGATGCCATGCCCAGGAAGGTAGGCCGAACAGGTGTACGCATGCGAACACCGAGGAGGCATGTCGGCTCCTACTGAGCGTAAGAACCAGCACTTCAAAAACCCTCTGACCAGGCATTACCTACAAACGTGCAGGTCACAGGCTGTATAAGTTCGAACTGGCAGTGTGGGGGTCGGGGAGCGCGCGAAAGCCTCGTCGGAGCCCGTTGTCGATCTTGATTCAGTGCTGATTACGTCTCGATCCGAGAAGATACCGGAAGCGAGTTAAGGGCTCTGTCATTTGCTAAGCGACGCCGGAGCAGGCCCCTTGCGGGTCGCTTTGATGGCTTTGCTTCTCCATTCGGGCCCGCATTTAGTGTTTGCAACTCGTTGGCGGATGTTTAGGAGGCTATGGCGCGCAGCTGGCGTCGCCGGGCGGTGACGGTCTGGGTCGCGTTCGTGGACTGGTGACTGGCGCGGTGTAGGCGGGGCTGAGATCGGCGATGTCGTCGGCGCTCGCGCTGTTGCTGGGCAGCACCCCCTTCCTGGGTCTGCGGCAGCCGGCAGTCCGTGATGCTGCGCTCAATTGCCGGTTGACCGGGATGGGTCTCGCGTGGTGCCTGTTCGCCGGTGCAATGGCCGTCGCTGTCGTTATCCTGCTGTGACCTGGTGAACTTTCTCGGTAGGTACTCGACCGGCCGGTGGTCACCTTCTAACCTGACGTCTCGGAGAACGCCGGGTAACGGAAGGCCACCGCGATGACGACCGCCACGGTCGACGTCACCACCAGTGCCGACGGCACTCTTGTCATCCGTCCGCACGGCATCCTCGACGCTGCGGAGGCCGTCTGCTTGCGCCGCACGCTGGTGCGGGCCATCCGTCAAACTCGGCCCCTTCGTCTGATCGTGGAACTGGGCGACGTGCAGGGGTTGGACCCGATCAACGTGGGTACGCTCGCCGCGGCCTGCCATCTCGGCGACGACCACCACGTCGCTGTGTTCTTCGATCACGCTTCGATGCTCATAGCCGAGCGGCTGACCGCTGCCGGTGTTCCTTGGCACCGCCTGCGCCATATAACGTGAATCGCAGGCGCGGCGGCTTCAAGTTCGGCCGCTGGGAGCTGTACGTGCGGTTCGGTGACGTCCTGCGTCGGCTGTAGCGCAGTTTCCGCATGTGCCTGTCGGCAGGGCGGGAGCGGCGTGACTCCCAGAGACACCCTTCGTTCACCCGTAGGAGTAGTTGTGCGGTTACGGTGAGGTTGTGACCGGTGTTCTTGGCCCTGGGGGAGATGTTCACCGTGCCCGTGACCTCGCGCAGACGCTGCTGGTGGACCTTCCGGAGCGCTGGCGACACACGATCGGGGTGGCGCGGCGCGCCGAGCAGGTCCAGGACACGGTCGGCTCGGGCACCGACGGCGAGGCCCTGCTGATCGCGGCGTGGCTGCACGACATCGGGTACGCCGCCGAACTGCGCGACACCGGTTTCCATCCCCTCGACGGCGCCCGCCACCTGGCCGTGACCGGCTGGCCACCGCGGATCGCCGTCCTGGTCGCTCATCACTCCGCGGCCCGGTACCTGGCCGACACTCGCGGCCTGGCCGAGCAACTCGAAGAGTTCCCGTGTGAGCAGTCACCGGTGTCCGACGCGCTGATCTATGCCGATCAGACCGTCGGGCCCAACGGTGTGACCATGAATCTCGAGCAACGTCTCACTGACATGCTCCACCGGCACGGACCCGGCTCGCCCAATGCCGCAGCCCACGCCAGGCGGGCCCCTGAGTTGCGCGCCGCGGTGCAGCGGGTGGACCAGCGCCAGGCCGCGTTACGGCGGCCTTCCTCGGCGGCGTAACCGACGCTCCCGGAGCATCGTGGGTGGGCGATGGGTTCACGTCATGAATCGATGTGCTGCGATGGGCGACCAGTCGAGCAGTCCATTCGGCGGCGGGCTGAACGCATCGCTGCCGCGACGGCAGGGATCATGTGGGGATGGATTCCACCGCGGGGCAGCTGTTGCTGGGCGTGTTGCTGATCGCCGGCATGCTCCTCGCGTTTGGTCTTGGCGTCGCGCTGCTGGCCTGGATGCCGTTGAGCGGGCCAGAGTCGGCCACCGCTTTGGGACGGTGGCCGGTCAGGGCCGGTCGCCGGTTGCGCTCCGGGTGGCAGGCGGTGTGGGCAGTGGTGCGGCGGTTGCGGGCGCCGGGGCGGGTCAGGGCGTGGTGGGCGCAGAACTTCCGGCATCCGGCGCGGTTGGTGGTGCTCGGATTCGCCGCGGCGGTACTGATCGGCTCCGGGCTCTTGGCTCTGCCGTTCGCCACGGAAAGTGGTCGCAGCGCCGGTACAGTCACCGCTCTGTTCACGGCGACGTCCGCGGTGTGTGTGACGGGGCTGGTGGTAGTCGACACCGGTACCTACTGGTCGGCTTTCGGTGAGGCAGTGATCCTCGGACTGATCCAGGTCGGCGGATTCGGGATCATGACCCTTGCGGCGCTGCTCGGTCTGCTGGTCGCTCGTCGCCTGCGGATGCGGCTGCAGTTGGGCACCCAGGCCGAGACGAAGTCGATGGGGGTCGGGCAGGTCCGCCGGGTGGTGCTGGGGGTGCTGCGGATCAGCCTGGTGGTCGAGCTGCTCGTGGCTGTGGTGCTGACGTGGCGGTTCGCTGCCGGCTACGGCTACGACTGGCCGCGGGCGACTTATCTGGGGGTGTTCCACGCGGTGTCGGCGTTCAACAACGCCGGTTTCGGTCTGTTCTCCGACTCGTTAATGAGATTTGTCGGTGACCCGCTGATCTGCCTGCCGATCGTGGCCGCGATCATCATCGGCGGCCTGGGATTCCCGGTGCTGTTCGAATTACGCCGCGAGCTTCGTACTCCTCGCCGGTGGTCGCTGCATACCAAGATTACGGTGGGGATGACGGTGGTGTTGCTGGCCGGCGGCTTCGCGGCGATCACCGTCAGCGAGTGGTCCAACCCTGGGACGCTGGGTCCGCTCGGGGTGGCGGAAAAGCTGCTGGCCGGGTTCGTCACGGCGGTGATGCCGCGTACTGCCGGATTCAACAGCCTGGACGTGGCGCAGTTCAGTGACGTCACTCTGCTGATCCACAACGTGCTGATGTTCATCGGCGGCGGCAGTGCCGGCACGGCGGGCGGGATCAAGGTGACCACGTTCGCGCTGCTGGGGTTTGTGATCCTGGCCGAGATCCGGGGCGAGCCGAGCGTGCATGCGCTCGGCCGGAAACTGCCGGCCGGGGTGCAGCGGCAGGCACTGACCGTCGCGCTGCTGGGCGTCGCCGCCGTGGCGGCCTCGACCGTGGCCCTGCTGGCGCTGACCCCGTTCCGGCTGGATCAGGTGTTGTTCGAAGTGACGTCGGCGTTCGGCACTGTGGGTCTGTCGACCGGGATCACGGCCGATGTGGGCACGGCCGGGCATGTCATCCTGATCGTGCTGATGTTCATCGGCCGGCTCGGCCCGATCACCGCCGCGGCCGCGTTGGCGCTGCGGGAACGGACCCGCCGCTACGAGCGACCTGAGGAGCGACCCATCGTTGGCTAAGAAAGGCGCCACCAGCAACCGCATCGCCGTGCTCGGCCTGGGCCGTTTCGGCAGTTCCCTGGCCTTGGAGTTGATGCGCCAGGGATGGGAGGTCGTCGGCATCGACTCCAGCGCCTCGGTGGTGCAGAGCTACGCCGACCAGCTCACCCACGCCGCGGTGGCCAACACCACCGACGAGCAGGTGCTGCGCCAGCTCGGCGTGCACGAATTCGCGCACGCCGTCGTCGGGATCGGCACCGACCTGGAAGCCAGCATCCTGACCACCGGGCTGCTCGCCGACCTCGGCATCCCCAACATCTGGGCCAAAGCCATCAACCGTCAGCACGCGAGCATCCTGCAACGCGTCGGCGCCCACCACGTGGTGCTGCCCGAACACGAGATGGGCGAACGCGTCGCTCATCTGGTCACCGGGCACATCCTCAACTTCATCGAGTTCGAGGACGACTACGCGTTGATCAAGACCCGTGCTCCCGAGGAAGCCTTCGACAAGAGCCTCGCCGACGCCGCGCTGCGCTCCAAGTACGGGATCACTGTTGTCTCGATCAAACGACCGGGTGAGGACTTCACCTACGCCACCGCCGACACCACCGTCTATGCCGGCGACATCCTCATCGTCGCCGGTAAGACCCGTCACGTCGAAGCCTTCGCCAACCTCACCTGACATCAGTGGCTCGCGGAGAAGCAGCGGCGGCGGCCCGCATCCGCGGTAGCCGGGGTTAAGGTGACAACCGTGCAGGCAGGCCGGCAGTGATCGTTCTTCCCCGGGTCCGGCAAGGCCCGCTGCGTGCGCTGACCGTCCGGATGGCCGCTGCCCTGGCGTTGGTGCTGGTGACAGTTGCGGTGATCTATCTCGACCGCGATGCCTACAGTGACGCCAACGAGGACGGGCTGACCCTACTGGACTGCTTCTACTACACCGTCGTGTCTCTGTCCACAACCGGGTACGGCGACATCGCGCCGGTGACCGAACGGGCCCGGCTGATCAACGTCGTGTTCGTCACCCCCGCCCGGGTGGTGTTCCTGATCATCCTGGTCGGCACGACCCTCGAAGTCCTGACTGACCAGTACCGCAACAACCTGCGGATCGGCCGGTGGCGGAGAAGGTTGCGAGACCATGTGATCGTGTGCGGCTATGGCACCAAGGGCCGTGCCGCGGTCAGTGCCCTGCTGGAGAACGGCCACCACAAGGCGCGCATCGTCGTGGTCGAGAACCACGCGGCGGGGCTGCGGCAGGCCACCATGGACGGGCTGGTCGCGGTCGAGGGGTCCGCGACCCGATCCGCGATTTTGCTGGAAGCCGACGTCAAGAACGCCAGCTCGGTCATCATCGCTACCGACACCGATGAGGTGTCGGTGCTGATCACTCTCACGGTCCGGCAACTGACCGCCGGGCAGGTTCGCATCGTCGCTGCCGTGCGGGAGCAGGAGAACGCCGCCTTGCTCAAGCAGAGCGGCGCCCACCACGTCATTGTCTCGGCCGCGACAGCCGGCCGTCTCCTCGGCCTCACCACCACCGCCCCGCCCCTGGTCGACGTGGTCGAGGACCTGCTCACCCCCGGGCATGGCATGGCTCTGGCCATGCGCTCCGCACATCGTGACGAAATCGGACGCAATCCCCGGCAGTTGTCAGCGCTGGTCGTGGCGTTGATCCGTCGCGGCAAGGTAGTGCCCCTGGGCGGCGACGCCGCCATGGTGCTTGAGACCGGCGACCTGCTGGTTCACATCCGCAGCGAGTCCAGCGCACCATCCGATGGTCGTTTGGAACGCTCGACGTGACGGCATCGTCGCTCAAGGCGTACCCCGGTGTCAGGTGGTGCGAGCGTGCCAGCGTTCGATCAGGGCCGGCATCTCACTGAGCATGTAGGCGTAGAAGTCGCGCATGTCCGCGAGTCGGTGACCGGCGACGGTGTCCGGTCCGGCGACTTTGATGCCCTCATCGGCGGCCTCGGTCATCAAGGTCAGGGCCATATTCTGCTTCGACATCAGGATTGCCCAAGCGCCGTCACGGAAGCGGAAGTGGTCACGGCGGCTACCCGGCGCGGGAACCCGTTCGATCATGCCGAGCTCGGTCAGGTTCTTCAGCGCCCCCGACATGGCGCCGGAGCTGACGCCGAGCTGGGCGCCGATCTCGCCTGCGGTCATGGTGTCCTGCTGAGTGAACAGCAGAGCAGCCATGACGCGGGCGGTCATCCGTTGCAGCCCGTACTGGGTCAGGGTCAACGCGAAGTGCTCGGCGGCGCCGGTCAGGTCGTCGGTCACCTGACACACTTTACCCCTCGACTGAGAACTCTGATACTTCACAGATTTCTGAAACTTCAGTACGGTGACGGGTATGGACGACGACGCGATCGTGCTCGACAACCTCACCAAGACCTACGGCAGCCGCCGCGGCCTGGCCGGTCTCGACCTGCGCGTGCACACCGGTGAGGTGCTCGGCTACATCGGCCCCAACGGGGCCGGTAAGTCGACGACCATCCGGCTGCTGCTGGACCTGATCCGGCCGACCGCCGGCCACATCCGCGTACTCGGCCTCGATCCGCGCGCCGACGCGGTGGCCCTGCGCCGGCGGGTCGGATATCTGCCGGGTGACTTCACCGTCGACGGCCGCCAAACGGTCCGATCCTGCCTGCGGTTCCTGGCCGGCCTGCGCGGAGGCCGGCCAACAGCCCGCGTCGACGCCCTCGCTGAACGGCTCGACCTCGACCAGTCCGCCCGGATCAAAAGCCTGTCCAAGGGCAATCGGCAGAAGGTCGGCCTGGTGCAGGCATTCATGCACGAACCCGAACTGCTGATCCTGGACGAGCCGACCTCCGGCCTCGACCCGCTGGTGCAGCAGACCTTCCTCGAGATGGTCACCGAAGCTGCGAACCGCGAGGCCACGGTCTTCATGTCCAGCCATGTCCTGGCCGAGGTCCAGGCCGTTGCCGACCGTGTCGCCATCATCCGCGACGGCCACCTCGTCGCTATCGACACCGTCACCGCGCTGCGCTCGACCGCCGTACGCACGGTGGAGATCACCTTCGCCGAGCCGGTCACCGCCACCGAGTTCGCGGACGTGCCCGGCCTCGACGAGCTCACCGTGACCGGAACCGTCCTTCGCGGCCGCCTCACCGGCTCCCCGGACGCCCTGCTGCGTGCCGCCACCAGCCGGCACACCGTCACCGGGATCCTGGCCACCGAACCTGCCCTGGAAGAGCTGTTCCACACCTACTACGCCGGAGCCGACCGTGCCGTCTGACGTGTTCACCAAAACCCTGTCCGACGACCGACGGGTCCTGATCGGCTGGTCCGTCGGCGCCACGCTGGCCGGGGTCATGTACGCCTCCTTCTACCCCCAGCTCGCCGACGGGCAGATGGCCCAAGCCGTCGCCAACTACCCCGAGGTCATGCGCGAGGCGTTCCGGCTCGACGACCTCACCTCCGCCGCCGGCTACCTCGGCTCCTCCGTCTTCGGGCTCATCCTCCCGCTGATCGCCATGTTTTACGGCGCAGCCACCGGCGCCCGCGCCACCGCCGCCGACGAAGAAACCGGCCGCCTCGACCTGCTGCTGGCGTACCCGATCGGCCGTACCGCGTTCCTGCTGCAACGCTTCGCCGCCCTGACCGCCGGGGCATTCGGCCTGGCCGCGCTCGTGTGCGCCGGCATGCTGGCCATCCGCGGCCCGGCCGGACTGGACAGCATCTCGGTCACCCAGTTCGCCGCCCAGTGCCTGCAACTGGCGCTGCTGGCCGTCACCTTCGGCGCGCTGGCGATCGGTGTCGGCGCCGCCACCGGCCGCCGCGCCCTCGTCTTCATCGTGACGGCGGTGATCGGCGTGCTCGCGTATGCGCTGTACGCCTTTGCGGGTCAGCTCGGCATCGGCGGCGCCCGCCGCGTGTCGCCGTTCCATTACTACATCGGCGGTGAGCCGCTGCGGCACGGCGTGCAGTGGGCCGACGCCGCGATCCTGCTGGCGACTGCCGGCTTGTTTGTCGCCGCGGGCGCGTTCTGGTTCAACCGCCGCGACATCAATCGGTGATCGTGCGACGCCGACATCCAGGGGAAAACCGTCTCAGCGGCTCGACTGCTACGACTCGATGCAGCAGGTGGATGGCTCAGCGCGGTAGGCGCTGAACGAGCGGCAGGTGACGCCTGACTACGGCCATCAGGGAAAGGCCTGTCTTCGGTCAGCCGGCCTGAGGCGGCACCCCGGGTCATGGTAGCGGGCAGCGAAGTCCTCGACGACGAGGGCGGCGCGGACGAGTAGCCACATAATCCCGGGGCCGGATCATATGCGGGATTAAGGATGTTGCTGCTCCCGCTGCAGAGGTCGTTCAGTTGGCCGGTTCAGAGAGCCGCTTCCCGGAGACCTCAGGATCCCACGTGAATTCCGGGGCGGCGGGACTGGTCGGGCTCGTGTTTGCGGATGATCTCGCGGGTGACCGGCGCGGTGTCGCCGCGTCCGAGCAGGAAGTAGCGGACCATGTGGACGAGAGGGCTGCCTTCGGCCCAGGCGAAGTAACAGTGCGGGCGTACGCCGGTGGCGTCGCGCAGGGCGAGCAGGATCGCGGCGATGGCGTTCGGCGCGGCCGGCGCCTCGGTGCGCAGGATGCGGTAGCCGCCGATGTCGATGCCGCGCACGATCAGAGTGTCGCTGAAGTCGGACGGGTCGACCACGTCGACTTCCAGGAAGAGGATGTCGTTGGCGCCGGGGACGGGGTTATCTCCGCGCTGTTCGAGTTCCTTGCGTTCGTACTCGGTGGCGTCGCCGGTCTGCCGGCGGTGGGCGACCAGGTCGAGGGCGCCGTCGAACTCCAGGGACTCGGTGATGAGCCGGCGAGCGGTCTCGTCGAACTCGATGCTGTCCACGCGCAGCTCGGTGGTGCGGCTGACCCGCGAGATCAGCGAGACGACGATGATGGCGGCGATGAACAGGCCGGAGATGGCGATGCCGTCCGGCTTCTCGATGATGTTCTCGACCAGCGCGTACCCCAGGATGACGGTGAGCACGGCGAAACCGGCCGCGGCCCGGCGGCGGCGGTTGCGCAGGGCCCAGACGGTGACGGCGAAGGCGCCGGAGACCATCATCGCCAGCACGCCGGTAGCGTACGCCCCGGCCTGGGCGTTGACGTCAGCGCCGAACGCGACCGTGATGATGATGGTCAGGATCGTGTAGACGAGCACGACCGGGCGGACGGCCCGGCCCCATTCCGGAGCCATGCCGTAGCCGGGCAGGTAGCGCGGCACGATGTTGACCAGGCCGGCCATCGCTGAGGCGCCGGCGAACCACAGGATCAGGATGGTGCTGATGTCGTAGGCGGTGCCCACGGCTTCGCCGAGCTGTTCGTGGGCCAGCCAGGCCAGCGCGCGGCCTTCTGCCTCGCCGCCGGGCCGGAACTGGTCGGCCGGGATGAGCACGGTGGTGACGAAGCTGGCGGAGAGCAGGTAGACGCTCATGGTGAGCGCGGCGGTGGTGAGCAGCTTGCGGCTGTTGCGGATGCGGTTCTCCAGCTGCTGCCGGGCATCGGTGCCGGAGGCGGCGACCAGCGGCATCATGCTGACTCCGGTCTCGAAGCCGGACAGGCCCAGCACCAGCAGGGGAAAGGCCACCAGGGCGGGTTCGAGCAGCCCGCCCACGCCGCCACCGCCCACGTCGCCGAGGGCTGCGGTCCACGTCGACCAGGCGCCGGCGTCGGTGATCACGTGAACGAGGCCGGTGCCGATGACCAGGGCGTTGAGCCCGAGGAACACCGCGACCAGGGGGATGGCGACGCTGACGGCCTCGCTGAAGCCGAGCAGGAAGACGAAGCCGAGCAGCAGGAGCAGGATCACGGTCAGCGTGACCTCGTGCCCGTGCAGCAATGACGGGAAGAACGGGTTCTCCACCACGTGCACGCTGGCGTCGGCCGCGGACAGGGTGATCGTGATCAGCCAGGACGTGGCGACGAAACCGAGCAGCACCAGGACGAACAGTTTGCCCTGCCAGAACGGCAGCAGCCGCTCGAGCATCGCGACCGAGCCGGCGCCGTGGGGACTCTCGCGGGCGACCCGGCGGTACATCGGCAGCACTCCGCACAGGGTGAGCGCGACGATCAGCAGGGTCGCCAAGGGCGAGACGGCCCCGGCCGCGGCGACCGCGATCGCCGGCACGTAGGCCAGGCTGGAGAAATAGTCCACCCCGGTCAGGCACATCACCTTCCACCAGGAATGCTGCTCGGTGTGGCCCTCCCCGGCGGCGGGCCCGACCGGCTGCACCCGGTGGCGCAGCAGCCACCCGGCCACACCGACCGCCGGCGGGCCGGCCTGGGCGGGGGAGTCCATGACGGCGGGTACGGCGTACTCGGCCGGCGCTTGGTCCGCAGCGGGTCGATCATTCACCGGACCAGGGTACGGGTCGTCACCATCATCGGTGCTCGTGACAGCGAACGGGGCTGTCCGTGCCGCCGACGACCACGCAGGGACGTCGACGGCCGCAGCCGTTAACAAACCGTCAACGTTCGGCGCGGCCGCGTACTCGATCCGTTAACGGCAGTTCCGGAACCCTCTCGCGCGAGGTGTGCTTGCCCCGGCAACAACCGCACACCCCTTGTCGAGGAGTTCTGAAGTGGCTGATCTCGTGTTCGTCGGGCTCACGGTGGTGCTGTTCGCAGCGCTGTCCGTGCTGATCCGGGCGGTCGAACGCCGGTGAGCGCGGTCAATCTGATCGGCCTGATCGTGGCCGTCCTGCTCGGCGGCTTCATGGTGGCCGCCCTGGTGTTCCCGGAGAAGTTCTGATGGCCGGTTGGCTGTTCGTCATCACGCTGGTGGTGGCGCTCGTGCCGGTGTACCGGCCGTTCGGTGACTACATGTTCCGCGTTGTCAGCGGGACCAAGCACAACGTCGCCGAGCGCGGCGTCTATCGGATGGTCGGGGTCGACCCGGCGGCCGAGCAGACCTGGGGTGTCTACGCCCGCAGTGTGCTCGCGTTCTCCGCGGTGTCGATCCTGTTCCTGTACGCGTTTCTGCGGCTGCAGGACAAGCTGTGGCTTTCGCTGGGGTTCGACCCGCTGCCTACCCATCTTGCCTGGAACACCGCGGTCAGTTTCACCACCAACACCAACTGGCAGGCATACTCGGGTGAGTCGACCATGGGTCACCTGGTCCAGATGGCCGGTCTGGCGGTGCAGAATTTCGTCTCGGCCGGTGTCGGCATCGCGGTCGCGGTGGCGCTGGTCCGTGGGTTCGCCGCCCGCAGGTCGTCGACGCTGGGCAACTTCTGGGTCGATCTGACCCGGATCACGCTGCGGGTGCTGCTGCCGGTCGCGGTGCTGGCCACCGTCGTGTTCATGGCCGCGGGCATGGTGCAGAACCTGTCCGGCGGCGTCGACGTGACCACGCTGACCGGCGCGACGCAGCACATCACCGGCGGTCCGGTGGCCTCCCAGGAGGCGATCAAGGAGCTGGGCACCAACGGTGGTGGCTTCTACAACGTCAACGCCTCGCACCCGTTCGAGAACCCGACGACCTGGACCAACTGGATCGAGCTGTTCCTCATCCTGCTGATCCCGTTCAGCTTGCCGCGGGTGTTCGGCCGCATGGTCGGGCAGAACCGGCAGGGGTACGCCATCGCCGCGGTCATGGCGATCCTGGCCATCGCGAGCATCGGCTTGACGATCGCATTCGAGGTGCACGGCGCGGGCACGGTGCCCCAAGCCGTCGGCGCCGCGATGGAGGGCAAGGAGACCCGGTTCGGGGTGCCGAACTCCGCCGTTTACGCGGCCGTCACGACCTTGACGTCGACCGGATCGGTCAACTCGTTCCACGACTCGTACACCGCACTCGGCGGCATGATGCCGATGATCAACATGATGCTGGGCGAGGTCGCGCCGGGCGGTGTCGGCGCCGGCCTGTACGGCCTGCTCATCCTCGCGGTGATCACGGTGTTCGTGGCCGGTCTCATGGTCGGCCGCACTCCCGAGTACCTGGGCAAGAAGATCGGCGCGAGGGAGATGAAGATCGCGTCGAGCTATTTCCTGGTCACGCCGGCGCTGGTGCTGATCGGCGCTGCGGCCGCGTTCGCCACCGGCAACAACTCGACCGCGCTCAACGTGGGCCCGCACGGCCTCTCCGAGGTCCTGTACGCCTTCACGAGCGCGTCGAACAACAACGGCTCGGCGTTCGCCGGCATCACGGTCAACACCCCGTGGTGGGACACCGCGCTCGGGCTGGCCATGCTGCTGGGCCGGTTCCTGCCGATCGTGCTGGTGCTGGCCCTGGCCGGCTCGCTGGCCCGGCAGAAAGCCACCCCGGCGTCCGAGGGCACCCTGCCCACCCATCAGCCCCTGTTCGTCGGGATGGTCGTCGGTGTCACCGTCGTGCTGGTCGCGCTGACCTTCCTGCCCGCCCTTGCTCTTGGTCCGATCGCGGAGGGCCTGTCATGACCGACTGCACCGAGCGGCACCCAGCCGCACCGACAGACGGCTTCGCAGGTGAGGGCCAGGAGAGCATGACGAAGGAAGGCACAGCATGACCACCCCCACCCTCGACAAACCTCAGGCCGAAACGGCGGCGCCGGCCGGTGACCGCAAGGTCGGCGGCGGTCTGCTCGACCCGAAACAGCTGTGGCAGTCGCTGCCAACCGCGGTCATGAAGCTCGACCCGCGGGTCATGTGGCGCAACCCGGTCATGTTCATCGTCGAGATCGGCGCGGTCTTCACCACCGTCCTCTCGATCGTAGACCCGAGCGTGTTCGCCTGGATCATCACGGTCTGGCTCTGGCTGACCGTCGTGTTCGCGAACCTGGCCGAGGCGGTGGCCGAGGGCCGCGGCAAGGCCCAGGCCGCGACCCTGCGTCAGGCCAAGCAGGACACCGTCGCCTACCTGCAGGACGGCCGCGAGGTGGCGGCCAACGAGCTCACACTGGGCGATGTGGTCGTGGTCGAGGCCGGCCAGATCATCCCGGGCGACGGTGATGTCATCGAGGGCATCGCCAGTGTCGACGAGTCGGCCATCACCGGTGAGTCGGCGCCCGTGATCCGGGAGTCCGGCGGCGACCGGTCGGCCGTCACCGGCGGCACCAGGGTGCTATCCGACCGGATCGTCGTGAAGATCACCCAGAAGCCGGGGGAGAGCTTCGTCGACCGGATGATCGCGCTGGTCGAGGGGGCGAACCGGCAGAAGACGCCGAACGAGATCGCCCTCAACATCCTGCTGGCCGCGCTCACCATCATCTTCCTGCTGTCGGTCGTGACGCTGCAACCTCTCGCGATCTTCTCCAAGGCGTTCCAAGCCGCCGCACCCGACACCATCGCTGTCGACGCCAACGGGGTCACCGGCATCGTGCTGGTCTCGCTGATCGTCTGCCTGATCCCGACCAGCATCGGGGCGTTGCTGTCGGCGATCGGGATCGCGGGCATGGACCGGCTCGTCCAGCGCAACGTCCTCGCGATGTCGGGCCGCGCGGTCGAGGCCGCCGGCGATGTGAACACGCTGCTGCTCGACAAGACCGGCACGATCACCCTGGGCAACCGGCAGGCGGCCGATTTCGTGCCGGTCGACGAGGTCGACCCGCGTGAGCTGGCCGAGGCGGCCCAGCTGTCCAGCCTGGCCGACGAGACCCCCGAGGGCCGCTCGGTCGTCGTGCTGGCCAAGAACGAGTACGGCCTGCGCGAGAGCGAGCCGGGCCTGATGACCCAGGCCACCTTCGTGCCGTTCACCGCGCAGACCCGGATGAGCGGCGTCGACCTTCCGGGCCGGCAGATCCGCAAGGGCGCCGCCGCGGCGGTCATGAAGTGGGTCCGGCAGAACGGCGGCCACCCCACCGAGGCGGTCGGCGAGATCGTCGACACGGTCAGCGGCACCGGCGGCACCCCGCTGGTCGTCGCCGAACAGCTCGACGGGCAGCCGGCCCGCGCGCTGGGCGTGATCCACCTCAAGGACGTCGTCAAGGCCGGCATGCGCGAACGGTTCGACGAGATGCGCCGCATGGGCATCCGCACCGTGATGATCACCGGCGACAACCCCCGTACGGCGAAAGCCATCGCCGACGAGGCCGGCGTGGACGACTTCCTGGCCGAGGCCACCCCCGAGGACAAGCTGGCCTACATCAAACGGGAGCAGGACGGCGGACGGCTGGTCGCGATGACCGGCGACGGCACCAACGACGCGCCCGCGCTGGCCCAAGCGGATGTCGGTGTGGCCATGAACACCGGCACGTCGGCCGCGAAGGAGGCCGGCAACATGGTCGACCTCGACTCCGACCCGACCAAGCTCATCGAGATCGTCGAGATCGGCAAGCAGCTGCTGATCACCCGCGGGGCGCTGACCACCTTCTCGATCACCAACGACATCGCCAAGTACTTCGCGATCATCCCGGCCATGTTCGCCGCCGTGTACCCGGGCCTGGACGCCCTCAACGTGATGCGGCTGCACTCGCCGGGCTCGGCGATCCTGTCCGCGGTCATCTTCAACGCCCTGGTCATCATCGCGCTGATCCCGCTGGCCCTGCGCGGGGTGCGCTACACCCCGTCCGGCGCCAGCACGCTGCTGCGCCGCAACCTGCTCATCTACGGCCTGGGCGGCGTCATCGCCCCGTTCGCCGGCATCAAACTCATCGACCTGCTCATCCAGTTCATCCCCGGGATCTGAGAATCATGCGACTTCCTTCCTGGCTGGCCCAGCACCTCGCCGCGCTGCGTGCTCTGCTCGTCCTGACGGTCCTGCTCGGTCTGGCTTATCCGCTGGTCATGGTCGCGGTCGGGCGGCTTCCCGGCCTGTCCGAGCGCGCTGACGGTTCCCTGGTCACCGTGGCCGACCGGACCGTGGGCAGCCGTCTGATCGGCCAGGCGTTCACCGACGCCGACGGCAACCCCGATCCCCGCTACTTCCAGAGCCGCCCGTCAGCTGCCGGCGACGGCTACGACCCCACTTCGACGAGCGCGTCCAACCTCGGCCCGGAGAGCGTGGTCGACACCCTCTCCGGCAACCCCGACGACGCGGCGCCAAGCCTGCTCACCCAGGTCTGCGCACGTAGCGCCGCCGTCGGCAAGCTCGAGGGTGTCGACGGGCGGCGCCCGTACTGCACCGACGACGGCGTCGGCGCTGTCTTGGCCGTCTTTCACCGCGACGGCTTCACCGGCCCGGTCACCCGGGTCGTGTCGGTCAACCAGACCGGCCCGCCGTTCGTGGCCACCTACGAAGGGGTCAGCGTCGAGCCGGCCCGCACCGGCGAGGACTACCGCGCGCTGGGCGCGGTGATCACCCCGATCCGCGGCGACGCACCAGCCCACCCCGTGGTGCCCTCGGACGCGGTCACCGCCAGCGCCAGCGGACTCGACCCGCACATCAGTCCCGCCTACGCCCAGCTTCAGGTGCCGAGGATCGCCCAGGAACGCGGCCTGAACGAGAACCGGGTGCGCGCCCTGATCGAGGACCACACTGAGGGGCGGACACTGGGCTTCCTCGGTGAGCCTCGCGTCAACGTCCTGGAACTCAACCTCGCCCTCGACGGCAGATAACAACAAGGAGGGAGCGGCGCTATGGCACGCGGAGAACTACGCATATACCTGGGCGCCGCTCCCGGCGTCGGCAAGACCTACACCATGCTCGAGGAAGCCCACCGCCGGGCCGAGCGTGGCACCGACGTGGTCATCGCGTTCGTCGAGACCCACGGCCGCAAACACACCAGCGCGATGATCGGCGATCTGGAAGAGCTGCCCCGCACCGAGATGCGGTACCGCGGGGCCGGATTCACCGAGATGGACCTCGACGCCGTGCTGGCCCGCAAACCGGAGCTGGCCATCGTCGACGAGCTCGCGCACACCAACGTGCCCGGAGCCCGCAACGCCAAGCGCTGGCAGGACGTGCAGGAACTGCTCGACGCCGGCATCTCGGTGCTCACCACCGTCAACGTGCAGCACCTGGAATCTCTCAACGACGTCGTCACGCAGATCACCGGCACCCAGCAGCGCGAGACGGTGCCCGACGCCGTGGTCCGCGCGGCCGAGCAGGTCGAGCTGGTCGACATGACCCCCGAGGCGCTGCGCCGCCGGATGGCCCACGGCAACATCTACCAGCCGGAGAAGATCGACGCCGCGCTCGGCAACTACTTCCGCACCGGCAACCTCACCGCTCTCCGCGAACTGGCGCTGCTGTGGCTGGCCGACAAGGTGGAGGACCAACTCGACAAGTACCGCGCAGACCACAAGATCGACGCCACCTGGGAGACCCGGGAACGCGTCGTGGTCGCGCTGACCGGTGGACCCGAGGGCGACACCCTGATCCGCCGCGCCGCCCGTATCGCCGCCCGCAGTAAAGGCGCTGACCTGATGGCCGTCCACGTCACCCGCAACGACGGCCTGGCCGGCGCCGACCCGGCCGTCCTGGCCCGGCAACGAGTGTTGGTCGAAAGTCTGAGTGGCTCCTACCACCAGGTCGTCGGGGCCGACGTGCCCCGCGCTCTGCTCGACTTCGCCCGCGCGGTCAACGCCACCCAGATCGTGCTCGGCGCCTCCAGCCGCGGCCGCCTCGCCCAGATCTTCTCCGCCGGGGTCGGCGTCACCACCACCGCGCTGTCCGGCTCGATCGACGTGCACCTGGTGACCCACGAACTGGCCGGACGGGGCCGCCGGGCCCGCCGCACACCCGCCGCGCTGTCGCGCCGCCGCCGCATCATCGGCCTGGTTACCGTGCTGGCCGGTTTCCCGGCCCTCACCGCCCTGCTCAAGCTCGGCGGCGGGTTGTCACTGACCAACGACATCCTGCTGTTCCTGGCCGCCGTGGTCGGTGTCGCCCTGATCGGCGGTCTGTGGCCCGCCCTGCTGGCAGCCGTGGCCGGCTCACTGCTGCTCAACTGGTTCTTCACCCCGCCGGTGGGCCGGTTCACCATCGCCGAGGGTCAGAACTGGCTCGCTCTGGCCATCTTCGTGGTGGTCGCCCTCGCGGTCAGCTGGGTCGTCGACACCGCCGCCCGCAAGACCCGCCAGGCCGCCGAGGCCGGCGCCGACGCCCAGACCCTGGCCACCGTCGCCGGTGGCGTCCTGCGGGGCGAACGTCCGCTGATCGCGCTGCTCGAACGTCTGCGGGAAACCTTCACCCTCGACTCGGTCACGCTGCTGGACTCCGGCGTCGTGGTCGCCGAGGTCGGCCACCCAACCTGTACCCGCCCGGCCGAGGCCGACGCCGAGGTCAAGGGCGACGACGACATCACCATGCTGCTCAAGGGCCGGCCGCTGGAGGCCAGCAACCGGCGCATCGTCGAGGCATTCGCCGCTCAGGCCACCCTCGCCCTGCGGCAGGAAAGGCTGAGCGCCGAGGCCGCCACCGCCAGGCCCCTGGCCGAGGCCGACCGGATGCGCACCGCGCTGCTGGCCGCGGTCAGCCACGACCTGCGAACACCGCTCGCATCGGCCAAGGCGTCGGTGGCCAGCCTGCGCAGCGCCGACATCGACTTCGACGACGACGACCGGGCCGCGCTGCTCGAGACGGCCGACGAATCACTCGACCGGCTCACCCGGCTGGTCACCAACCTGCTCGACATGAGCCGCTTGCAGGCGGGCGCCCTGGGTGTGGCCGCCATCGACATCGGCGCCGACGAGATCGTGCCGCACGCCCTGGACGAACTCGGCCCGGCCGGGCGCAGCGTGCGGCTGCACATCCCCGAGGACCTGCCCGACATGCGCGCCGACCCCGGACTGTTGGAGCGCGTCATCGTCAACTTGACCGCCAACGCCCTGCGGCACGGCCCGGCCGACCAGCCGCCGGTCATCACCGCCAGCACCCTCAACGGCTATGTTGAAATCAGGGTCGTCGACCACGGCCGGGGCATCTCCGCAGACCGCTGGGACGACGTCTTCCTGCCGTTCCAGCGCCTCGGCGACCGCGACAACCACACCGGCGTCGGCCTCGGCCTGGCCCTGTCACGCGGCCTCACCGAGGCGATGGGCGGCACCCTGACACCCGACGAGACCCCCGGAGGCGGCCTCACCATGATCATCTCAATCCCCGTCGCCGACGCGTCGTGACCCGGATCCTGGTCGTCGACGACGAGCCGCAGATCGTCCGCGCGCTCAGCATCAACCTGCGCGCCCGGAAATACGAGGTCGACGCGGCGCCCGACGGTGTCTCCGCCTTGCGGGCTGCCACCCGCGTACGCCCCGATCTGGTGGTCCTTGACCTTGGCCTGCCCGACATGGAAGGCAACGACGTCATCCGCGGCCTACGCGGCTGGACCACCGTCCCGATCATCGTGCTGTCCGGCCGCTCCGGCAACCAGGACAAGGTCAGCGCGCTCGACGCCGGCGCCGACGACTACATCACCAAGCCATTCAGCATCGACGAACTCCTGGCCCGCATCCGCGCCGTCACCCGGCGGGTCCAACCGGCCGACGAGGCCCCGATCACCGCCACGATCGGCGACCACACCATCGACCTCGCCGCCCGCAGCGTCACCGGCGGCGACCGCGACGTACACCTGAGCCCCACCGAGTGGCAGCTGCTCGAGCACCTGCTGCGCCACCCCGACAAGCTGCTCGGCCGCACCGCCCTGCTCCAGGACGTGTGGGGCCCGCAATACGCGACCGAGACCAACTACCTGCGCCAATACATGGCCCGGCTACGCCGCAAACTCGAAACCGACCCGGCCCACCCTCGTCACCTGCTCACCGAGCCGGGCATGGGCTACCGCTACCGACCCTGACGTCACGACCACGTGATCGTCGGGGTGTCCCAGGCTCTCGCCGCTCGTCGGCCGCCGCCGTCTGGGCAGCTCGGCACCCGCCGACCGGCGAATGGGACACCGAGATGTCGACGCCGCCCGCGGCGGTCGGACTCGCGACCTCGACACCTGCGCGCCCCACTTCGCTTTCTCAAGGCGCGTGGCCGTGTAGCACCGTCGGGCCTACCTTCCTTCGACCCGGCGTGCGGTCAAAATCAGGTGGAATCGCTGCTCTCCACTGCCTGAGGTAAACCGGCGCACGGAGCCCGGCATGCGTTGAGTTCGCGGGCGGCTTCAGGGGAGTCCGGACGTTGCCCGGTTCTTCCGGGCTCAAGGAGAAGTGGCCGCTGCGGCGCCCTAACCCTTCAGGCGCGTGATCGCCGCACCGAGATCAGCGCCGGTGGCATCTGGTGCCGGCCAGAGCGGCAGCGATCTACGCCCACCTCGCGCGACGAACGCCGTGCGCATCCCGATCGCCTGAGCTCCGGCAATGTCCCAGTCGTGCGCTGCCACCATCACCGCCTGATCCGGGTCGACGCCCTCGCGCTGTAGCACCATCCGGTAGGCGGCAGGTGACGGCTTGAGCGCCTGGACATGCTCGACGGAATAGACGGCCGCCAGCCTCGGAGCCAGGCCCGCGTGGGTCAGTTGCGCCTCGACCACCGCTTGCGGCGAGTTGGCCAGAGCCACCAGCCGGTGTCCTTGCTGTCGCAGCAGGTCCAGCGAGTCCGCGACGTCAGGGTGGGCGGGCAGTTGCCGCATCGTCGCAGCGAACTCGGCCAGACCCGCATCGGTGAGCGGTGTGCCATGAGCCTCGGCGACCGCCCGAGCGCACGCCCCGCCGATCTGACTGAAATCTCGGTACTGCCCGGCCGCGGTTGTCGCCAGGGCCGTGTGGATGACCAGGTCGAACCAGGCGGTACGCAATGTCGGTTCCCCGGTGTGCCGGGCGAACACGGCGTCGAGCGGAGCAAGATCGAGCAGGGTCTCGTTGACGTCGAACACCCAGAGCATGAAGCCTCCTCGAGGGGTGAAACCTTCGGCACCGGCCACCAAGGTACTATCAAACTCGTACCTGAAGGGGGTTTCATGCCCGGCGACTTCTCCGTGCCGCCGATCGACGATGTCGATCTGGACGACGTGCTCGCCGCACTCTCCGACCGGTCCCGGCGAAGCGTGGTGCTCGACCTCATGGAACGCGCTCCCGGTGAGTACCCGTGCAATTCCTTCGTCCTTCCCAAGGCCAAGTCGACTCGCACCCACCACTGGCGTGTCCTGCGCCAGGCCGGCGTCATCCACCAGCGCGACGCCGGCAACGGCAGCTTCGTGCGCCTGCGGTCCGAGTTCACCGAACGCTTCCCCGGCCTCCTCCAGGCCCTCAGAGCCAGCGACCGCCCGCCGTCGACTCCCGTGCAGAATCACGGTTGACCGCGGGCAGTCGGCTCTCCCGAACTTACCGGTGCGCCGCGGCGAACTAACTGTGCGCTTGCCAGCGCCTGGCCGGGCACCTCTACCTCGGCCCGTTACCCGCGAGCATCCCTGCTACGACGTTCGGGTGGGCGCCACCGCGACGCTCACCGATCCCCGGTCGCTGTGGCCACCTGCGCCAGGCGGCCCATCACCACGTCCATGGTGTCGACGAACTGCTGCACCTGCTCGTCCGGAAGGCCGCCGAACAGGTAGGCCGAGTGCCGCTCGTACTCGGTGGCCAGCCCCGCGGTCACCGCGCTGCCCTGGTCCGTCAACTGCACCAGCAGCGCCCGCCGATCTTCGGGATGCGGGACCCTCCGCACGAACCCCGACTCCTCGAGCCCGTCGACCAGGGCGGTGACATTGCGCGCCGTCACCCCGATCGCCTGTGCCAGCGCTCGTTGCGTGTGCGGGCCGCCGCGATGCACCAGCCACACCACCGTGGCCCGGGCGCGGCTCAATCCGTGCTCGGCCAGCCCCGCTTCCATGTACTGCTGCACCGAAGCCGCGAACGCGAACACCCGCTCCAGCACTTCAGGGGCCGGCGGGCATTCGCTCACATTATTGTGTATGTCGTTCACTATGTATATCCTCCGCTAAGAGGGTACCGACCTCGAACCGCTGGAGACGAGCCGATGCGACATCCGATCTTCGCCCGCGTCTACGAGAAACTCAGCGTCCAGATGGACCGCGCCGGAGCCGCCGAACACCGCCACGCCCTGGTCGCCGGTCTGCATGGCCGGGTGATCGAGATCGGCGCCGGCAACGGCCTGATGTTCGCCCACTACCCGGCCACGGTCACCGAGGTTCTCGCCATCGAGCCGGAACCCCGCCTGCGCGCCACCGCGCAAGCCGCCGCCCGGTGCGCGCCGGTGCCGGTCCGCGTCGTCGACGGTCTCGCCGACGCCCTGCCTGCCGGCGACGGCGAGTTCGACGCCGCCGTCACTGCCCTCGTGCTGTGCACCGTGCCCGACCAGCAGGCCGCGCTCGCTGAGATCGGTCGGGTGCTGCAGCCCGGGGGTCAACTGCGGTTCCTCGAACACGTCCGCGCCGAACAGTCCGCAGCGCTGCGCCGAGCCCAGCAGATCGTCGACGCCACGGTGTGGCCGCTACTGCTTGGTGGCTGCCGCACCAGCCGCGATACCGTCGCGGCCATCACCGCCGCCGGCTTCGCCCTCGACGACCTCGACCGGTTCCCGTTCCCGCCGAACGGCCCGACCAGCCCCGCCTCACCACACATCTGCGGCAGCGCCACCCTTCCCGCCGGCGGCACGCCGTGAGCCAGGCCGAGGTGACGGTCTACAGCCGGCCCGGCTGCCCGTACTGCTACCTACTGCGGCGCGGACTGCGCCGCCGCGGTGTCGCCTTCACCGAGATCGACATCTGGCAGCACCCGCAGGCCGCCGCCCAGGTCCGCGCCGTCGCCGACGGCAACGAGACCGTACCCACCGTGCATGTGGCAGACAAATGGCTGGTCAATCCCCGCGCGAGCCACGTTCAGCAGATCTCCTCGGTCCGAGACTGAGCGTCGCGCCCCGGGCCGTGACGCGCCAATTGCCCGGGACGGGGCAGGCAGGTAGCGCAGAGGGCACGGGTCTGCGCGAGTCGCGTGCTGACGCGGCGGCAAGGTGTCAACTTCCCGACAACGCTAAGGGCGTGTGGGCCTGGCCCGGCGCCTCAGCGTCGGGGCACGCGGACCCGCCCTTGAGCTGGACACCCATGCTCCCGCCGGCAGCAAGTCCTCGCACCGCCGCTGGCGCCCTCGGTTCCCCTTGGGTAGAGCTCTGCGCCTGCGACTGATCGCAGATGGCCGGAAGTGTCGCAGGGTGCTGTGATGATGACGCGACAGGTGCGCCCGATGGGGAGGAAGTCCATGGCGAACCCACCGCGACTGTGGTGGCAGGACATCGATCCCGTGGTCTGGCGGTGTTTCGGCCAACCGGACGATCTCGCACGAGAACGCAACACCGCGGTACTCGCTGCTCTGGAGGAACTCGCCACCCGAGCCCCGATGTCGGCGTTGAACGACATCGAAGCGCAGATGCGAGAGGTCGGTTTCCTCGACACGATCACCGCCCACGATCTCCGCGACGTGCTCGATTACCTGACCGGTGCCCGCCTGGTCGAACCGTTCCGCGACTACGCCGCTCTGAACTCAGGGCTGGACGCGGTGATGCGCCGCCAGGAGGCGTGGGCGCTGACCAAGGTGGGCCGGGCCGTGGTCGGCGCCGTTCGCTCCGCCGTTGTGGACTCACGGCGTGCCTTGCAGTTGCCGACCCGGCTGCTCGACGGTGTCGACCGTACGCTGCGCGCGCTGATCGAACACGCGGCGCACGATCCAGGGCTGCTGCCCACCGATCTTGACGACGTACGGACCCGCTTGGAGGAGATGCAGCGCGTCACCGCGGACTTCTACGCAGCTTTGGCGCAGATGGTGCAATCCGATGTGACCGATGACCTGATCTTCGGTGAGAACCGCGACCGGGTTGTCGAGGCGCTGCGTCAGTTCCCCCGCGAGTCCGAACGCGCGCTGCGCAGGGTGGAGTCGACCCTGGCCGAGCTCGACACCGCGGGGCCAAGGCTTCTGGTGGAGGCGGCGGCAGCGCATGCCGGTCTGATCGATCCCGGCGAGCAGCAGCATTGGATCGACGAGCGGGTGCGCCGGCTGACGGACCTGCAGGCGTGGTTCGGCACCGACGGGTCGGTGCAACGTCTGATCTCGTCGGCCGCCGGTGCGGTCCATACTTTGCTGGTCGCGATCGACCGCCGCTACACCGCCTTGCGCCGGGGCTCTGATCTGGCCGCTGACTTCCGGGAGTTGGCCTACAGCCTGTATGCCCAGCCCGACGACGCGCAGGCCCGGCGGGTGTACACGGCGGCGTTCGGCCGGTGGCCTTCGGTACACGCCGCCGTTCCCACCGCCGAGGAGGACGTTGCCTTCGCCACCGCTGCTAACGCGGGCGTCAGCCGCCACCAGGTCGAGGTGGTGCTGCGTGAACACGAACGCAGCGGCCCGGCCGGTGGCCGGCCCCGTAAAGTCCCCGACGCCGGCGAAGCCCGGACCGCGGCGCTGCAACGCGCGGCCGCCGAATCCGCTGCCCGGCGCCGTTTCACGGCGCTGCTGCTCACCGACGGCGAGGTCCGCCTGACCCACTTCGCCGGCCTGGAGACGGCGGCGCTGGCCATCCTCCTGGGCGCCGTCGAAACCGCCCTGCACACCACCGACCCTCTGACCGGCTACGGCGAGGCCCATGCCGAGGGCGCGAGCGTGGTGGTGCGCGTGCGTGTCACCCGACCCGGCGCGACCGTGGCGGTCCGCTTCGCCGAGGGTGTGCTGTGGGCTCCCGACCTGCTGATCAATGTCAGCCCCGCCGACGCCGGTGTCATGCCGGCGCGGGCGGAAGGGGCGGCATGACCCCGCGGCCCCTCGACCCGGACCTCAGCGAAGCCGCCCGGCATCTGACGGTGACCTGCCGCATCACCGCCAGTGAGGATCCGGTGCGCTACCGGCACGTGCTGCGCGGCCGCCGCGAACTGACCGAGTTCTTCCGCGCCGAGCTCGGCTGGAGCCTGCACATCCACGACGTGTCCGGGGTGGTCCGGCTGCACAAACGCCGCGACGACGTGCCCCACGACCGGGGGCCACATCTACCGCGCCGGACCGGCCGTGGCGAACTGGCCCCGGCCCATGTGCTGGTGCTGGTGGCGCTGGTCTGCGAGCAGCTGTGGCGCCGTCCCCGCATCAGCCTGCGCGAGTTACTGCAGTCGGTTGCTCAGGTGTGCGCCGCTGAGGCGGCGACCGGACGACTTCCCACGTTCCGGATCGTCGCTGCGGACGGGGTCAGCAAGAGAGAGGCGCAGACCGCCCGTGAGAACATCGTCGACGCCATCCGGCTGCTGCAGGCCGAAGGCGAGATCACCGTCGATGCCGACCTGGAACGGGCGGTGACCGATGAGGACGCCGAGGTGTTCATCACCGCCGACCGTGACAGCCTGGCCAACAAGTTCGCGTCGCTGTCGCCGACCCTGCTGGCGCTCAACGACCGGCCACCCGAGCAGCACGTCGAGGCCCTGACCGCGGTGTCATTGCCCGACGCCGACCCGGGCGCTGCCGCGCAGCGGCGCGCCGGGGTGGAGGGCCGCCGGCTGACGGCGCTGCGACGCGTCGCTGACGACCCCGCCGCAGACCCCGGCGATGATCCGAACGACGTGGGTTATCTCGCCACCCTGACCGGCCGGGAGCGGGCCCTCACCGCCGCGTCGGCGTTGGGTCTGGTCAGCACCGTGCGCCGCGACTGGTGGGAGATCACCGACCCGGCGGCATCGGCCACTACCGGTGCTTTCCCGCAGGGCCGGCGCATCGAACGGCAGGCGGCGCTGGCCCTGCTGGCCATGCTGCCCGAGCACCCCGACCGATACGTCACCGTCGCTGACATCACCACGATGGTGGAACGTATCCGGGCCCAGACGCCGCGGTGGGCCGCCGGCTACGCCGAACGCACCACAGCCCTGGCCCACGCCGCGGCCGCCGAACTGGTCGCCGCCGGACTGCTGCACGCCGCCGACCAGGACGGCCGCTGGCAAATCACGCCCGGCGTGCACCTGTGGCGCGTACGCGTGCGGCACCGCGAGAAACCACGCACCCGCACACCGGCGGCACCGGAGCCGGACAGCCTGTTCGACATGACCACCACGGCAGGGGAGCAACAGCAGTGAGCGTGATCCCGCACCAGGTCCGCCGCCTGCCCGAGCCGGCCGTCGAGGACGTGGCCGGCCTCGGCGTCCCGCAAGTTATGGGCAGGTGGCAGCCCACCCGGGCCGGTGCGGTCAACTCCTGGGCCTGGACCGACGAGGTGTTCCTGTTCGCCGACGGCTGGCTGGCCCTGGCCGGGCCGAACGGCTCCGGTAAATCCCTGACCGCCTCGATGCTGGTCACCATGCTGCTGGACGCCGACACCTCGCAAAAGGCACTCTCGGTGTCGGGTGAGGCGGCCGGCACACTCATCGATCGGCACACCGACCGCACCACCACCGAGGACCGCACCGGGGCCTGGTGGCTGGAGTACGGCCTGCGCACCGCCGGCTCAGAGGACGTGCGCTACCTGACCACCGGGCTGTGGCTACGGTCGCAGGGCGGCAGCCTGCAACGGGCGTTCTTCCTCACGCCCGGCCGGGTCGGCATCGACGTGCACCTGCAGCGCGACCGCGATCCGGTCGCCGTCGAGGACCTCGCCGCGCAACTGGCCGCCCTCGACGGGCGGCTGTTCACCTCCCACGACCGGCTCACCAGCAAAGCGAAACCGCATCTGCACGTCGCGGACGAAGACCAGTACCGCGACGCCGTGCGCACCACGTTGTTCGCCCCGCTGGACACCGTGCAGTTCGATGCGCTGCTCGGTGTGCTCCGCAGTCTGCGCAGCGTGCGCACCGCGGAGGCCATCTCCCCGAACGCCATGCGGACGGTCCTGACCGAGGCCCTGCCCGCGCTGGATCCGCGGGCGTTGCAGTTCATCGCCGACACCATGGAACGCATCGCCGACCTGGAACGCCAGCTGCAACAAGCCCGGTCCGAGACCCGCCAGCTGGAGCAGGCCGAGCAGCAGTACGGACGCTACCTCGACACGGTCACCGCGGTGGAGGCCGCGCAGCTCTCGCACGCCCAAACGGTCTTTGACGATCACGCTCGTCAGGTGCGCGCCGCCGAGGACAAGCTGAACGAGGCGACACGAGCCGCGCAGGCCGTCGCCGCGCAACGTGCCAAGCTGCGGACCACGATCACCGAGCTGAAAGGCAAGCTCCAGGCAACCGACGCGGCCCTGCGCGACCACGCCGGCGCGGAACTGCCTCAGCTCGAGGAACGCTTGACCGAGCTGCACAAGCTGCACGACGCGGCGCGGCAGCGACGAGACGACTTGGACGACAACGCGCAGCTGACCGCCGCCGCAGCCCAGGAAGCGCTGGAACAGGCCGCCAGCGGGCAGCGTCATCTGGGCGAGCTGGTGGCCCATCTGCTGGCCGGCGCCGCCGAGGTGGGTGCGCAGGCGTTCGTCGACCGGATCGCCGACACCAGTGCCCAGCTCACCAGCAGCAAGCCCGGGTCACCGGTGACGCTGACCGGAATGGGCCAGCTGGCCGGCACTCCCCACAGCTGGGTGCAGGCCCGCCTGGACGTCCTGCAGCGCATCGACGCTGCCCTGCGGGAACTCGACATCGCCCGCGAGGGCCAGCGCGGCGCCGCTGCCCAGGTACGGGCCGCCGAAGACGACCGCGACCGCTACGACCAGGCCGCGGAGCAAGCCGTCACCGCGCGCCACACCAGGGAAGCGGAACTCGGCACGGCGGTGCAGCAGTGGGACAGCCACCGCGTCGAGCTGCCAGCCGTACCCGCACACCTGCTCGACACCGGCGAGAGGACCGACCCGGACGCCCTGGTGACCTGGCTGCACGGCGCCGGCACCAGCACCCGGCAACGGATCGCGCTCGCCGCCCGGGAACAAGACGTCCTCAACGCCGGCCGCAACGTCACCACCGCGGAAACCGCCCTGAGCGTGGTGGCCGGCAAACGCGAAAAGGCGGCAGCGGCGGCGGTCGAGGCCGAACGCGGCCTGGCCCGAGCCCAGCAGCAAGCCGTCGCCGATCACGAGGCCGCCGACGACCGGGCCCGGCAGGACCACGCCGCACACGAGGCCGCGGTCGACGCCGCGCAGCAGATCACCACGGACGCCGAACAAGCACTCGCCGCCGGCGGGGCCGCCGCCACCGCCGCCACACGAACCTGGGCCCACGACGTCGCCGCATGGCGGAGCTCGCTGGTCCACCTCGACCCGGCCGCCGTCGTCCTGCCCGGCGACCTGGACACTGTCGACCTGCACCAGCCGGCCCGAGCCGTCCAGCAGGCACACGCCACGCTCACCGCGCGGCTGCAGCGCAGCATCGCCGCCGCCGAACACGACCGCGACCAAGCCCAGCACACCGTCGACGACCTCGAAGCCGAACTGCGCACCGCCCGCCGGCGATCGCCGATACCCGCTGCACCGCCGTGGCGGGCCGTGCGGCCCTCGGACGCAGGCGTCCCGTTCTGGGCAGCGGTCGCGTTCGCACCCCGCACAGACTCAGGCCACGCCGACCGGCTGGAAGGCGCCCTGCTGGTCTCCGGCCTGCTCGACGCGGTGATCACTCACGACGGGCATCTCATCGGCGACGGTGACCTCACCCTGTCCCCCCATCACCCCGTTCCCGGTCGCAGCCTCGCCGACCTGCTGACCGCCGAACCGGACTGCGGCATCGACCCCCACCGCATTACCACCCTGCTGCGCAGCATCACCATCGACGACCACGACAGCGACACCACCGCCGGACGTCTGCGCGTCGGACCGCTGATCGCGACCGCGCCGCGCGACTACCGCGCCGCGTTCATCGGCCGCACCGCCCGGGAACGCGCCCGCCTCGCCCGGGTCACCGCCCTCGAACAGCAGCTCGCCGCCGCCACCGACATCCTCACCGGCGCGCAGCAGCATCTGCAGTCGCTGCACCAGGCCACACAAGCCGCCCAAGACGAGGTCGACAGCTTCCCGGCCACCAACGACATCACCCGCGCCCGCGACACCCTGGTGCAGCTACGCCTCGCGCTCGCCGCCGCGCAGCAGCGCACCACCAAAGCCGTCGCCGAGGCCGACACCGTTCTGGCCCGCGCGCTGGCCGCCATCGCCGCTACCCGCACGGCCATCGACCGCAGCGTGCTCGACGCCCGCCAACGGCTCGATTCCGCCGGTGACGCCCTGCAGGATGCCCTTGAGGCCGAGACTGCCGCCACCGAACACCTGGACATCATGCGCGCTGAACTGGCCACCGCGGTCGACCACCGTGATCAGGCCAAAGCCGCCGACGGCCGGTGCGCTGACGAAGAACACGCCTTTCCCGACCTCGACGACCTACGACACGCCCTACGCGACGAGGACGCCGCGGAACAGGCCGCAATCGCCGCCCGAGCCCGCGTCACCGACCACGAACGCCTGCACCGCGAGGCCAGCACCCGCGTCGTGCAGGCGCAGCAGGCCGTCAACACCGCTGCCACACAACCCGACAGCACCATGCTGCCCACCAGCGCCCAACCATTGAACCGGCACCGGCAAGCGGTCGAAAACTTCGACCGTCAGCTCGCCACCTGGTCCAACGCCGCCCAACGCACCCTCGACCTGCTCACCACCGCCCACGCCAGCGAAAAAACGGCCGGCCGCGCCGCCGCCCAGGCGCAGGCCGCCGCGACCGAGGCGGGCAACCTGCAGCAGAACGCCGTCAGCCTGCAGGCCCGCGTCGAACAAACCCGATCCCTGTACGGCGCTGAGTACATCCACCTGCTGCGCACCCGCGAGGCCCTCGACGCCGAACACGACGCCCGGCAGGCCGACGACGAAGCACTGGGCAAGCAGCACGGCAAGCATGAGGTCGCCGAAGCCGAAGCCCGCCTGACCCTGACCAACCTGGCCCCACAACGAGCTGAGACCGAGCAGGCCCGGACCCGATACCACCACCGGATGGCTCTGCTGGCCACCTATGGCTTCGCCGACGTCCCGGACGACATCCCGCACGAGAGCGACGGCACCCCGGCCAACCTCACCGCCGCGCTGAGCTGGGCCCGCCGGATCCTGTCGCAGCGCCAGGGAAGCACTCGCCTGGACACCCTCATCGGCAACCGTGACCGGATGCTGCGCCAGCTCGAGAACACCACCCGCACCGTCAACCAGGCCCTCGCCGTGTTCGACCAGCAACTCGACATCACCACCCTGGAGAACACCGACTGGCGCCGCGTGACCCTCGCCGCCCCCAACGCCGCTGTCGGCGACGACCTGCGCCATGCCGCCGCCACCCTGCGCACGACCGTCGCCGGGCTGGAAGCCGACCTGCGCCACGACATCAAAGGCATCCTGAAGACCTCGACGTTCATCCAGCTGCGCCGCGACATCCAGCAACGCCGCGAAGCCGCCCAAGAGCTGGTCCGCCAGATCCGCGCCACCCTGCAGAACGTTCGCACCGGTGTCGCCCGGGTTGGCGTGCAAGTCGACTGGAAAGTCCGCGAGGACGACAACGCCCGCCAAATGGTCGACCTGCTCACCGCCCCGCCTTCCGACGAGGTCTTCGAGACGATGTACGACGTCCTGCGCCGACGGATGGAAGAAGCCGGCGACGAAACCTGGACCGACCGCGTCGCCCACACCTTCGACTACCGCTCCTGGCACGAGTGGCACATCAGCGTCACCCACAGCAGCTTCGGCGCCGACCAGTTCAAACCCGTCAACGCCCGCTCCAACCCGCTCAAGAGCCTGTCGACCGGCGAATCACGCCTGGCAACCATGCTGCCGCTGCTCGCCGCCGCCTGGTCCATGTACTCCGGCACCACCTACCGGGGCCCCCGCCTGCTGACCATCGACGAGATCGACGCCGCTTTCGACGACAAGAACCTGCGCCAAGTCCTGGCCCTGCTACGCACTTGGAAATTCGACGTGCTCGCCACCACCCCGTCGATCGCCCCACTGATCAAACGCGAATCCCGCGACGTCGTCATCCACGAAGTCATCACCACCGCCGGCCGGCACCGCGTCACCATCCCCTGGCTGTGGAACGGCGCCGGCGAAGCCACCCCCATCACCCTGCCACTACCGACCGCCGTGCCCACCGAGAGCTGATCGGCCGTGCCCACCGACCTGACCTACCTTGCCACCGACATCGACCTGCACCCGCTCTGGCAGGCGATCCACGACCGGCTCTGCGCAGGCACCGCCCCCGAAACACTCACCACCGTCCGCGTCACCGACATGAACCACGCCGGCCTCGCCCAGCTACGCACCTGGCTCGACACCACCACCCGGCGCCGACGCAGAACCTCAGCCGTCACCGCCACCGGCACCACCATCACCGTGCCCGTCCGCGACCTGCTCAACGTCCTGAACCTCACGCCCGGCCAGCTCGTCACGATCGTGGAACTCGCCATCGACGCCCCGATCGTCGACCGCAGTGCCACAGCCCGCACCGCCGCCGCCCACCGCGACCAGCTCTGGCAACACGCCGCCGACCAGTTACCCGGGCTCCCACAGCTGGTCACCCGCATGCGCACCGCCGGCCTCGGCGAAGACGACACCGACATCCGCACCACCATCACCGCCCTGGCCACCGTCGTGAAACAGCTACCCCTCACCCCGCCGAAACCGCTGGCCAAACTCGCCCACGACACCGTCGGCAACCCGCACTACTTCGACCTCGACCGCCTCGCCGGCCGACGACTGGTAGCCGCCATCGCCGAACACACCGGCCAGCCCACACCAACCCGACCCGACCTCGTGCGGGCGCTGCTGGCCGAATCCGGCATCGTGGCCGACCGGCTGTCGGCCACCGTCCTGCTGTTCAACGTCCACACCACCGGCGACGGACCCATCGACCGGCGGCTGCGCGACAGCCACACCCCCGTCGCCCTCACCCTGCTCGACCTGCTGGACCAGCCGCCGACGCTCGGCGCGCAAACCCTCACCGTCGTCGAAAACCCGTCCGTACTGGAAGTCGCCTACCTCACCGGCTCCACACAGCCACTGGCCTGCACCAGCGGACAACTGCGCGCCGTCGACCACACCCTGTTCCGGCTCGCCGTCCACCGCGGCGTCCACCTGCGCTACGCCGGCGACATCGACCCCGCCGGCCAGCACATCGCCGCCATCGTCGCCGACACCTACGGCGCCGAACTCATCGCCATGGACACCGCCACGGCTCAGCAGGCCCAGCAGAGGCCACCAGCGGTCAAACCCGCAACGGCCACACAGAACGGCCCGCCGCCGATCTATCAAGAACACGACGTCCTGCTCCACCGCATCCTGCAGTAAACCCCTGAGCCAACCTACATCCGGCCCTTACGTCAACTCGTTCAACCGCGCTCACAACGCCGACGCACGCGCGCACTGCGGGCTTACGGCCGCCGGAGACACGACGCGGCCCGGGTCGCCCGGCAGTTGCTCATCCAGGGCCGCCAGCCGTGACGATTCGCCGTAGGGTAAGAGGTGGCCGTAGACATCGAAGGTCGTCTTGATCGACGCGTGCCCCAGCCGCACCTGGATCGAGAGCAGATCCCACCCGGCCGCGATCAGGTACGCCACGTGGGTATGACGCAGATCCTGCAACCGCGGCCACGTCCCTACCCTGCCTGGGCAGCGGCACATCGATGCTGACATCCGGTTGCCGGCCGTATCCGCGGGCGCCGGATGCCGCGGACAGCGTCGCGCAGCGGCCACGGCGGGCCGCCAGTAGCGGCTGCGGAGCGTACCCGCGTCCCACGGCCTGCCACCCGGTGTGGTGAACACCAGCTCATCGGGATGGCGACCGGCGATCAGCCGGGCGAACACCGCCGCAGTGCTGGGCGTCACGGCGATCGTGCGCCGCGACCGTGACGTCTTCGGCACGCCGAACGTGCCGTCGCGGCGCAGAGTCCGCACGACATTCACCACCGGCATCTCACCCAGCCGGACGTCGGCGACCCGTAGACCGAGCAACTCACCCAGGCGCATGCCCGTGGCCAGACCGATCACCAGGAGGTCGCGGATCGGCGCGCGGCAGTGTGCCAGGAGTACACCGATCTGATCGGCGGTGAGAACACACGCCGGGTGGCGCAGGAGGCGGGGCAGACCGTTACCGCGATCTCCGGCACGTCGGCGCAGCGGATTGTCGGATCGCAGGTGCGGCACCGCGTCGCGCATGACCTGACTCAGCACCGTCCAGTGTTTGCGCACCCCGGCCGGCATCAGCTGCCGCGACAATGCCGCCTTCCACGGATCGAGATGCTCGTGCCGGCTGATCTCGGCCACCCGTACGTCCCCGAGGTCCGCGGCGACACGCCCACGCAAGATTCCCGCGTACTCCGCGTGCGTGGCCGCCGAGACGTCGACCTTGACTGCAAGCCACCGCTCGATCCAGTCGCGCAGTAAGGGACTGGGCCGGCCGCGCGACGTTGTGCAACGGTCCGGATCGATCGCCTCGTACACCTGGGCCCGGGATACCCGAGCGCCGTGCGCTTCGATGAACTGCTTGGCCGCGGCTGCCTTGAGGTTCGAAGGGCCGCGAAATGTGCAGCATTGCTGCCGTCCGCCGGCCGCTCGCCACCGGACACAGAACGAATTTCCTCGTGCATACATGGAAGCCATACATCGACCGTGACGCGCTCTACCGGGCGGTCGTGTAAACCGAACGGGGAGGGTTCCTTCGCACAGGTGGCATGACGGACGCCCCAATGTTCCTAGGATGCTCGAAGCGATGTGAGCCGCGCCGCTGGCGACCTCCACGATTCCAGGGCCAAGGCGTACGAGCACCAACTCAAGTGGAACCACTCGAACAGGGGATCTCGCCCCAGGGCTGGGTGACAGAGCTATCAACTGCGCAGTGCAACCTGATCACGTCGGCGAGCCGCGCAACCCGGTCTGTTGAGGCCGTAGGGGTGGTGTCGAGGCCACAGGGACTGGTCGGCAACCTGATCACCTGTTCTCGGTGGACCGCCCCAGCGTCGTGGCCAAGGAGCCCTACCTCATGCGCGCTCGGATAGGCCCGGATCAGGT
Source organism: Actinoplanes sp. NPDC049316 (assembly GCF_040677315.1). Taxonomy (NCBI): domain Bacteria; kingdom Bacillati; phylum Actinomycetota; class Actinomycetes; order Micromonosporales; family Micromonosporaceae; genus Actinoplanes; species Actinoplanes sp. NPDC049316. The sequence continues at coordinate 19,024 of NZ_JBFAQM010000036.1, read as the reverse complement.
CGGTGGCGATCTATCGCGACGCGAGAAGGCGGTGTTGTAGCCAGCGGTCGCTGGCTGCAGCCATCTCCGCAAGATGCGGCGCGTCGGTGCTGGCGTCGCGTAGTCGGCGGGACAGCTTGGCGAGCGCGGCGGCGAAGGCGTCGACCGCATTCGGGGTGACGCTGCCCCAGGCCGGTAGCCGCGCGGCCCAGCATTCAGCCTGTTCTGGACCATGCCCGGCGCGGATAAGCCGGACCAGCATGCGGGCGGTGTCGAGCCATACCGCACCGCGGCACGGCATCGACCAGTCCACTACCTGCACGCGGCCGTCGCAGATCAAGAAGTTGTTGTGGGTCATGTCGGTGTGCAGCAGCGTGTCGCCGTCGACCAGGGCGGGATCGATCAGGCGACCCCACCGGGCGGTGGCCGGCTGGATGGCGACCGGTGGGCACGGCGTCAGCGCTGTGGCCATACGGGTGAGGGCGTCGGCGATGAGGGGGAGGTCCGGCGAGCCGGGACGCAGGTCCGCGGCTACGCCGGGAGCGTGATCGAAGACGGCGATCAGCCATCCCGCTGCCTCGACATGCCAGCGCAGCCGAGGAACGAGGTCGGCGGGTAGGTGACGGTTGAGACGAATCTCGTTGCGCAGGAAACCGACTCGGCCGGTGTCGAGCTGAGCGCCTTTGCAGAAGATGCGCCCGGCGGTGCTGGTGTCGAGCGTGGCGGCGAAGTCGCCTACGGAGCCTGCGATCGCATGGTCGACCCGGTCCAGAAGTCCCGACCGGGCGGTGATCGCGTCGCGGACCGCCGTGGGCAGGTGTTGCCACAGGTGCCGAGCTAAGGTGGTCTCCGTCCACACGTCGGTGCCGGAGCCATCGTAGGTCCCATGACTCGACGCTGAGACAGCGTCGGAAGCTGACCTGCCATCGCGGGCTACTCTCCGGACAGATCGCTGGACGCTAGAAGCGCTCGGATGATCTGCCGCACGCTCTGCTCGCACCGGTGAGGTCATTTGTCACGGTCGCTGCTGGCGGGCCGCCCAGTCCGACGCCATGGCAGCGTGGAGCGGGATCCGGCTGAGCAGCTCGGCCAGCGTGCTGCAGTGCCGACCTGCACCGGGTTTTGCCAGGTGCTGATAAAGGTGTCGAAGAGCGCTGGGCTGGTGGCTCGCAGCTGGGCCAAGATCTGCACCGTGTCAGCGGCGAGGGTCTGAGCCAGCTCAGCACGGCGCAGCGCCGTTGTGGTCGCCCCGGTTATGGAGAAGCACTCCTCCAGGTCGCCGAAGCTGCGGTCGGCGGCGGCGATCAGGCTGGGGAGGGGTTCGTCGGGTTCGGCGGCCAGCGCGGTCAGGTCGGTGGAGTTCAGGACGACCTCAAAGCCGTCGGGTCCCTCGCTCCAGGTGTCGGCCCCATCCGGGCTGGCTGACATGAGCGCCAGGACGTCCGAGTCGAGGTCGGCGAGATACGTCAGGTACTTCAGGGCGTAGACGAGAAGATCGGTGGCTGTATCGATAGCGTTTTCGTCGGTGGTTCCGACCGCGCCGGTGGTGGCGAGGATGTTGAGTCGGTCGATCTTGCGGGCGATGTTGGCCATGATCGAGATTTGCTCGCCGCGGCGCTTCCATGAGTCTCCGTACGCGGCGTCTTTGCTGCGGTGCAGCGTGGCCACCGCGGCGCGGAAGGCGTCCGTAGCCGTGTGGTGCGGTGGTGCCGGGGGTTCGGTGTCAGCCTCGATTACCCGCAGGTTCTGGGTGTCGAGGTCGAGGTGGACGGTTCCTCCGGCGAGACGGCGCAGGGTTCGCCAGACGTCGAAGCCGGTGAGGATGGCTTTCTCCCAGTCGGCGGCGCGGTGGGCCGAGACTTCGAGGTGGGCGACCATGCCCTGGATGGTGTCGAGGATGTCGTTGTCGACGTGCGTTTTGCCTTCGAGGTATTGGTGGCGGCTGGCATAGCCGAAGACCAGGGCGACGATGCCTTCCTCGATCGCGATGGCGCGGCCGCCGTCCTCGGCCTCATCGGTCTGCGGGTTGCTGCGGCGTTTGCGGCCGAGCAGGGCGCGGATGACCGGGGACCAGCCGAGTACCGCGGCGTAGGACAGGTGAAAGGCGTCGTGGAAGTGGTAGCCGTCGGTGACGTGGGAGGCGTCGGTGATGGGGTCGCCTACCTGTTGACCTTCGCAGGTGAGGACTGAAACTTCGCGATTGTCGTCGCGGGTGAGCGTGAACGTGAAGTCGGCCTGCCGGGGCAGTTGCTCGTGCGGCTCGTGGTCGGTGTCGAAGGGGATGGCGTGGGAGGGTGTTGGCCGCCACCGGTCTGTGATCTTGGTGAGGTTGGCAGTGGCGATGTCGTTCAAGTCGAGGTTGAGTTGGTGCGCCACCGTGGACAAGTACCAGAGGGCGTCGCCGAGCTCCTCGCGCATGCGTGTGCGATAGCCCGGGTCGGCTGCCCCGTCGCGCAGTTGCTTCTTGTAGGCAGTCAGGACTGCTCCGGTTTCCCCAGCGAGCCCGAGTAGGGCAACGACCAGCTGGTCGTTGTGGCGGGGGAGTGGTTGAAGGGTCTTGGCGGCAGCGTGCTGGTAGGACGTCATGTCCACGGGCGGAGACCTTCCCAGTGCTTGTTGGATCTTCCGACAACATGGCGGTTCCTGTTTGAACATCCCACATCAGGCGGTGTATCGTCCAGCACAATGACGGATTTCCCGACAGCTGCGAGGTGTCTGATGCGGGTTGCTGGTCCCACGGTCGAACAGATCATCGACGTGGTCGTCGGGCTGCTCGCCGATGAGCGAGGTCAGTCCGAGGCCGATGTGCGCGACGACCTGGAGCAGGGCGGCTGGGAACTGCCGATCGACTCTTTGCGCATCGTGGAGATCCTGGCCCGCGTTCAGCAGGAGTTCGGTGTGGAGATCCCCGCTGACGTCGACTCGGCCCGGGCCTTGCGTTCGGTGCGCGCCTTCGCGGAGGTCGTGGAATCCGTCTGCACAACCAGCGACAGGAGTTCATGATCATGGCACTTACTTCCGGCCCCGAGGCCGACGGCATTGGTGAGTCGACGCTGCTCAGCGAGCGGCTGAAGAATACCCGCGAGTACCTCAACCTCACTCAGCAGCAGGTCTCCGAGCAGACCGGGATTCCGCGCACTGCCATCAGCGAGATCGAGGGCGGGCGCCGCAAGGTGGACAGCCTGGAATTGAAGAAGCTGGCCCGTCTCTACCGCTACCCGGTCGCTTACTTCCTCAACGAAGACCTCGATGCGATTCCGGCCGAGCACGCCCTGGCCGCCCTGCCCCGCAAGGTGGCCGGCCTCAACCTCAAGACGGAGCAGATGAACCAGGTGATGAAGTTCGCGCAGTTCCTGCAAATGTCCTACCAAGCCGACGCCGAAGCTGCTCGAGACGAGGATCGTCAGGTGCTCGAGCATCGAGGAGAGCCTTCGTGAACTGGCTGATGGCCCACCGCACCGCCGGAATCGCTGCGACCAATCTGCGCACCCGCCTGGGCATCTCCGAGGACAGCTACATCGACGTGTTCGAGGCGCTGCGCCGCTGCGGTCTGGCGGTTCGAGGAGATGACGAACCGGGCCTGTTCGGCTTGTATTTCCCCGCAATGCCCGGCCGCTACGGCGGTATCTTCCTCAACAGCACCATGAGTGAAGCGACCATCCGGCACACCGCCGGGCACGAGCTCGGCCATGCCGAGTTCGGCCACCAGCGTTGCGTGGCCGAAGGACTGGACCCGTTCAGCGGACTGGCGCCGGAGAAGTGGCCGGACGAGGAAAAGCAAGCGGAGGCGTTCGCCGCTTGGTTCTTGATGCCGATCCGCCTGGTGAAGGCAACACTGCTGCGTCTGGGACTGGACATTCCGCGCGAGGCGATGGACGTCTACCAGATGTCGTTGCACCTGGGCGCCTCCTACCGGGGAACGCTGCGGCATCTACGACACCTGCGGCTGGTCGATGCGAGGACCGCGGGCGGATGGGCGAACGTCCAGCCGGCCCGCTTGCGCGCTCGGCTGAGTGCCAAGACTGAGCCGACCCCGCCACGCATCTGGGACCTGACCGGTCTGACCGAAGGCAGCCGTCTCGCCGTTGAGGAAGGCGATCGGCTTATCGTTCGGGCGCCCTGGCTGGGATACGATCCGGAATTCGCCGGGCCGGCCCCCGTGCAGATGCGTCCCATGCCGTACGCCGTCGCGCCCGGCGAAGGCGCCGAGTTCGACATCGGCGGCCCGATCGTCAGCGAATCGCCGCTGACGGTCACCGCACGCGCAAGTGGTGAAACCTGGTCGGTCACGCTGGTGCCCACCCCGCGCAACCACTGCGGCCCGCTCGCTGCTGGGCGTCCTGACGTCCTAGTCGGTCCGGCGAGCGGAGCACGGCGGTGAGCCTTGTCAGCGTAGAGGGATCCAATGTCTCGACCGCGTGGTTGGCGGCCGCGCAGCGACTTAACCGCGAGCCGAAACGTAAGGCGATCAACACGGTGACCAGGATCGCGGACCCGGTCGGCGAGGACCCGGCGGTGCGCCAGGCGATGGACGAGCTGCTGGACAGCGGCAAGAACCTGCAGTGTGTCGACACGGTCGCCAACACGATCTTTCCCGAGGCGATCGCCCGTTCGAGCCGTGACCATGAGGAGCTGGTCGAGCGGTACGTGCGGATGTACCCGATGCTGCGCAAGAAGTTCACCAAGAATGACCGCGGTACCTACTTCGGTCGGCTGATCCAGTATCCGTCCGCTAAAGGTCCCTTCGATCAGGTCGGCGCCGTGATCAAGCGGATCAATGTGCAGCGCAGGAGCGCCGGAGGCACGCTGCAGGCCGCCCGTTACGAGGCGCTCGTCGAAGCGCCGGGAGACGGCGGCCCTGACGCCCTGGCGGTCTACGTTCCGGGTACCGACAACAGCCCGATGGGTTTTCCGTGCCTCAGCTACTGCGCGTTCCAGCTCGACACCGAGCAGCGCGTCCATCTGCTGGCCACCTACCGTAGCCAGTTCCTGGTGGAACGCGGCTACGGCAACTATCTCGGGCTGGGGCGGTTGCTGGCCCATGTCGCACGGCAGACCGGCTTAGAAGTCGGGCATTTGACCGTCGTGGCGGGTCTGGCCCACCTGGAATCGCCCATCACCAGGGTGCGCTTGATGCTGGAGCGGTTCGGCTACGACGCGTCGCTGCCCTGACAGGGCCTTCAGGCCTTCTGCTGCTGGGTTCTTGCTGCCGCGAGGGCACGGACGACGATCGGGTTGTCCAGCACGGTGAGGCACTCGTCGGTGTAGGCGGAAAACTCGGTGAGCGTGTCGGTCAGCTTCGAGTCTTCGGGCAGGTGCAGGTAGCTGCTCTCGACGTGCACGTCTCGGTAAATCCGGGCGCCGAGCTCATCCAGTGCGGTGGCCAGGACCGTCACCGCGTCGGCGTAGGTCGCGTCGGTGCCGGTTGGGGTCTCTACTGACATCGGGCGTTCCTTCAGGTCGAGGGGCAAGGCTGAGATCATGCCGTATGGGCTGGCACGGTTCTGAGCCGGTCGTTGATGCCCGCCTTCGGGGGCCGGCAGTTACATGGGTCGGGCCGTGCTGCTTGGTCCGGGCGCCGCCACTAATTTCGGCGATGAGGGCGTGAGTCAGGCGTGCTTGTCGATTTCGCAGAGCAGGTTCCGGCGGTCGATGAGCGGCAGCCGTTGTCCTCCCGCTGGGGTAAACGACAGGCCCAGCCGAGCGAAATGCTGCTCCTGGGTGTCGGTGATGCAGCGGATGCTGTCAGCGGCGGGGCGGAAGGATTTGCGGATCGCTTCGCTAGCTCCTGGTCCATCGTCCGGCGACCGCACATCATGATCGCCGGAGCGTCAGCGTGGAACCGCCTGTCTCGACAACCAACCGTCCAAGCCATGTATCTAATATATATTAGATACATCATAAGCGGGAGAGGCAGGACGCTGCGTGGTTCTTCTGAAAGATGCGGAACGACGCACCACCTCGGTGCAGTGGCCCATCGAAGTCGATGACCGCCTCGACCTGCTGGTCCGGGTCGCGGCGGACGAGGGGATCCCGGTCAGCCGGGCGCAAATGTTGTCGGCACTCGTCGCCGCAGCCAGCCTCGATCAAGGCAACCCCGCCGACATCGCCCGTCGCTATCTGCGCACCCGCGAAGGCGAACTCGCACGCAGCACACCAGCCGAGGATCTACCGGTGGTGAAATACCGCGGTCGTCGGCGTGCTCAGCCACCTCAGCCGGAGCCAGCATGACGATCGCCCAGTAGCCGACGCTGCCCGGGCGCAGCGATCAGCTGATGGCACCGACCCGGGCGGCGAGACTCCGCAAGCCGCTCGGGGTGATCGTCGGCGAGTACAGCATCCGGGTGATCAACTCATGCGACGACGGTCGGCGCAGCTCTTCGGGTGCCACGGCCTCGGCCGCAGCCAAGGCCTGAGTAGCGCGATCGGGTCGGCCGTGCAGCTCCCATGCTCGGGCGGTGTCGATGCAGTACCGGGCGTAGCGCTCCGACGTCCCCAGTTGGCGCACGTCGACACGGGCAGCATGGTCGAGCGCGGCGGCGCTGTCACCCAGACTGGTGAAGACGCTGATCTGATAGCCGGCCACGTTAGTGGCACTGAAGGTGATCTCCCCAGCGTTGACAGGCGCGCTGAGCCGGCCGGCGGCATCGACCGCTTCGGACAAGAACGTTTCGGCATTGCGTCGCGCGCCGGATTGGGCGCTGGCGTAGGCCGCTGTGCACAGCAACGCCCCGTAGGTGGCCAGATCCGCGTCGGTCGCGTCGGTACCTGGGTGCAGTTTCTCGGCGTTGTTCGACAGCAGAGTAATCGCGTCGGTGTGGTGACCGGCGCGACGCATCGCGATCGCCACTGACCTGCTGGCGTGCGCAACTGGGGCATTGCGTCCGGTGGCCTGCGCCGCTGACAGCGCCCGGTCCGCCAAGACCCAGGCGAGAGCATCGTCGTTGCGTTTGACAGAAAGCTCCGAGGCCAGCCGGTAGCCGGCGGCCAGGACGACCATGACCGACTCGCGATCCTCCGCGCGCCCATCGCGCCGGCCCGCAGCGGCACCCGCGATCAAGGCGAACAGCAGGCGGGTGAGTTCGTCATACCGGCTCGCGCCGAACGCCTGTCGTGCCTCTCGCAGCTGCCGGGCCAGAACGGATAGCTTCGGTGGGGCGACGACGGTGGTCTCCGCCTGGAGCAGATCCGCCAGGCCCGGCCGGCCGGCGGCCGATTGATGCTCCGGCCACGGCAAAGCTGTGGCCGCAGCGCTCGCGGCCACGCCAGACAGCAGGTCACGTCGTCGCATTGGATCACCTCTCCCGGGCTCGGTCGCAACGACCCTAACCCCGGGGTGACCGATTGGTGTGCTGTCCACGCTGGAAGGTTGAACGGATCGGCCCTCGGCAAGGGGAGCGAGGCCAAGAAACTCCATAGGAATGCCCAAGGCCTCCCCGATCCGCCGGCGAACGTGAACGTCCTGACTCGGCGGCTGGCCGCGTTCGATGCGCGAGATTGTCGAGGTTGAATAGCCACACTGCTGGCCGAGCTGGGTCTGGTTGAGCTGCGCCCGCAGGCGCGCCAGCCGGATGACCGCACCTACATCGTCGGCGGCCACCGCGGCCCGCATCCGCGCCGACGCCCAGAACGCCTCGTCGGTCCCCATGATCGCCCCACAGACACACGCCGCTGTTACGGACAGTGTGCGGCGATCGGCGCGTGCGGTCGAGACCTGAAAATTGATTCTCGCTGATAGACAAAAGGCTTCCGCCGGCCGTCCGGCTGCGAGCTGATGGGTGTACCGGGTCGCGATCGTCGCGGCCTGTGATCACCAAGCAATCAACCGGAAGAGGGACGCAGCGATGGATCTTCAGGATTACCAGCGCCGCACCGAACAAGTCCGCGCCCAGGCCGGCGAGACATCACCGGTGCCGGTGCAAGGATGCCAGCTGACCGCCGCAGCCGGCACAGTAGCCACCGCCGTCCTGCATGGGCAGCACGGGCTGCTGACCGACGGCGGCTACCGCGACGCCCTCCGCGCCGGGCTCGCCGACCTGCTGCACCGGACGGCCTCATTGGCCACCACAGCGGGGCTCGACCTAAGCGAGATTGCCACTACCAGCCTCGCCACCCTCGACGACCTCGACGCCGCCTGCACCCAAGTCGCCTACACGGTGCTGCCGGCGTTCGACGCGGACTATCCCGAGGCCGAGCAACTTCCGCGGCGGTTGACCATCAGATTCGACGAGGAAATCGGCCCGAGTGGGCGGCGGATCGTGACCGCGACCCTGACATCGACACAGCCAGCGACAGCAGGCGGGTCGGCCGCCCGCACCGGAGCGCAACCTCTGCAACCTGGTGACCGGTTGGGAGACCCGCTCACCGACAATGCCCACCGCCCCGACGGCTATCGCTTCCACGATGCCATCCACTTCGGCTTTCTCGCCGTCCTGGGCTGGTCGCCGAACCTGCGAGCGTTGCTGCGCCGCAAACGCAAGTCCGACCCGATGGTCGATGAATGTGAAGACGGCGCCCGGGCGATCTTCACCGAGGAAGGCCTGGCGGCAATCCTCGCCCGCCTCGCCGAAACCCGCATCGGATTCCGTCGGTATCACGCGGTCACCTCAGACATCGTCGACCTCGCCCGCGCCGCCACCGCCGGCCTCGAAGTAGCGCGAGCGCCCGGATGGCTGTGGCGACAAGCGATCTGGCAGGGCTTCAGAGCGATGGACCAACTGGTCATGCACGGCGGCGGACTGCTGATCGCAGATCTCGACGCCCGCGAGCTCACCTTCCAGGCCGTCGACGCCGTGCACGAACCGCACCCGGACATCCAGTCGTCGCCGATCGCAGCCTGAAGGCAACGACGACGTCCAGCATCGGCGCCTCGCCCGCCCCTCGGTCAGTAGGCGCCTGATCGACATCGAATCAAACGCGAACCAGGAGGAGCGGCATGCGACCCGAAGACTTCACCAAGCTGGCCGACGACGTCGAGGCCGAGCTACTGCACGGCGCCATGAGCGTGGCGATCCTCGGCGCAACTCCCACCGCGCTACGGCTGCTGGAACGACTGGCCAGCACCGGACTCGACCGCTGCGTGCACGGCATCTACACCGCCACACCACCGGCAGCAGCCCTGCACGCACCCACCCGATCCCTCGAGGACCTGGTAGATCACCCGATCGACGTGATCGCCGTCGCCGCCGATGCGGACAAAGAAGACCTGCTGACCGGCGCGCTGCCCTTCATCCAGGGCGCACCGAAAGTCGTCGTGGCCGGCTACGGCCACCTCGCCTACCGCGACCCCGGGTACCGCCAGGAACTCGACGACTTGCTCGTACCGTCACTCGCCAATGGATACCCCAACTCCCTGGTCCACCTGCACCAATGCCTGACGAACGCGGCACTGCTCGGCCTGCAGGGCGTGGTTGCGGAGTTCGGCATGTTCAAGGGCGGCACCACCATGTTCCTCTCCCGCACGATCGAACGTCTCGGCGCCGACTGGCCCGTCATCGGCTTCGACACGTTCGCCGGGTTCCCCGCCCGGCGCAGTCCGCTCGACATGTACGACCATCCGGACTGCGTCTTCACCGACATCGACTCCGTACGCCGCTACCTCGCGCACCGTCGCGTCGAAATCGTGCCCGGCGACATCGCTGCCACCGCCAGCCGTCTCGCCAGCGAGGACCTGGTCTGCACCTTCATCGACACGGACAACTACACCCCGGCCAGCGCCGCCGTCACCGTCGTGCAAGAGCGCACCCTGGTGGGCGGCGCGATCGTGTTCGACCACGTCACCGGCGTCGACCGGTTCCGATACACCCTGGGTGAGCGCATGGCCGCACGACCACTTCTGAGTGACTCTCGGTATTTTCACCTGCACGGAACGGGCGTTTTCTACCGGCAGCGGTAACCGCAGGTCTTGCCACGTCCGTTAGGTTGGCGTGATGACCCGGCGGCCGCCCACACCACGAGCAGGCGTCTACGACCTGTACTGGTACTACGCCAGCCAGCGGCAAGCCATGTTCGAACGGCGCGTCGCCGGCCAGCCGGGTCCGTGGACCGACGATCCGATCCTGTCCACCTTCAAGTTCTGCAACGTGTACCGCGCCGCCGACCGCGTCAGCCAGTACATGATCCGCGACGTCTGCTACCACGACGAAGACTGCACCCCGCAAGATCGCATCTTCCAAATCGTCGCGTTCCGGACCTTCAGCAAGATCGACACCTGGCGAAGCGTCCGCACCTATCTCGGCCGCTACCCGACGCTCGACGACCTCGCCGACGGCCGATTCACCGCAGCCCTTACTGCTGCCGCCGTCGCGAACTCAGGCCTCTACACCGGCGCCTTCATCCTCTGCGCCACCGACGCCTACGGCCAAGGCCGCAAACACCTCAACCACGTCGAACTCTGGCGACACATGTTCCTCGCCGACGACCTCGCCGACCGCATCCTCGAAGCGGGCAGCCTGCGGCAGATCTACGACCTGCTGCACGGCTACCCCCTGATGGGCGACTTCATGTCGTACCAGACCGCCGTCGACCTCAACTACTCCGCGCTGGTCAACTTCAGCGAGAACGACTTCACCCAAGCCGGCCCCGGTGCGCTACGCGGCATCCGCAAGTGCTTCGAGGACCTCGGCGACTACAAACCCACCGACGTGATCATGTGGATGCTGGAACACCAGGCCGAAGAGATGGAACGACTCGGACTACCGTTCCAGGGCCTGTTCGGCAGGCCGCTGCACGCCATCGACTGCCAAGGGCTGTTCTGCGAAACCGACAAGTATTGCCGTGAAGCAGTCCCCGAACTGGCCAGCGCCCGCAGCAGGATCAAAGCGCGATTCACTCAGAACCCCTCGCCGGTCCCGCTCTTCTTCCCACCGAAGTGGGGGATTAACTCAGCGCTACCGACCGTGGCTGTTCCCACCTCGGCACACTCAGCGTCGTTGACTGGGCAGCTCGCCATCTTCTAGTGCGGCACCCGCCAGCTCGCATAGCACCTACATCGTGATGGGCTCCGCCACCGGTGATCCCAGGTGCGGGGTAGGGGAGCCACAACTCCGCGGCTGGTAAGTCTCGACTACACCTTACGTACCGATAAATACTATTTGAGAGGTTTGCGTCTAGCGCGATCCATAGAAAATGTCGTACCCCCATGGCATTGTGGGATCAGTCGAACGGGTGAGGAGGACGTCTTGTGCAAGCCCTCAACCAGCACGGAGAACCGACGCCGCCCAATGGCTGTCGATGGTGCGGCATAGCCGAACGTGATCATGTTCAGCTATGGACCGAAGGACGCGGATGGCACGGTTGGGAGGAACCGACACCCGCGCAACGCCGGACGCGTATGTTGGCTCGCCGCGCCGAGCAGGCAGGTCACTCATCAAGCGCGGCCAGTGCCGTGATCTTGGCGAAGATTTCCTGAATCTTTGGGGGGACCGCGGATCCATCGCGAAAAGTACGGACCAGACCCGCCATGGTAGCCGGCTTCCCGCTCGGCCCCTCCTCGCTGTTGACCCGGAAGGCATTCTCCAAGGCCGCGCTGAACTTCGGGCCGCTGCGTAACTCGGCGATGTCGGCCGCCGTCCAGGGAAGGCCGTCGGTGCGCTTCCAATGGGTGTTGCCAGCCAGCGCCCATTGGTCGTCGGAGAACTCGTGCTCGAACTCCTTGCCTGGACTGCCGAGCAAGTGCACATGATCACGCTTCGTGAGCCCGGCATTGGCCAACCGCGTTTCACTGTAAAACTTCTTGTCGTACACGTCGCCGTCAACGATGAAGGCGACGCGTCTGCCGTGCTTGACCAGGTGCCCAGCGAAGATGATGGCACCTTCGTCTTTGTTGCAGGGCACCAGCACGATGCCTGCGGATTGCAGGGTCCGCCCGGTTACTAGGCGGAACAGCGTCGGGAAGGCGACCATCTCGGTGTCCCCCTCGACGCCGAGGAAGAACCGTTCGTGGAGCAGGATCGTGTTGCGCAGACCGAGGGCTGCGGCGATCTGCATCAAGTGCTGACTTTGCGCGGCATGAGAATCGGAGGTGAGGATGCTGTCGACCTCAGTGCGTTTTCTGCTGACTTGCAGCCGAAGATGGACGATGTCGCCCGGTTCGGCGCCGTCGATGAGATTCATCGAGTGAGTGGCGACAACAACTCCGATGTGCTCGTTGGCGCTCTGTTCGCGGATGACCTTCATGATGCGGCGCTGCTGCAGGTAGTCCAGATGCGTGTCCGGTTCGTCATAGATGACGATGCAATCGTGCTGTCGATCTTCATTGCCGGCTGCGACGTCCGGCCGATGTGCGGCCAGAGAGTCGCGGAGGGCTTCACTTGCCCACTCCCAGACGGCGAGGCTGACCCGCCGGGCTCGTCCTGCTCCGGAGCGTCCCACTCCTACGCCTTCACCATCGGCAGTGGCCAAGTTGAGATGCGTGGCCTTCAAGACCTTCGTGAAGCTGATCTCGGGTTCTACCTCGACCCAGGTTAGCTCCTCGCATCGTCCTTTAATGTGCTCGACCAGGCCCTGCGCGTCCTGACGGACCCGCGCACTCAGCTCCTGCTGGAGAACAGAGACCTGCTCACTGAGCTCGGGATCCTCCAAGTGCTGCTGGAACCGGGCGCTGAGTGCCGATTTGACGGCGGATTCGGCAGACTCATGATCACCGAAGCGGAGCACTCGTGGTAGGGCGTCGCGTACCGGCACCGGAAGTGTGACCCAGTCCTTAACGGTTGGCTCGCCCTTAGCGAAGTCTTCCAACGCCTGCACAATGTCGTCTTTACGGGACTTGCCCTGCAAACTGACCAGGTGTTCTTTGGCGATACGCCGGAGCTCGTCTACCTTCTTGCCTGCCAACCCGCGCAGGGTTTCGTCCTCGGCTACGTCAAGTTCGAGCGAGGCCTCGGTCTTTCCCGACGCGAGCCGGCTCCTGCGAATGCGGACCAGAGATGGCAGGACGAGCGCGTCCTGTTCGTGCGTGGAGAGCAGGAACTCGCCAGTCACCGTCGTCTCTTCGACGCGCGGACGCGTCAACGAGTCCTCGGCATCGGGCCGCGCATCAAGGTAGGTCCGGTCCTCGTCGGACAGCGTGTACGTGCCCAGCAGGAACGCTATGGCGTCGAGAAACGCCGTCTTCCCGCTGCCGTTGTGCCCGACCAAGATCATCGGTTGGCTGATCTCCAAGGGGCCAATGTCGCCGAGGCTCCGGAAGCCCTGTACTCGGATCGCAGCGAGACGCACGTATCAACTCCAGTCGTCTAAGGCCCGCCAGGCATTCGAGCGCCGCGTCAACCGTCGTCCACTAACGAACGGCATGCCCCCACCGGGCCCCACAACATACCTGCCACCTCAACCAGAGGACCGACGACTCGCGGTCACCCGGCTCCGACGCCCACGCGGTCACAAAGTGTGGTACTCGCGACCCAGCGCATCGCAAACCCGCTGGCTCGTCCGGGAACCTCCTTCGCTGAGGACCGTGACCGGACCTGTGAGTCGCTCGCGCAGTCGACGACGATGATGAGTTCGACTACGCTGCGAGCGCGCAGGCGCTCCCCCAGCAAGGGTGACTCAGGTCTTGCCGCAGTCGTTACCCCGAACGAAGGGTGGCGGCAAGGTGCGGGAGATGGCAATCTGACTCGCAGCATTCGTGTCGATATTGATCAACTCCTGGGTAAGCGGGGACTACTTCTTGGAATCGTGGTTCGAGAGGATGGCCGCGGTTCCAGGCATCCGCTTCGATGGCAGTCCCGGTATTGATAGGGCCCTCTTGCCTGAATCTCGGATCCGGCCCAGGGCAAGCATGGGATACCTCATGTGGCCTGCAGCGGACGGCGCGACTACATCAGCTTCACCAGCAAGCCGGCATCTGAGTTCCGACGTAACACGCCTCCGGCACGAGGATCTTGTACGGTCGGTCTGGGAGGGACTGGAGCTTCCCGGCACGACATCGGATTACCACTTCCTATTACAAGGCGCCGTAACGGAGCTATGGTCGCGTCGGCGGCGAGAGCCGGTCGGGCTGCGGATGGCCGAGACCTTCGGGTATCTCGATCTGGCCCTACTCGAAGCCGTCCCGCGAACTGCATGGCGAAACGACGATCACCCCAATGACGGCTTCCTGCGCATCACCAGCCTGGAACGCCTAGTCAGCTTGCTGGAACGAGAGGGAGCCCTGCGCGAAGCCTTGGCGCTGAGCCGCCGCGCAACGCGCTTCGGTGACCTCTACCGACGTGAAGACCTGGAAGCAAAGGTCGCCGCACTCGACGAGGAGTTGCGGTGATCGGCTCCCGCCTCGTCGATCTAGTCCCAGGGCAGTCATTCCTGGAAACAGCGTTTATTAGGTGGGTGCTGGCCGCCGCGGCGACGCCCGGCATCGCGGGGTGCGTGATCGCGCAGCACCCTGTAGCTGTAGCAGACCGGACCTACCGCCTGGACTACATGCTGGCTGGTGCGCGACTGAGAGTTGTCGTCGAGCTCGACGGCTTCGCATTCCACAGCAGCAAGACAGCGTTCGTCTATGACCGGATACGGCAGAACGACCTGACGAGCCTTGGCTTCGTCGTCCTGCGGTTCTCCTACGATGCCATCCGGGACGACACGGCGCGGTGTGTTGCGCAGCTGCAAGCCGTCCTACGCGACGATCCGACCTTGGCCGCTCATCTCATCGCCAACCCGATCGTGCCTGTCCCGGACGACATGACGCCGAACCTTCTCGGTTTGGCAACACCGCCAGCACAGGCTGTTCGACCGCAGCCCGACTACTTCGACCTCGTGCGCCAGCGCATGGACCTTGGGCCGCTGCGGCTCTGTCAGCGTGAGGCGATGGCAAGCCTCGCCAACTACTACCGGCGCGGAGGCATCAACGCCGCCTGCGTGATGTCGGTTGGTGCTGGCAAAACCGCCCTGGGCGTCGCCGCCACACTGGCGTTCACCAGGCGTAGGGCATTGATCGTGACCCCCGGTCGGGTTATCCGCGGTACGTTCGCGACAGCTCTCGATCCTGACACGGCCGGCAACGCGCTGTATACGCTGCGCGGAGGCCCCCTCATCGCCGGCTGCCGGCCGCCCAGGGTCAAGGTGCTTGACAGCGGCGCCGCTCCCATCCGGTCCGTCAGCCGAGACAAATTGCTGTCCGCTGAGATCATCGTGACAAACTTCCACGCCCTCAGCGCCAACGGTGGCGACAGCGGGCTGCTCTCCAAGCTGAATCCCGACGACGTCGACTTCATCGTGATTGACGAAGCACACATTGCGGCCGCTGAGTCCTACCAGCAGCTCTTCGACCACTTCCCACACGCCCGCCGGCTGCTGATGTCCGCGTGCTTCACACGCGCAGACGGCAAGACCGTGGCCGCCGACGTGGTCTACCGCTACCGGCTCATCGACTCGATCGCCGACGGACACGCCAAACACCTCCGCGCCCACCGATTCACACCGGAAGTCGAACAGACAATCTACGAAATCGTCTGGCCGAGCGGCGACCGTGAGGAGATCATCGGTAAGCAAGCGCTGTTGGAGGTCATGCAGGATGAACGCAAACTCGCCCGCATCACAGCGACTTCAGAGGAACCCATCCGGCGCGTCATGCAGACGGTTCGCCAATGCCTGAACATGCAACACGGTGTGCTCGCACCAGTCCGGCCACGCGTCCTGTTCGCTGCCCTCGGACAACGTCACGCCGAGCAAGTCGCTCGCATCGCCAATGACCACGGCATCCCCTGCGCCACCCTGCACCACTCGATGAGCGACGCGTCGATCGCCGCGACCAGGGCCCGTTTCGAAGCCGAGTCCGGCAACCTGCAAGGCATCGTCCAACTCAAAATGCTGGGACAAGGCTATGACCTGCCTGCCATCACCGTCGTAGTGCCGATGCGACCCTATGGAAGCTTCGGCGAGTTCTACCAATTCCTCGGCCGCGGTATCCGCATCATCCACCATCCCGCCCTGATCGGACGGGACGATCGCCAGCACCTCGATGTCGTTTACCACGGCGAGCTCGGGCTCGATGATCACTTGGAGACGCTTCGCCTCGAAAACGACATGGACCCGCGCCCGACCGACGCTGACCAGTTCGGCGACGCCCCCGTGCCCGACCTTTCAAAGTTTGGCACGACTCCTAGCGGTAATCAGTCAGCGCAGAACCCCGACGCGGTCGTCCTCGCCGAGCAAGGGGACACTCCCCAGCAGTTCCTTCACGACCTCGAGCAGGTCGAAGCTCGACGCGAAGAACGCGAACTGCACACCCTCGCCCAGCGGTACGCCGACTACGCCGCTACCAGACCGAACCCACGCTCGTTCGAAGAATTCGTGGCCGTCATCCGGAGCACCCATGGCTGACCTGGGCTATGCGCACGCCATCGCGGCCGCCGCACCCGAGCAGTTCCTTCGCCTGGAACGCGACGCTGGACACTCGAGCCGTTTCACCGACGTCGACCAGGTCCTCGCCAACCTCATCGCAGCCGCCCTGGCCGGTGCGAAGATCGCGGACATCAAGCCCGGCCCGCCAAGCGACAAGAACAACGACACCATCACCCTGACACCGCTCAACGCAGCCGACAGAGCCTACGTCAACACGACCTTCTCGCTAACCGCGCAGCAGGCCCGCGGCGCCTGGTCCCTCCCGGAGCAAGGCTCCCTCAAAGCCGGAATCATGAACCTGCCCGCGTACATCCGGCACGACCCGTGGTACGCCATAACCCGCAGCGCCGACGACGTCGCCCGCGTCCAGTTCGCCTCCACCGCCGACGCTGTCGCAGCCTGGTCACTTCTGATACCGCTCTTCGAGCGCCTGATGGCGCCCGTGCACACCCGGGCGGCCGGATCGACGGACACTCCTGAGGAGCAAACGGCTACATGGGAGGCGATCACCAACTCCTTCGACCGCCTCGGGCTCAACACGCGAGCGACGCTGTCTGTTCTCACCTACCGAGGCGGATGGAGCAGCTTGGACCGAACCGGGCAAGCCCGAGCCCGAGCCGGTCTGCTCGACGTCCTTGCCGGAAGCGACCTGCAGCAGCTCGCCGCTCGTTACCGCGCCGAACGAGTCCAAGCATTAGCCGCTGCGACGGGAAAGAAGGCGAAAGCCGGCACACCTCTGGCCCGCAAAGTCCTCACCCGATCGCTGCAGCCCGTGCTCAGCGCATACTTCGCAGGCGACTGGTTGGCATTCCTGGACTACCTCGGCATGCCGCCCAACCCGAACGAAGAAGTTGTGACAGCTCTCCCGACACCGAAGCTCTACGTTAGTGGCGCGGCCAAAGCCGCGACCGTCGCCGCCGACCATGGGCTCGACGTTGACGACGTGCATGCCATGCTGGCGGCCTTCATGGGCCAAGACACGTCGGTCTCCGCAGTAGACAAGCGTGTCGAGGTGATGAGCCGGTGGTGGACGCAGTTCGATGCACTGCACGCCAAACAGACCGCCGGTATGCCCGCACTGTGGGGGCTGCGCGAAGAAGGCGGGATATTCGTTGGCAGAAGGAACCGACATGTCGAGCCGATCTACCGAACGCTTCTGACAACCGACCTGGTCGCCGACGTCGACCAGCTCTGGGACGGCATCGTCCTTCCCCGCTGGCCCGAAACCATCGTCAGTGAGCCGTACCCACACAGGCTGATGGCCGAGACGTTTGGCCCAGCAGTGAAGTTCTGGGAGGGCGTGGCGCTCACAGCCTGGTACATCTGCGAAGGTCCATACTCCCGGACAAGCCTTGAAGGACTCCGCAACTACCACCAGCGAGACCTCCGAGCCCTGGAGGAAGCCGGCACCCCCATCCACCAAAGTCTATTTGAAGAGCTGGCCAACGCCGAGCAATACCTTGGCCCCGCCCAGGAGATCGGATCAGAATCCTACGAGACTGACATCGCGGAGGTGGAAGGCGTACGTCTCAGCCTTCGCATCTCGAGTGGTGGCCAACGGCGGGACGGATTCGAGATTCTCCGCGACATAGTCACCCGCCATCGCCAAGGCTGGACTCGACGATATCTGGGGGAGTACCTCCAGTTCCGTTGGAACAACGAACTCTCAACCGTGGCGCGCGAACTTCACCGCCTTATCGCTGTCCGAGGAAAACCGCCGACCTTCCGCCAATTCGCTAAGCTGGCAGCCGAAGCAGCGAACCACTGGTTCAACGGCGACCTCTCCAAGTTGTACACCACCATCGGCGAGAAGGCTCCGGCCGCGCCTCGCAGAGTTGACCTCCTGCCCACTAGAGCGGACGAATTCGTCAATGCTGTGTACCTCGCGCTTGGAGGGCAGTACTACGACGACGAGCTACATACAAGCGACCCAAAGGCAGTGGACCGCTACCGGGAGATTGCCAGACTCGCCGCCCGCGGCATCTACTACCTGCAGATCGCTGAGGCTACCGGACAGCGACCGGAGCCTGCCCAATTTGGCATCAAGGAATACGAATGGAATTGGGCAGGAGGTATCGATCGAGGCTGGCCCGTTTTTGAGCAAGCGATCGACCAAGCAATTGGTGGATTCCCGTCCCTCCTACGCGACCGGCCTCAGTAACGTCACCCGGGTCGCGCTAGTTGGGTCCTGAATGGGCTTCGCCATCGAGGTCGGCGCCCTCCGATTGGCGGAGCCACCGGAACCCTCAGAGAAGACCGCTGGCGGAACAGCCCTGGTAAAATGCGAGGTCAGGTACCCGGCGATGACTCCCGGCGAGGAGATTCGTTGGACCCCTTTACTCGGCCGAGTATACTTTCAAGTGACCTGGTAAAACGTTTGTTAGCACGTCGCTGGGCCCTCTAAATGCTGGGGGTCAAGGGGTCGCAGGTTCAAATCCTGTCAGCCCGACAGTGTGATGTCTCAAGACATTGGAAACCCCTGAACCCACGGTTGTGGGTTCAGGGGGTTTTTCTTTTTCGGTGCGGGTCCGGGTGGTCGGCCGGTGGGCTGGTAGCGCTTGGTGGGGTCGAGGGTGAGCTCGCGGAGCAGTTCACCGGTGGCGGCGTCGATGATGCGGATGTTGAGGTCTTGGACCAGGATCAGGACGTGGGTTCCGGTGTGGGTTCGGCCGAGGCCGATGGAGTAGAGCTGCCCGCCGTAGCGCAGGGT
>NZ_JBFAQM010000035.1:13877-92595 GCF_040677315.1 Actinoplanes sp. NPDC049316 | reverse complement strand
GCAACCGACCGGCACCCGTCCCGCAACCGGCAGGGCGCGACCCGGCAGGGGATGGGATTCGGCTGGCGTGCCGCCGCGGCCGCCGGGCCGGGCGACCTGCCCACCCTCGCCACGCCGCTGGTCCGCGCCGCTGGCTTACGCCACCAACTCGCCCCGTCCCGCAGCCGGCGGCGGCACGCCAGCCGAATCCCATCCCCTGCCGGGTCGCGCCCTGCCGGTTGCGGGACGGGTGCCGGTCGGTTGCGCGTACCGGGGTCGGCCCTCGGGGGATGGTGGATCGTCCGAACGGTCCGGAATTGTTTGGGTTTCGGGGTGGGAACTTCTTAGGTGCAGCCCGGTTGCGACGATGTCTCCGGTGTCAGCAGGAAGCAAGGCGTCGGGGGGCGTTGGGCATGTCGGTGGTCGGGCGGGTAACCGGAAATCTGATGGTGGCGGCGGCAGGGATCGCCGGGGTCTCGGTCGTGGCTCCCGCGCCCGCCGCCGCTGCCGTGCCGAGCATGCCGAGCCTCGTCGCGTACGTGCGCAACGGGGACGTGTACGTCAGCAAGGGCGCAGCGGAGACGCGGGTGACCACCGGGGGCGGATGGTCGCGGCCGCGGTGGTCGCCGGACGGCAAGTCGATCGCGCTGCTGAAGAAGGATCAGTTGTGGACCATGAAGGCTGACGGCAGCGCGAAGCGGCGGCTCACCACCCGCGCCGCGTCGGGGCCGTCGTGGTCGCCGGACGGCAAGTCGATCGCGTTCGCCTCGCTGTCCTGCTCCGGCGGGCCGGGGGTGTACCGGATCTCCGCGACGGCGACCGCCGCGCAGCCGGAGGTTCTGTTCCCCAGCTACTGCCGCGACGAGGACCTGCCGGACGAACCCACGGCGACGGCCGCTGCGACGGGGTCGCTGAGCGAGCGGCTCCGGTACGACGACGCCGTGGCCTGGTCGCCCGACGGAAGCAAGGTCGCCTTCCGCGGCGGGGACTGCGAGTCGATCTACGACGCCTGCCTGAGCGTCGGCAATCTCGCCACCGGCGGGGAGAAGACCGTCGCGGCGTACGGGGGTGGCAGCCGCCAGAACTCCGGCTTCGCGGTCGTCCCGAGCTGGCGCGCCGACGGGGCGAAGCTGGCGTTCACGGCGTACCAGAAGGGCGAGACCACGGCCGACGACCAGCCGGTGCACGTCGAGGAGTACGACACGGCGACCGGCGCGAAGCGTATGGTCGGCGCCGGCCAGGACCGCGAGCTCGCGTACGTGGACAGCACCCGCGCCGTCGCGACCGGCACCTACAAGAGCGGCTCGTGGGTGATGGTGGTCAACCTGTCCACCGGCGCGCGGACGCCGTTCCACAAGGGCTCGCAGCCCAGCGTCCAGCCGAAACGCTGACGCCGATCGACGACGCGGTGAGGCACGCCGGTCCGGGGTTCCGGGCCGGCGTGCCTATTCTGGGCGCCTGATGAGCGACACGACTGAACGGCCGATCCGGACCTTCCATCCCCGGCGCGGCCGGATGAGCAACCGGCATGCCGATGCTTTCGCCGAGCAGTGGCCCCGGTTCGGGCTGACCGTGGTCGACGGGGACCGCAGCCCGCTCGACCTCGCCGAGCTCTTCGGGCGCCCAGCTCCCCGCGTACTCGAAATCGGTTTCGGCATGGGTGAGTCGACCGCGGCGATGGCCGCAGCCGATCCGGGGCGCGACTATCTCGGTGTCGAGGTGCACACGCCGGGGATCGGGAACCTGCTGGCGCTGGTCGCGGAGCAGGGCCTGACGAACGTCAGGGTCGCGCACGGCGATGCGATGGAGCTGGTCCGGCGGCTGCCGGCGGGCAGCCTCGATGCCGTGCACAGCTTCTTCCCCGACCCGTGGCCCAAGGCCCGGCACCACAAGCGCCGGTTGATCTCGCCGGGGAACGTCGCGCTGCTGCGGGAGCGGCTGCGGCCCGGCGGCACGCTGCACTGCGCCACGGACTGGGCGCACTACGCCGAAGCGATGCGGGAGACGCTCGACGGGGACCCGGGCCTGGTCAATGCGTACGCGGGGTTCGCGCCGCGGCCCGGACACCGGCCGCGGACGAAGTTCGAGGAGCGGGGCGTACGCGCCGGGCGGGAGATCTTCGACCTGGTGTACCGGCGACGCTGAGCGGGTTCGCCGGTTTTATCGCTTTCGCGCCCGTAGGCTGGGGGCGGAGGGCCGCGCATGCCACGTAGTGATCTTGGCCTCGAGCGCCAGGAGGGGCCGGACCGCCTTCAGCGCCAGGAGGGGCCGGATCACCTCGGGCGTCCGGGCGGCACGGAGAGCGACCCGCCGACCGGCGGCAACGCGGACCGGGACGCGGCGAGCCGCACAGCCGCGTCCGGCGACGCCCCTCGATGGACCCCCGGACTGGAACCGGCATTCCGGCCCGTGCCCGACCACGGCGGCGGCCCCGGAAGCAGCGTGCTGGCCGCCGGTGCGGCCGACCACCTCGCCGCGCTGCTGGCCCGGTCGGTCGACGCGTACAGCGGCCTGGTCCATTTCGTGGACGGCGACCGGCTCCGGCTGTACGGCGGCTTCCGGCTGAAGCTGGAACGCGAGAACTTCCGCGACATCCCCATCGCCGACACCCTCGCCGGCATCGTCGTGACCTCCGGTGAGCCGCTGATCATCGAGGACGTGTCCACCGACGAGCGGGTGCCCGCACGATCCCCCACCCGGGTGCACAACCTCACCGGGGCGTACCTGGGTCATCCCATCCGCGACGAGCACGGCGACGTGCTCGGGGTCTGCTGCGCCTTCCACGTGGAGCCGCGGGAGTGGACCGACAAGGACAACGCCGCCGTCGCGGAGGCCGCCCGGGTCGGGACGCTGCTGATCACCGAGCAGCTCGCCCGGCACGAGGTGGACCGGCAACGACGGTTCCTGGACGCCGTGCTGGACAACCTGCACGACGGGGTCACCGCCTGCGACGCCGACGGACGGGTCGTGCTGGTCAACGCTCGGATGCAGCAGCTGTGGGACAAATCCGGCATCGCGTCCGAGCCCGGTCCGGACGGCACCATCGCCGGGCTCAGCGACGCCGACGGGAGACCGATCACGCCGGAGAGCATCTCGCTGTTCCGGGCGCTGCGGGGCGAACGGCTGCGCGACTACGAGCTGGTCCTGTCGGGGCCGGGCCGGCGGACCCGGCACTACGTCGTCGACGCGACGCCGATCACCGGGCCGGACGGGCGTACGCTCGGCGCGGTCCAGGCCGTGCAGGACGTGACCCGGCGCCGACGGGCCGAGCGGTTCCGCACCTGCGAGCTCAGCGTCATCACGGCGCTGTCCGGGGCCGCCGACGTGGCGGCCGCCGGCCCGCGGGTGCTCGAGGCGGTCGTGGAGACGCTGGGCTGGACGCACGCCGAGCTGTGGCTGGTCGACGAGGCGGCGCAGGTGGTGCGGTCGGTCGCGCACTGGAACGCGCCCGGGTGGGACGGGCGCATCGAGGTGCCGGCGGAGCTGCCGTACGGGACGGGCCTGGCCGGCCGGGTCTGGCAGGCCGGCAAGCCGCTGTGGATCCGCGACGTCGGCCTGCCGCAGAGCCTGATCTCCGCCGCGACCGCCGAGGGTTCCCGCCTGCACGCGGCCCTGGCCCTGCCGGTGCGGCACGGGCTGGAGCCGCTGGGCGTGCTCACGGTCTTCGCCGACACCGTGGAGAACCCGGACGACGAGCTGGTCACGCTGATGTCGGGCATCGCGGCGCACATCGGCCAGTTCGTGGAGAGCCGGGTGGTGGAGGACCTGCAGCGGCAGCTCACCCGCAGCAAGAACGACTACCTGGCGCTCATCGGGCACGAGTTGCGGACGCCGCTGACGTCCATCGGCGCGTACACCGAGCTGCTGCGGGAGGCGGACGCCGAGACGCTGACCCGGGACGGGCCGGCGATGCTGGAGGTCATCGACCGCAACACGACGCAGCTGCGGCGCATCATCAACGAGCTGCTGGAGCTCTCCGCGCTCGACACCGGGCACGCGGCCGTGCAGCTGACGCCGCTGGATCTGGCGGAGGTGGTGCGGGAGGCGCTGGCGAGCGCGCGCAAGGCGGTCGCCGGCGAGCCGCTGGTCATCGCCGAGGCGCTGCCCGACCGGCTGATCGTGCCCGGCGACCGGCGGCGGCTGCGGCAGGTGGTGGACAACCTGGTCGGCAACGCGATCAAGTACAGCCCCGACGGCGGCCGGATCTCCGTCACGCTGCGCGCCGCCGCCGACGCCGCCGAGCTGACCGTCTCGGACACCGGCATCGGCGTGTCCGCCGACGAGCGGGAGAAGATGTTCACCGGCCTCTACCGCACCAGCCGGGCCCGGGACCGGGCCATCCCGGGTACGGGGCTGGGCCTCACGCTGAGCCGGGCCGTGGTGCACCGCCATCACGGCAGCATCGCGCTGACCGAGCACGACGGTCCGGGCACGACGGTGCTCGTGCGGCTGCCGCTCGAGGCCCGTTGACAACCTCTTGACAGTTGTGGCCTGGTCACGGACGGTTCGCGGGACGAGGATGTCCAGCATGACCCGGTGGACTCCTGACCCCACGTTCTACGCCTCGCCACGGGACGCCGTTGAGGCGCCCGCCGAGCAGCTCGCCTACGTCGCGGCCTTCGACCGCTCCGCCGCGAAACCCGACGCCATCGCCGTCGTGGACACCGATCCGGCTTCCGGCGCGTACGGGACGGTGGTCGGCTGGACCGACCTCCCGCACACCGGTGACGAGCTGCACCACTTCGGCTGGAACGCGTGCTCGAGCGCGCTGTGCCCGTCGGCGCCGCACCCGCACGTGGAACGCCGCTACCTGATCGTTCCCGGTCTGCGGTCCTCGCGGATCTACGTGCTCGACACCAAGGACGATCCGCGGAACCCGAGGCTGGTCAAGGAGATCCCGGCGGAGGACCTCGCCACGAAGGCGGGCTACTCCCGGCCGCACACGATCCACTGCGGACCCGACGGCATCTACGTGTCCGCGCTGGGCGGCGGTTCCACCGAGGGTCCCGGCGGCATCGCGGTCCTCGACCACACCACGTTCGAGGTACGCGGCGCGTGGGAGAACGACCGCGGCGACCAGTATTTCGCGTACGACTTCTGGTGGCACCTGACCCGCGACGTGCTCGTGTCCTCGGAGTGGGGCACGCCGTCGATGATCGAGAACGGCGTCGACCCGGAGTTGCTGGTGGGCCGCAAGTACGGCCACAGCATCCACTTCTGGGACCTCGCCAAGCGCACCCTCGTGCAGACGGTCGACCTCGGCGACCAGTACCAGATGCCCCTCGAACTTCGCCCGGCCCACGACCCCCGCAAGGAGTACGGCTTCGTCGGCGTCGTCACCAGCGTCGAGGACCTGTCGGCTTCGGTCTGGGTGTGGCACCGCAAGAACGGGGAATTCGCCGTGACCAAGGTGATCGACATCCCCGCCGAGCCCGCGGACGCCGCCGATCTGCCACCGGCGCTGCAGCCGTTCGGCGCCGTACCCCCGCTGGTCACCGACATCGACCTCTCGGTCGACGACCGCTTCCTCTACGTCTCAGCCTGGGGCACAGGTGAGCTGAAGCAGTTCGACGTCTCCGACCCGTTCCACCCGGTCGAGACCGGCTCGATCCGGCTCGGCGGCGTGACCGGGCGGGTGCCGCACCCGGCGGCCCCGGACGAACGGCTGGCCGGCGGCCCGCAGATGGTCGAGATCAGCCGCGACGGCAAGCGCGTCTACGTCACCAACTCGCTGTACGGCTCGTGGGACGACCAGTTCTACCCGCACGGCGTCGGCGCGTGGATGGCGAAGATCGACGTGGACACCGAGAACGGCGGCATGACGCTGGACGAACGCTTCTTCCCGCACGGCGACGACTTCCGCGGGCTGCGCGTGCACCAGACCCGCTTGCAGGGCGGCGACGCCTCGTCCGACTCGTACTGCTTCCCGTGACGGGTGGTCAGCTCGCCGCGCTGGGCGCGCTCGGCGCCTTCCACGGCCTCAACCCCGCGATGGGCTGGCTGTTCGCGGTGGCCCGCGGCATGCAGGAAAGCAGCCGTACGGTGCTCCTGCGGTCGCTGCCCCCGATCGCCGCCGGGCACCTCGCCTCGGTGGCGATCGTCGCGGCGGTCGTGTCGGCCACCCAGTCGGCCGTGGCCGGCAACGTCGTGGCCATCACGGGCGGGGTGCTCCTGGTCGGCTTCGGCCTGTGGCGCCTGCTGTCCGAACGGCACTTCCGGTGGGCGGGCATGCGACTGTCACAGGCCCAGCTCGCCGGCTGGTCCTTCCTCATGTCCGCGGCGCACGGCGCCGGTCTGATGCTCCTCCCAGTGCTCGCGACGACTCCGATGGCCGCGGGCCCGCACATGGGCCACACGATGGCAGCGGCCCCGGCCGGAGCCCTCGAGGGCTTGCTCGCCGCCGGGGTCCACACGATCGCGATGTTCGCGGTGATGGCTGGGTGCGCTGTGCTGGTGTATGAGTTCGTGGGGCTGAATGTGCTTCGACGGGCCTGGTTCAATGTGGACAAGTTGTGGGCTGCCGTGCTGGTGGCGGCGGGTGCGTTGACGATCGCGCTGACGGCGTGAGAGCCGGGCGGGTGGCGGCCCGCCCGGCGGTCATCGATTCCGCCACGCGAGCGGCGACACTGTGGTCGCCGCCTCAGCGATCCGCCGGCCCGTCCCGGTCTTGAGATCCTTTCGCGCCGATTCGATCCACCCCTCGACCCGATGCACGCCGACGTCGCGATACTCCACCGCCTGCAGAAGCATCTCCAGCTTGTCGGCGTCCTTCGCACACAGCGACTCGAGAGTCTCCCGGGACTCGTACTCCTCGACCGCCCGGCGGATGCTCTGCCGGCTCTTCTCAGGCAGGTTCTCAGTCTGGTCGCTGGTGATCTTGCTCGGATCGGGCTTCGCGAGGTAGGCGCCAGCGGTATGCGGTAGGTCACCGGTTCGCGTCTCCTGGCTGTCGTGCCACAGGGCAAGAAAGGCGGCACGCGAGGGATCGGCGCCCTCCTCGGCCGCGATGATCGCCGCCAGCTGCGCCGCCCTCATCGTGTGTTCGGCGACGGACTCGGGATCGCGCACGCCTGCATGCCACCACCCCGATCGCCGAATCCGCTTCAACAACCCGAGCTCGTAGCCGAACACCGCGATTGCTTCGGCGTCATGAGGCACGTCGTCCCCTTTCTATCGGTCAGCCATGCGCGCGGCGTACTGAAGACCTGCAAGATGATCGTGGCCGGTCCTGCTCAGGTCCGCGGCAGACGAAAGCTCATCCAGAGTCTCAGCAAAGGATCCGCGGAATCCTGTCGGCCCTTTGAGCAATGCGGGCCGGGAGGCGATCAGCGAATGGAGGGTGCATAGATTCAACGGCAGATGAGGTGAGTTCGGCCGCAATCGTCTCACCAGGTGAGGCAGCAGCCGCGCACCGGTCCACAACCGAGTATCGGCATCCGCCATAAAGTGATCATCGGTTCGCACTTCGCCCAGCTCACCGATCCAGTACGCCCAGTAGTTCAGATTTGCGACTTCGGCGCGACCCCTGGTCATGTGGTCGACGAAGTCGTGTAAGTGAGTGCTGTCTCCCGCGAGCGCCAACGCGACGGAAGCCGAACGAGCCTCCAAAAGCCCTGTGAGGTTCTCGGGATCAACCCGGTGACGGCCGGCTCGATTCCACTCGCAACGGAGCCAGTCAACGACCTGCGGCCTGCCATCGAAGCCCAGGAGGTACACCGCTTGCCTCCGCAAGAGGCTTTCTCTTCCATGGTGAGCGCGCATGGCGACGGTTTGGAGATGATCGAAGAAGCGCATTCGCTCCTCGGCCCCGAGCATCGGCTGCGCAGGGACCGGCCCCCGCCGAGACGCCTTACGCGAAAATTCGTGCAAGTGCTACGGCATCTTTCCTACGATCGGCCATGTGACCAGGTTGGTGATTGTCCACCGATGGACACTGTCAGCAAGCGGGTGAATTCTGGGATCGATCCATCGTGGGCCCGCCTCGATGCCGGTCGCCAAGACCCGATCCGCCTCGATCGCTTCGAGAAGACATCGGCCCGTCGACCCGGGTGCGCCGAGCCGAGTCAATCGGGCGCAGAGCGAGATCAGCTCACCGGCATTGACTGCGGAGAGCGGG
This sequence comes from Actinoplanes sp. NPDC049316, assembly GCF_040677315.1. Classification (NCBI taxonomy): domain Bacteria; kingdom Bacillati; phylum Actinomycetota; class Actinomycetes; order Micromonosporales; family Micromonosporaceae; genus Actinoplanes; species Actinoplanes sp. NPDC049316. The sequence goes on along the minus strand of NZ_JBFAQM010000035.1, from coordinate 84,500 downwards.
CGACGACCGGACTCCCATCCTTGCACCGTATGCACACCGACGGTCAGCTCTTCGGCAAGCTTGTCCTGTGTCAGCCCAGTCGATTCCCTCGCGAGCTTGAGGACGAACCCGGACACCAGACCGATGGACCGGGAACCCTGACCCCGGGTCAGGGTTGCGCGTCCACGTGCCATAAGTCCCCCCAGATCCAGGTCCCGTAGACCACCGACCACCCGCATCGCCAGTCAGTTCCTTCGATTGCCGTCCGATCGTAGCGTCATCTCATCCCGCCGCACGTCCGCACAGAGAGGGATGATGTGAGCTTGTACTTATTGTTATCAGTCACCCTTGCGTTCTCGGCAGGATTTCTTGGTGGCCTGCTGACATTCCGCTTCATACAGCGATGGCGCCCCGTATGCGGCGCGACGATGACGTGTCCCGAATCTCATGCTTCTGGTTCGACGTTCCAGCACGGCTCGAGTTGACGACATTCCCAGCCTCGACATCGAGACTGGGCACCCTTCGGAATGCGCTTCGGCGACTAATGGGTCCGGAAGCCGCACGTCCTTATTTGCACGCTTGGCAATCCCAGCCAGAGTATCGGCATTGGAGGATCACATGCGATTCCCACAGCGCTGCCCACTTCCGGCCAGCCTGACCGTTCTGACTGATCGTCCCGGCATCGGCTGCGCCCGAATCGCCGTTCCAGCTTGCGGTGCAGCAGGCGGAGGCATCTGCCGCACCTGCGGCGGCAAGGGCAGCAGGATGGAACAGGTCCAGCGTCTCGACGGCTGCACGCGATGCGGTGGCAGCGGGCAGCGGCGCACCGGCAAAACGATGGTGACCTGCGGGGCTTGCGGCGGCAGGGGTGGCGTCACCCGCACCCAGCATGTGCAGGTGGCCTGCAGGTCATGCGGCGGATCGGGCCGCAGGTGAGAGGATGATGCCATGGATGACGTGTTGACCCCTGGTCCGGGCGCCGACCCGCAGTCCCCGCCACAGGGCTACAACGCGGTTGAGTGCCCAGCTTGCTCCGCCGAGCACATCAAGCCGTCCACGACCGCGACAGCTCTCGCCGTGGGCGTTCGCTCCCAGCAAGGAGCGACGTTCTGCTCGACGTGCAACGGTCGGCAATGGGTGTGGGCGTGCAAGCCACTGTAGGTGTGAGGGCATTGCACTGGCGTGGAGAACTCGGCGGACAGGGCGCGCTGTCCGCCGAAGATTGAACCACGCGATGAGAGCCGGGCGGGTCGCTGCCCGCCCGGCTCTGCTGAGACTGTCAGTGTCGCGGCCAGACCACGCCGGCTGAGCCGCCGCCTCGGCGGACCGGCTCGGCTGTCGCGATGAGGCCGCCGTGGCGGGTGAACTCGATCGCGGTGGCCGCTCCCAGTTCCGCCACGTCCGGGCCGAAGGTGTGGCCCAGCGCCTCCAGGCTAGGGCCGTACTGCTGATGGAACGCCGGTTCGGCCTGGATGCCGGGGCTGTTGCGCTGCGATGCGCGCGGGGCCGCCATCGCCTGGGGCAGGGTCATACCGAGGTCGATGCGGTTCACCAGGATCTGCAGCACCGTGGTGATGATCGTGGCGCCGCCGGGCGAGCCGACGGCCAGGAACGGCTTGCCGTCCTTGAGGACGATCGTCGGGGACATCGAGCTGCGGGGACGCTTGTTCGGGCCGGGGAGGTTGGGGTCCGGCGCGCTGCCCTGCGTACCCGTGAAGTTGAAGTCCGTCAGCTCGTTGTTGAGCAGGAAGCCGCGGCCGGGCACGACCATGGCGTTGCCGCCCGTCTGTTCGATCGTCAGGGTGTACTCGACGACGTTGCCCCAGCGGTCGGCCACGGTCAGGTTGGTCGTGCTCTGCCCCTGCTCGACCGGGCCGCCCACCAGCGCGGGCGTGCACCCGGTGGCGTTGATGTCGCCGGGCGGGACCGGCTTGGTCAGCGCGCGGTCCGGTTTGATCTGACAAGCGCGCTGGCTCGCCCAGCCGTCGCTGATCAGCTTGTCCAGGACGGACTGCGGGGTGTAGGCCCCGACGTAGCGGTTGCGGTCGGCGAACGACAGCGCGCTCGACTCCAGGTAGCGGTGCAGCGCCTGGGTCGTCGACGCCTTGGACAGGTTCGTCTTCTCGAGGATGTTGAGCGCCTCGCTCACCGCCGTGCCACCGCTGGACGGCGTGGACATGCCGTACACGGTCAGGCCGCGGTAGCCGGACCTGGTCGGCGCCGGGTAGCGGACCTGGTAGCCGGCCAGGTCGGACAGGCGCAGGTCGCCGGGCCGGATCGGGTACGCCCAGGTGGCGCCCGGGTTGTCGACGACCGGAGGGTGCTGCACCGTACGGACGATGTCGGCGCCGACAGGGCCGCGGTAGAACACGTCGGTGCCGCGGCGGGCGATCAGCCGGTAGGTGTCGGCGAGGTCGGGGTTGCGCAGGGTCGAGCCGACGGCCGGCGGCGCGCCGCCGGGCAGGTAGATCCGTGACGTCGATCCGAACTGGGCGAACGCCGCGGCGTTGTCCGCGACCTGCTGGCGGAACGTGGCGTCGACGGGGAAGCCGCGGTCGGCGACCTTCGCGGCCGGCAGCAGCAGCGAGCCCAGCGGCCGGGTGCCCCACTTGCGGGCCGCCGCGTCCCAGGTGGCCAGGGTGCCGGGCGTGCCGACCGAGAGGCCGCTGACGCGGGCCTCCTGGAAGTCGTACGGCTGGCCGTCCGCCGGATCGATGAAGGTCTTCTCGGTCATCGTGGCCGGGCCGGACTCGCGCCCGTCGATGGTGCTGACCGTGCGGCGCTTGGCGTCGTAGTAGGCGAAGAAGCCGCCGCCGCCGATGCCCGCGGAGAAGGGCTCGGTGACGCCGAGGGTGGCGGCCGCGGCCACGGCGGCGTCGACGGCGTTGCCGCCTCGGCGCAGCACGTCCAGGCCGACGGCGGTGGCGGTGGTATCGACGGTCGAGACGGCGCCGCCGAAGCCGGCCGCGGTGGGACCGTTGGGTGTGGCGTGGGCGTTCGCGCTGGCCGGCGCCAGTGTGACGGTCGTCATGGCCAGGGTGACCGTGGTGGCGAGCGCGAGAGAGAACCGCATCGTGCCTCCGGCGCGATAGAGAGAGTGTGGACAGACCCTCTCTGCCTACCGGCAGCAGCCACCCGGCACAACCCGGGACACGCTACTCACGCTGCGTGATCAGCGGTGCCGTGTGCTGCCCAGGTGGCATACATCCGGGCGTAGCGGCCGCCGGCCGCGACCAACTCCTCGTGGCTGCCGGACTCCACGATGCCGTGATCGTCCACGACGATGATCCGGTCCGCGCGCATCGCGGTGGAGAGCCGGTGCGCGACGAGAATCGCCGTACGCCCCTGCAGCAGCCGGTCCAGCGCCGCCTCGACCCGCAACTCGCTGCGCAGGTCCAGACTGGACGTGGCCTCGTCCAGCACCACCACGCGCGGCTCGGCCAGGAACGCCCGGGCCAGCGCGAGCAGCTGCCGCTCCCCCGACGACACCGACTGGCCACGCTCGTGCAGCGGGGTCTGCAGGCCCTCCGGCGAGCGCTCCACCAGGTCACGCAGGCCCACCTCGTCCACGGCCGCCCAGACCTCGGCGTCGGAGGCGCCGGGCCGGGCGAAGGCGATGTTGTCGCGCAGCGTCCCGGCGAAGAGGAACGGTTCCTGCGGCACCACGCCGATCTGCCGGCGCAGCGACTCCAGCGTCACGTCGCGCAGGTCGTGGCCGTCGATGAGGATACGGCCGCCGGTCGGGTCGTAGAGCCGCGTGACCAGCTTGGCCAGCGTCGATTTGCCGGCGCCGGTGGGGCCGACGCAGGCGATGGTCTCGCCGGGCCGGATGGTCAGGTTCACATGCTCGAGGACGGGCCGATCGGGCAGGTATCCGAAGGTCACGTCGGCGAGCACGATCTCGCCACGGACCGGCGGGAGCTCCACCGCGCCGGGCGCCGGGCGGACGGACGGCGCCGTGCCGAGCAGCCCGTTGATCTTCCCCACCGCGGCCCGGCCCTGCTGGTACTGCGTGTAGAGCTGGACGAGCTGCTGCACGGGCTGGAAGAACGAGTTGAGGTAGAGCACGAAGGCGGTGAGCTCACCGATGCTCAGCGAACCGCGCAACACCATGCGGCCACCGATCAGGAGCAGCGCCGCCATGCCGAGCAGGCCGATCGCCGACGTCCCGGGACCGTAGACGGCGTTGATCCGCCCGGTGAAGTCGTTCGCGTCCCGGTAGGCGCCGACGACGTCCCGGTGCGCGACGATGTTGCGGTCCTGCCGGTTGTGGGCCGTGATCACCCGCGCCCCGTTGAGGCTCTCCGACAGGTCGGCGAACATCGCGGCGATGGTGTCGCGTTGCCGGTTGTAACCGCGGTCGGCCGCACGCCGGAACCACAACGACGCCACGGTCAGCGGCGGCACGATGAGCAGCAGGGTGATCAGCGCCAGCTCCGCGTTGTAGTGGAACAGCACGGCGGTGACCAGCACCATCGTCAGCGCCTGGATCCCGAACTGGGCGAAGCCGTCGGCGAGCAGGCTCTGCAGCGCCTCCACATCGGAGGTCATCCGGGTCATGGTGACCCCGGCCTTCTCGCTGGTGTAGTAGTCCAGCGACATGCGCTGCAGGTGCGCGAAGATGCGGATCCGCAGGTCGCGGGTGGCGGAGGCGGCGAGCCGGCCGCTCTGGCGCATGCGGACGGCGGTGGCCACCCCGGTGAGCAGCACAGCGGCCACGAAGGCGACGGTCGCCCCCACCAGCACCCGTACGTCCCGCCCGGCCATGCCGTGGTCGATGCCCACCTGCACCAGGAACGGGCCGGCCTGCAGCAGCAGCGTCTCCACCAGCACGGCGAGCACGGCTGCGAGCAGCAGCCCCGGCCGCCCGGCCACGAGCCGCCCGAGCGTGACCCGGCCGCCGCGGTCGGCAACCGGGTCGAAGCTCACCCGGGGGTCGCCGTGGTCGGGTTCGCGCGCCTCGAGCTTCGCCACACCCTCGGCCAGGTCGGAGGGGACGCCGGCGAACGGCAGGCCGTTGCCCTTGCGCCCGGCCGCCCCGACCGAGGGCCGCCCGCCGGCGTTGAAGCCCCCGAACCCGCCGCCGAACAAGCTCATGCCGCGACCTCCGCAGCATCCGCGTCGTCGGTGTCGTCGGTGTCGTCGGTGGTGAGGGTGGCGAGCACCCGGCTGTACCGGGGCTCGGTCGCGAGCAGTGACTCGTGCGTGCCGTCCGCCGTCACCCGGCCCGACTCCATGAGGATCACCCGGTCCGCGAGGCCGATCGTGGAGAGGCGGTGGGCGACGATCAGCGTCGTGCGGCCGCTCATCCGGTCGCGGAGCGAGCCGTGGATGCGTTGCTCGACGGTCACGTCGATCGCGCTGGTGGCGTCGTCGAGGACCAGGATGGGAGGGTTCACCAGGAGCGCGCGGGCGATGGCGACGCGTTGGCGCTGGCCGCCCGAGAGGGTGTAGCCGCGCTCGCCCACCACGGTGTCGTAGCCCTGCGGCAGCCGGCGGATGAAGTCGTCGGCGCCGGCCGCCCGGGCCACGTCCTCCACCTCGGCGCGGGTGGCGCCGGGGCGGCCGTAGGCGATGTTGTCGTGCAGGGAGAGGGAGAACAGGAACGGCTCGTCCGGCACGATGCCGACCTGGTCGCGCAGGCTCGCGAGGCGCAGCGTACGGACGTCGTGGCCGTCGATCGTGACGCGGCCCGACGTCACGTCGTAGAAGCGGGCGAGCAGGCGGCCCAGCGTGGACTTGCCGCTGCCCGTGGCGCCCACGACCGCGACCGTCTCGCCGGGGCTGACGTGCAGGTCCAGGCCGTCGAGGGCGAGCGTGCCGTTGGGGTATGCGAACCGTACCGCTTCGAAGCGCACGTCGCCCCGCAGCCGCACGTCCACCGGGTCCGGAGCGTCGACGATCTCGCTGGGGGTGTCGAGGATCTCGTAGATGCGCCGGGCCGACGCCGAGGCGCGCTGGCCCAGCATGATCATCATGCCGAGCATGCGGAACGGTGGCTGGAGCATGAGCACGTACGAGTTGAACGCGACGATCGTGCCGACCGTGGTCTCGCCGCGGATCACCATGAGCCCGCCGACCAGCAGCACCAGCGCCAGACCGAGGCGGGGCAGGTTGTCGAGCACCGGGTTCCAGCGGCTGCGGATGCGGGCGTCCTGCAGGTACGCCCACCGCACCTCGTCCGCGGACTCGGCGAGCGTCCGCAGCTGGCGCCCCTCCGCGGCGAACGCCTTCACGATGCGTACGCCCTGGATGTTCTCGTCGACCACCGTGGCGAGCCGGGCCAGCCGGGCCTGGATGAGCCACGACACCGGAAAGATCGCCTTGCGCATGCCGACGCCGAGGAAGCCGATGACCGGCATGGTGGCCATCGCGACGATGGCGAGCGGGACGTTGATCGAGAGCATCAGCCCGAATGCGACCACGGCGATCAGGCACTGGACGATGATCGACGGCCCGAAGGACAGGTACATCTGCACGGCCCGGATGTCCGAGCCGGACCGCGACATGAGCTCGCCGGACTGCACCCGGTCGAAGAAGCCGAACGGCATCCGGGCCAGGTGGGCGTAGACGATGTTGCGCAGGTCGTACTCGAGCTCGTACGCGGTGCGCAGCAGGTAGAGCCGGGCCAGATAGTTGATGACGCCCTGGAGCACGGCGAAGGCGACGATCCACCACACGTACGTGGACAGCTGGGCGGTGCGGTCCACGACGGCCCGGTCGATGCCGATGCGGACCAGGTTGGGGATCTGCACCTGCACGACCAGGCCGGCGAAGGACAGCACCAGCGAGGTGATCAGCAGGGCGCGGTGGGCCTTGACGAGCGGCAGGGCCCGCCGGAGCCAGGTCTTGCGGGTGTCCGGGTCGATGGACGCCTTGGGCGCGCGGCGGCTCAAGAGGCGCCCTCCTCGCTGCCGAGTGTAGTTAGCTAGGCTAACGATACTCCGCGCGCCCGGACGCCGCGTGCCACGACGATGGGACGCACGTCACCGCCACGGCCGGCGGAACGATGGGGCGCACGTCGCCGCCACGACCGGCGGAACGATGGGGCGCACGTCGCCGCCACGACCGGCGGAACGCATGCCCGCGGCGTCGCAGGACGCTGGTCAGCCGGCCGCGAAGTCAGCCGGCCACGCGCGAAGTCAGCCGGCCACGAAGGTCAGCCGCCGGCGCGGTGGGACGCTTACCGACGCCCGCGGGCTCCGGCTCCACCGCCGGGCACGACGACCCTGCGGCCGGCGGCCGTACGGTCAGCAGGTAGCGGTCCACCGCCGCGGTCACGCAGGCGCTGCGGCCGTACACCGTGTGACCCCAGCCGTCGTAGGTGACCAGCGACGCCCGCGGTCCCAGCTGGGTGGCGACGGTGCGGGCCCAGGCGTACGGGGTGGCCGGGTCGTGCCGGGCGTTGATGAGCAGGACCGGGCCGGTGCGCAGCAGCGCCGGCGTGCGTTGCGGGTTGTCCGCCGGGAGGGGCCAGCCCAGGCAGCCCGTGACCGAGGTCAGCGCCAGCGGGGACACCGGCATCTGCGGGTTGCGGGCGGCCAGGGCGGCGAGCCGGTCGCGCAGGCCGGGCCAGCCGGCGAGCGGCATCGACCAGTCGTCGCAGAACACCGCCGGGAAGCTGTGCTCGACCTCGGTGAACGCCTCGCGGGTGCGGCGGGAGCGGCCGTTCGCCGCCGCCTCGAGCAGGTACGCGGCCAGCGCGTGCCACTGCGGGTCGTAGAAGGAGCCGAACGCCACGCTGAGCAGGTCGTACTCGGTCAGCCGGTAGGACGGGTCGTACGGGTCGGAGAGCACGCCGCGGCGGGCGCGGTCCAGCAGGCGGGCCCAGACCGTACGGACGTCGCGGCCGTGCAGCGCGCACTCGGTGCTGCGGGCGCACCAGGCGGCGAACTCGTCGAAGGAGTCCTGCGCGGCGGCCGTCTCGGTGGTGAGGAAGGCCTCCGTGCCGGCGCTGTGGTCCATCACGCTGTCGAGCGCCAGGGCTCGGACGCGGGCCGGGTAGCGCTCGGCGTACTGGGCGCCGAGGAGGGTGCCGTACGAGACGCCGTAGAAGCTGATCGTCCGCTCGCCGAGCTCGGCACGGATCGCGTCCATGTCCCGGGCCACGCTCAGCGTGTCGGCGTGGCCGAAGACGGGGCCGCTGAGCCGTGCACAGTCAGCCGCGAGCCTGCGGTTGTAGGCGACGGTTGCGCCGTACCCCCGGGAAGTGGAGATCGCGACGGACGGCCCGGCGGCGAGCAACGCCGCCGAACAGCGCACCGGGCTGCTGCGGGCGACCCCGCGGGGGTCGAAGCCGAGGATGTCGAAGCGGCGGCGCAGCTGCGGGCTGAAGAACCACGGGCTGTCCAGGGCGAAGTCGACGCCGGAGCCGCCGGGGCCGCCCGGGTTGACGATCAGGGTGCCGATGCGGTGCGCCGGGTCGGTGGCGGGGCGGCGGGCCAGCGCGATGCGCACCGACGGGCCGTACGGGTTCGCCCAGTCCACCGGCGCCGTCATGGTCGCGCACTGCGCGGTGCGGTCCTCGGCGCACGGCTTCCACCCGGACAGGCCGGCCCGCGCGGCGCGGGCCGGGCCCGCTGCCGTGGTCGCCATCAAGACAGCCAGGAACGCGGCCACGACCGGCCGGGAGGTTGCACGCACCGCTCAAGTTCTCCGCCCTGCACGGCAGCGCGCCGCGCGCCTCATCCTGGGACGAGACGCGCGGCGCGGTGAGCGGTTCGGGCTAGTTACCTCCGAAAGAGGTGCTTCATGGCGCGCTTGATCAGCGCGTCCCGGTCGGCCTGCGGCAGCGCCTCCAGGCCGAAGCCCAGGTAGACGCTGTCCTTCGTGGTGACCGCCGCGCCGGAGTCGAACGCCAGCTTGCTGCGCGTCCAGTCGTTGCTGTTAGGCCCGGAGCCGGGCGGCGGTCCGGCCACCGTCCAGCCGCCGAGGTCGCTCTCGAACGACGTCTGCTGCGCGACCGTCCCGCCGGTCTCCACGCGGACGTCGTCGAGGAAGACGCCCAGGCCCTGGGTGCTCCAGTCGGACATGTACGTGATGGAGACCTCGACCTGCTTACCCGCGTACGCGGACAGGTCGGCGTCGAACTCCTTCCAGCCGCCGCTCGCGCCGGTGGCCGCGTTCCACGTGCCCGTCGTGCCGGTCGGCGTGCAGTCGGGGCTCTGGTAGTGGGCGAGGAACGGGTGCAGGCCGGCGATCTCCGACTGGCAGCTGTCGCCGGTGTTCGTCGTGGTCAGCCCGTTGGCGTCCGGCAGGGTCGTCCAGTCGTCGGAGCCCGCCACATGCGCCTCGACGAACATGAAGTCCCAGTTCGGCTCGATGTCGAACGACGTGCGGAACTTGAGCCGCGCGGTCTGCGCGCCGGACAGGTCGATCGTCTTGGTGAGCCGCTTGTACGCGGTGTCGGCCTGACCGCTCCACAGATACCAGTCGCCGTCGTACGGGTCGTACGGCGCCGCGCCCGGCAGCTTCCAGTCGAGTGGTGCCACCGAGTCCGCGAACTGCGGGAACTGCGCCGGCGGCAGGAAGCTCGAGGTGGACAGGAACGCCGCGGTGTGGCTCTCGGCGGCCGTGCCGGTGTAGCCCTCGAACGCGCCGGCCGATCCGGTCAGCGGGTACGGCTTGCCGTCCGCGCCGGCGCCGCCCTCGTCCACGTACGAGTACGCCCCCAGCCAGTACTGCTGGAAGTCGTTGAACAGCTGCAGGCAGGCGGGGTCGGCCGGGTCGGTGCACTCCCCCGGACCGTCCGGAAGGTACCGGTAGGCGCCGTTCGCGGCCTGGGCGAAGCCGGCGTACTTGCCGCCGAGCAGCAGCTTGCCGCCCTCGTTGAGGTAGTCGCGCACGGCGAGCTCGGTCTCCAGCGCCGAGCGGGCCACCGTGCCGGCGGGCTGTCCGGGGGCACGCGGGATGATGTCGTCGCCGGTCTCCCACACGACGGCCTTGTAGTGCGACAGCACGCCGAGCGGGTGCGGCGCGGCCCGGCCGTTCGTGTCGATGTCGTAGACGTCCGCCGAGTAGCCCGCCTTGCGCAGCGAGGCCACGTGCTCGTCGGCGTACCGGGCGCTGGTCGCGCCGTCGGTGGCCGCCGGCGAGACGCCGGTGACGTCCTCGGCGGCGATCACCAGCACGTCACCACCGATCTTCTTCGCGACCGTGTACGTGAAGTCGGCCGAGGTGACCGTGGCACGGCCCTTGCGGGCGGTGAACCACACCTTCACCTTGTCGCCGGGGCGGGCCCACGGGACCGTGCCCCGCCGCTCGGCGAAGTACTTGTCGAGGCCGTCGCCGTAACGCTCGCCGCCCTTCCACTCCGCGGTACGGGCGGTGCGCGCACGGCCGCCGTTGACCGAGTAGTGCAGGGTGACGGCCCCCAGGCTGCGCTTGGCGGTGACGGCGACCTGCTGGCGCGAGCCGTACGAGGTGCCGAAGGCGTCCACCGCCAGGTCGGGCGTGCTGCGGCCGACCGACGACACCGGGTTGGCCGGGTCCTTCGCGGACTGCGCGACCGACAGCGCGAACGGCAGGTTCTTGAGGAACTCGTCCTGGATCAGCTTCTCGTCGTCCGGGAAGTTGAAGCCGCTCTCGCAGTCGGCCGGGTCCCACCGGTCGTCCGGGTCCAGCGCGGAGACCGTCTCGCAGGTGCTCATCTCCGGGGTGAAACCGATGGTGCCGGTGCGCACCTGGGCGTGGAAGTCGGTGTCGCCGTTGGTGGTGTACAGCTCCGCGGACAGGTCCGGGTCGTAGCCGGGCACCGCCGGGTGGGCGTCGTCACCGGCCAGGGCGACGGCGATCTCGTCATCGGGGCTGGGCGTGTTCACCTGCCAGCCGATGCCGTAGAGCAGCAGCTCCGCGGCCGAGTGGTAGTTGACGAGGAATTCGAATCCGACCCGCTTGAAGAGGGCGTCGAGGGCCTTGGTCTCCGGCTCCGAGTTCGGCCCGGAGCCGCGATAGGTCTCGCTGGCCGGGTCGGGCGACGAACCCTCGTTGTCGTAGCCCCACTTCTCGGCGAAGTTGCGGTTGATGTCGACGCCGTCGCCGGCCGTGATCTGCCCGTCGCCGTTGTTGTCGCGCAGGTTCTTGCGCCACAGGCGGTGGCCCTCGGTGAACGTGTAGTCGTAGCCGTCCGGGTTGGCGACCGGCACGAACCACAGCTCGGTGGTGTTGAGGATCCGGGTGATGGCGGGGTCCGTGCCGTACTCGTCGATCATGTGGTGCAGCAGACGCCGGTTCATCTCCGGCGTGATCCACTCCCGGGCGTGCTGCGCGCCGGCGTAGAGCACCGCCGGGCGGCGCCCGTCGGGGACGACCCGCGCGTCGCGGGTCACCTTCACGGCCTGGATGGGTACGCCCTTGAGCGTGCGCCCGATGGTCACGAGCTTGGCCAGGCGCGGGTTGCGGGCGGCCGTGGCGGCCAGCTCCTCGCGCAGGCCGCCCTTGCCCTCGTACGGCCGGAAGACCGTCGGCGCGGCGGCGGCCTCGGCGCGCATGCGGGCCGTGCTGCGCTTGGGGGTCAGGGGCACGCCGGCGGCGATGAGCCGGTCGGCCTGCTGCCGTCCGAGGATCGTCTCGACGGCTGTCTTTCCGTTCGCGGCGGCTCGCACCGCGCTCTCGTCGTGGTCGATGCCGGCGCCGCGCAGCCTTTCGAGTTGTGCGGCGTCGAGGGTGCCGACGTACACGCCGAGGGTGTCCTCGGCGGGAGCCGCGGCGGCCGGCGCGACCCCGGGAAGGACCGCGCCGACCGCGGTCACGAGGGAGAGCGCGCAGGCGGTCGCCCAGCGGGCTGGTGTCATGGTGGAGGCCTCCATGGGTGGGAAGGTCGTGTGTGGACCCTCCCCAGCCCCCGATGCCGTGTCAAGGACCGGCCCCGGCGAATGTTCAGTTTTCTCACAGGCGGCGCAGGCAGGCTGAACGGATGATTTCCGCCTCGCGCTGGACAATGGCCGTCGCCACGGCGAGCGCCGCCCTGCTCACCGCCTGTTCGGGCGACGGCGGGGGCACGCCGGCGGCCCCCTCCGCGCCGGCCGTGCCGTCGTCCTCGGCCACCGCCTCGGCGGCCCCCTCGGCCACCGGCGGCACCCCGGACCTCCGGGCGCCGCAGACCGTCGCGACCGGCCTCACGGCGCCGTGGGGACTCGCCTTCCTCCCCGACGGCACCGCGCTCGTGGCCGAGCGCGACAGCGCGCGCGTGCTGCAGGTCTCGCCCGGTGGCGGCGAGCCCCGCGAGGTGTACCGGGTGCCCGGCGTCGCCGCCGCGGGCGAGGGCGGCCTGCTCGGCCTGGCGGTAGCGAAGGACCACGCCCGGACCCGCTGGGTGTACGCGTACCACACCGCGGCGGACGACAACCGGATCGTGCGTTTCAAGCTGGGCAGCGACGCCACGCCCGAGGTGATCTTCGACGGCATCGACAAGGCCGGCATCCACAACGGCGGCCGGATCGCCTTCGGCCCGGACGGCATGCTCTATGCGGGTACGGGCGACGCGGGGAACCGTTCCGCGTCGCAGAACCCGGGGGACACCAACGGCAAGATCCTGCGGCTGACGCCCGAGGGCGAGCCGGCGCCGGGCAACCCGCGCGCGGGCTCACCGGTCTGGAGCCTGGGACACCGCAACGTGCAGGGGCTCGCCTGGTCGGCCGACAAGACGATGTACGCCGTCGAGTTCGGCCAGAACCGCTTCGACGAGATCAACAAGATCGAGCCGGGCCGGAACTACGGCTGGCCGGAGGTCGAGGGCACGAGCGACGACAGCCGGTACGTCAACCCCCTCGTCACATGGAGCACCGACGAGGCGTCACCCTCGGGCGCGGCTGTCGCCGGGAACACGCTGTACGTCGCGGCGCTGCGCGGGGAGCGGCTGTGGACCGTGCCGCTGGGCGGCGGCGAGCCACGGGCCGAGTTCTCCGGACGCTACGGCCGGCTGCGGACCGTGGCCGTCGCCTCGGACGGCGCGCTGTGGCTCACCACGTCCAACACCGACGGCCGCGGTGACGTCCGCGACGGCGACGACCGGATCCTGCGGTTCCCCGCCCGCTGACGGCGGGCCGGCGGGGAACCGCGGGCCTCAAGCGGACCGGTTGTTGGGCGGGAGCAGCGGCAACTGACTGATTGCCGCCGCGTACTGGGCGATCTGCCGGCCGTTCGGCACGACGCCGACACTGCGGAGCTGATCGTTGATGGCCTGCGCAACCGCATCCTCGGACTGGCCGCGATGCGTCTGCATGACCTTGTTGACCACATAGTCAACACGAAGCTGCATCTGCCAGCCGGCGGGGCGTGGTGACGCTCCGCCGGCGAGGCTTACTGAGGCGACGGGTTCCATGCCCCTGAGTATCGGAAGCATGGTGTCCCTACTGAAAGGTCCCGGGTAGCGGTGCAACCGAGCCGCACCCGAGCGGCACCGGTTTCTCCATCAAACGGCCCGCCCGGGTTGCCGTTCAGTGGCCGCGACGGCCCGGTACTCTGCCTCCGGCCCCGGTGGAACACCCGGAGAAGGGACACGATGACCGGCCAGGCACCCGAACCACCGCGCCCCGCCGGCACCGTCTACGGACGCGGCGGGGCCGACGCGCGGCAACCGCGGCCCGGCCTGCTCACCCGCACCCCGCCCGCTGTCACCGCGCTCGTGTGCGCGGCGGTCGTCGCGGTCCTGGCCGCCGCGTACGGCGTCTGGCGCGCCACCACCGGCGAGCCGGAGCCGCCGGCCCCGGTCGTGGCGCCGGCACAGCTCTCGGCCGCGCCGTCGAGCCCGGCACCGGCCCGGCTGGCCGCCGGGTCGTGGCTGCTGTCCCCGCTCGACGACCCGGAGACCCACCTGACCTCGGCGAACGGCTTCGCCGCTCTGGCGCCGGACGAGCGGATGGTGCTGGTCGCGGGCCCCGGCCTGGCCGATCCCGCGTGCTTCTCGTTCCGCGGCCCGGACGGGCGGTACCTGCGCCACTTCGACTACCGGCTGCGCTTCGACGGCACGGAGGACTCGGACCTCTTCCGCAACGACGCCACGTTCTGCCCGCAGCCGGGCCTGCCGGCCGGGACCGTATGGCTGAGCTCCAAGAACTACCCGAACCACCTGATCCACCGGCGCGGCACCGACCTCTACATCGACGAACCGGACGGCTCGGAGGCGTTCACGGCCGACAGCTCGTTCCAGGTCCAGCCTGCCTTCTGAGCCGCGGCCCTCAGCCCTCCGGCCTGGTCTCGCCCTCCTCGCGCAGTTCCTCGGCCGACGGCACGACGGTCGGGCGCCACCACAGCCAGAGCAGGAAGAGCAGGCCCAGCACCAGCATCGACAGGCCCATCCAGAGGTTGATCCGGACACCCTGCGCCTTGTCGATGTCCTTGCCCGATTCGAAGAGCCCCATGAGGCCGACGATCACGCCGTACACGACGAACAGGCCGCCGATGACCCGGCGCACGTCGAAGAGGCGGGCGGCCGCGGACCGCTTCTCCACCTCCTCGGTCTCCCCGAGCAGCTCGTCCTTCGGACGGTTCACTTCCTCAGCCATGACAAGTCCTCCCGTCCGCCGGTCACCAGACCGGGATGTACAGCAAGAAGGCCAGCACGACGGCGATGCCGCCGAGCAGGACCGGGTTGCGCCACCAGACCTTGTCGGCGGCGAGGACCGCCTCGCCCGAGGTCGAGGTGCCCGCCAGGCCGTAGACGAGGCCGCGCAGGTCGTTCTCCGGCTTCGGGTGGGTGACCAGGGTGACGATCACGGCGACCACGACCGCGGTGACGAAAGCGAGGCCCGCGCCCCAGAAGCTCTCCTCGAGGTCGGAGTTGAACTTCACGACGTCGGCCAGGTAGAGCAGGTACAGCGTGAGCGACGACAGCGTGCCCAGCAGCAGCGACCAGAAGCCGGCCCAGGCCGACATCCGCTTCCAGAACATGCCGACGATGAACGTCGCGAACAGCGGCGCGTTGATCAGCGAGAACAGCGCCTGGATGTAGTTCATGATGTTGTCGTAGCCGGCCGCGATGAACGCGGTGCCGATGCTGATGATGATGCCGGCGATGGTGGCGATCCGGCCGACCCGCAGGTAGTAGTCGTCGGAGCGACCCTTGCGCACGTACGACTGCCACAGGTCGTACGTGAAGACGGTGTTGAAGCCGCTGACGTTGGCGGCCATGCCGGCCATGAACGAGGCGACCAGGCCGGTCACCGCGACGCCGAGCACGCCGTTGGGCAGCAGGTCGCGCATGAGCAGCGGGATCGAGTTGTTGTACGTCAGATCGCCGGTCTTGGCGCCGAGACCCTTGACGGTGACGATGGCGATCAGGCCGGGGATCACCGTGATGATCGGGATGAGCAGCTTCGGGAACGCGCCGATGATGGGCGTACGCCGGGCCGCGCTCATGTCCTTGGCCGACAGCGCGCGCTGCACCTCGGCGAAGTTCGTGGTCCAGTAGCCGAACGAGAGCACGAATCCGAGACCGAAGACGATGCCGATCCAGTTGGCGCCGAGCGGGTTGTCCGAGGCGGCCGTGCCCTGCCAGGTGTGCAGCGCCGCGTCGCCCAGTTTGCTGTCGCGGACGGCGTCGAAGAGCCCGTTGATGCCGCCCACCTTGACGAGGCCGACGATGGTGATGGGCAGCAGGCCCGCGAGGATGACGAAGAACTGCAGCACCTCGTTGTAGATGGCCGAGGAGAGCCCGCCGATCGTGATGTACGTGAGCACGATCGCGGCGCCGATGACGATGGAGGCCCACAGCGGCCAGCCGAGCAGCGCGTCGAGGATCAGGGCCAGGGCGTACAGGTTGACGCCGGCGATGAGCACCTGGGCGATGGCGAAGATCGTGGCGTTCAGCAGGTGCGTGGGGCGGTTGAAGCGCAACCGCAGGAACTCGGGGACGCTGCGCACCTTGGAGCCATAGTAGAACGGCATCATCACGATGCCGAGGAACACCATGGCCGGCACGGCGCCGATCCAGTAGTAGTGCAGGGTCATCAGGCCGTACTGGGCGCCGTTGGCGGCCATGCCGATGATCTCGAGCGCCCCCAGGTTGGCGGAGACGAACGCGAGCCCGGTGACCCAGGCGGGCATGGACCGGCCGGACAGGAAGAAGTCGGCGCTGGTGCTGATGGCTCTTCGGGCGGCGAACCCGATACCCAGGACCGTCGCGAAGTAGATGACGAGGATGAGGTAGTCGAAGACGTCGAGATCGAGCCTGACCCCGGGCCCCTCAGCAGCGAACACGCCCATGGCACCTCCTGTGCAGTCGGTCGCCGCTTACCCGAGCCGAAGATCTTTCACACCTGTCCGTTTCCGGCAGGTGACGCGGCGGCGCACCTTCCGCTGGAGGGCTCCCCACGATCGAATGGCGTGGATGTCTGTTCCATCAGCGAAAGGACTCCCATGCCCCTTGCCTTACCGCGCCTGCTTCTGGCCTGTTTGGTCGCGGTCGTCGCCGCGCCGGCGCCCGCGTACGCCTCGCCGGGCGGCGGCAGGCCGTACGTCCGTGGCACCGAGACCGTGCCCGTCTACGACTACGCCGACGCAGTCCGCGAGAGCGTCTGGGTGCAGACCTCGGACGACGCCGACGAGGACGGCTCGCCCGACCGGGTGGCGGTCGACCTCGTGCGCCCGCGCACCGGGCCCGGGGTCAAGGTCCCGGTGATCATGGATGCCTCGCCCTACTACGCGTGCTGCGGCCGGGGCAACGAGGGCGAGCTGAAGGAGTACGACGAGAACGGCGTCATCACCAAGGCTCCGCTGTTCTACGACAACTACTTCGTGCCGCGCGGGTACGCCTTCGCCGCGGTCGACCTGACCGGCACGAACCGCTCCACCGGCTGCGAGGACGTCGGCGGACCGCACGAGGTGGCCGGCGCCGAGGCCGTGATCGACTGGCTGAACGGCCGGGCACCCGCGTTCGCCGCGGACGGCAGCCCGGTGTCGGCGGCCGGGTGGACCACCGGCAAGGTCGGGATGATCGGCAAGTCGTGGGACGGCTCGATCGCCAACGGCGTCGCCGCCACCGGCGTACCGGGGCTCGAGACGATCGTGCCCATCTCCGCGATCTCCAGCTGGTACGACTACATGCGCTACAACGGCTCCCTGCGCGCCTCCGGCTACCCGAACTACCTGCAGTCGGTGGTGAGCGACCGGATCGCGCAGTGCGCCGCGGTGACCGAGTCGCTGGCACACGACAGCGCCGACGAGACCGGTGACTACAACGGGTTCTGGCGCGCCCGCGACTACCGCCCGGCGGCGTCGAAGGTGCGTGCGAGCGTGTTCGTGGTGCACGGCGTCAACGACCTGAACGTGACCACCAACCAGTTCGCGCGGTGGTGGGACGAGCTCGCCGACGCCGGGGTGCCGCGCAAGATCTGGCTGCACCAGACCGGACATGTGGACCCGTTCGACGTGCGCCGCGGCGCCTGGGTCGACACCCTGCACCGCTGGTTCGACCGCTGGCTGCAGGGCCTGCGCAACGGGGTCGAGCGGGAGCCGCGGGCCACCGTGGAGACCGCTCCCGGCACCTTCACCGAGGCCCGGGACTGGCCGCTGCCCGGCACGCGCCCGGTGACCGTCCGGCTCGGCTCCGGGACCGCGGCGTACACCGACGCCTCGCTCACCGAGGACCGGGCCGTGGCGGACCCGGCCGCCGACGTGCCGGGCCGCCTGGCGCTGCGGTACGGGCCGCTGACCGCCCCGCTGCGCATCTCGGGCTCACCCTCGGTGCGGCTGCGCGTCCGCGTGGACCGGCCGACCACCCAGCTCACGGCCCGACTCGTGGACTACGGCACGGCCACGCGCGTGCAGTACGACCGGGGCGAGGGCGTACGGACGCTGGACACCGAGTCGTGCTGGGGCGAGTCGACGGCCGCGGACGACGCCTGCTATTTCGACGTCGCGGAGCGGGTGGTCACCACGGACCACGCCGTGCTCACCCGCGGCTGGCAGGATGCCGCGCACCACGTGTCCCTGCGCTTCACCACGCCGCTGCGGGCGGACCGGTGGTACTGGATCACCGTGCCGGTCGATGCATACGACGCGACCGTGCCGGCCGGGCACACGCTGGGCCTGATCCTGACCCAGAGCGATCCGGAGTTCACCGAGGCGCCGAACACCGGTGCCACCGTCAACGTGGATCTCGCGCGGAGCACGCTCACCCTGCCCGTCACCGGACGCGCCTCGCTGAAGCCGTCCTCCGCCGCGCCGCACACGAGAAACGGCCTGACCGCGGAATCCCGGTCGCGGCATCAGCTGCCCCACAGATAGGTGTTCATCTATAGTCCGAACCTATGCGGACGTTGTCCTTTGTGTTCGGTCTTGTGCTGACCGCCACTCCTCTGGCCGTGCCGTCCCCGGCACAGGCCGCGACGAACTGGACCGTGACCGGGCCGGGCGGCGCCGTCGCCGCCCGGCTCGGCCTCGACGACGCCGGCCGGCTCAGCTTCGGCGTCGACCGCGGCGGCGCCGCGGCGCTCGCCCCGGCCCCGATCGGCATCACCACCACGGCCGCCGACCTCAGCGGCGGGCTGGCCTTCACCTCGAGAAGCAGCCGTACGGTGCACGAGCGTTACACCCGCACCACCGGCAAGCAGCTGAAGCGGGACGTGACCCTCGCCGAGTCGACGTTCTCGTTCACCGGCACGAACGACGCCCGGCTCGACGTGGTCGTCCGAGTCTCCGCCGAGGGGGCCGCGTACCGGTACGTGCTTCCGTCCGGCGGCACGGTGACCGGCGAGACGTCGTCCTGGACGCTGCCCGCCGACGCGCCCGCGTGGCTGCTGCCGTATTCGCCGAACTACGAGGAGACCCGCGTGCAGACCACGGCCGCGAGCGCCGCCGCCGGCGATTACGGGTTCCCGTCGCTGTTCCAGGTGGGCACCGGCACGTACGCGCTGCTCACCGAGTCCGATGTGGACGGCCGCTACGACGGCGCCCGGCTGACCCATGACGCCGGCTCCCCGGCGTACCGGATCAAGCTGGCCGACCCTCGGATCACCGCGGCCGACCGGCTGGCGACCCCCTGGCGGGTCGCGGTCGTCGGGGACCTCGCCACGGTGACCGGCTCGATGCTCGTCGACGACCTGGCCCCGCCCTCGAAGCTGACCGACACCTCGTGGGTACGCCCCGGCACGGTCGCCTGGTCCTGGCTGTCGGAGCACAGCAGCCCGTCCGATCCCGTACGCCAGAAGCAGTACATCGATTTCGCGGCGCGCAACGGGTGGCCGTACGTGCTCATCGACGAGGGCTGGAGCGCCGACTGGGTGCCCGAGGTGACGCGCTACGCCCGGGCCCGCGGCGTCGACGTGCTGCTCTGGCTGCACTGGACGAGCCTCGACACCGACCAGGAGCGCGACACCCTGCTGCCGCGGTTCCGCGAGTGGGGCGTCGCCGGGATCAAGGTCGACTTCATGGACTCCGACAGCCAGGCGCGCTTCCGGTGGTACGACGACATCCTCGCGGCCACCGCGGCCGAACACCTGATGGTCAACTTCCACGGCGCCACGATCCCACGCGGCATCCAGCGCACCTGGCCGCACGTGCTGACCCTCGAGGCGATCCGCGGCGCCGAGCAGTTCCGCACCCGGGCGGCGACCAACACGATGTTCCCGTACACCCGCAACGTGGTCGGCGGGATGGACTACACGCCGGTGACCTGGGCGGTGACCGACCGCGACACCACGGACGCGCACGAGGTCGCGCTGGCCCTGGTGTACGAGTCCGGCTGGATCCACCTCGCCGACAAGCCCGAGACGTACGAGGCGCACCCGGAGGCGCTGCGGACGCTCAGCCAGTTGCCGGCCACGTGGGACGAGACGCGCCTGCTCGTCGGCGCACCCGGCCGGGAGACCGTCGTGGCCCGGCGCCACGACGCCCGCTGGTACGTCGGCGGCATCTCGGCGCTCCCCGCCCACCCGGTCTCGGCCCCGCTCGACTTCCTCGGCGGCGGCCGCTACCTCGCCGAGACGCTGCGCGACGGCGACCACGGCCTCGTCCGCGAGAGCCGCATCGTCCGGCGCGGGGACACCCTGGCGGTCCCGGAGCCGGCGAACGGCGGGTTCGTGACGGTGCTGTGCGCGTACACCGGGTCGGCGACCTGCGACAAGCCGGTCCGGCACGTCCCGGCCACCACGCTCACCCTCGATCCGTCCACGACGGACGTCCACCCCGGAGGGTCCGTCACGGTCGAGGCGGTCTTCACGCTGCCGGCCGGCGGTCCGATCACCGGGGTACGGCTGGCGCCCCGCGCACCGGAAGGCTGGACGGTCAGCGGCGCGGCGGTGACCGGCGAGCGCATGCGTGGCGGCGACTCGCTCACCGGCACCTGGACGTTCCACGCCGGCGACGACGTGCCGACCGGCCGGGCCGACCTGCCGATCGCCGCGGAGTTCACCTTCACCGGCGACCCCGGCTCGCCGGACACGCCGGGCAGGCGGCCCGTGCACGTCGAGGAAGCGGTCCGCGCGCTCGTGCCGCCGGAGAACCCGGCCGGCACCCCCGCCGTCAGCGACCTGCCGTTCCTGACCGAGAGCAACGGGTACGGCCCGGTCGAGCGGGACCGGTCCAACGGCGAGGCCGCCGCCGGCGACGGGAACCCGATCACGATCCGCGGCACCGTCTATCCGAAGGGCCTCGGGATGCACGCGCCGGGCGAGGTGACGATCTGGACCGGCGGCGCCTGCACCGGCTTCTCCGCCCGGGTCGGCATCGACGACGAGGTGACACAGTCCGGCTCGGTGGACTTCCAGGTCCTCGGCGACGGGCGGCCGCTGGCGGCGAGCGGGGTGCGGCGCAGTGCCGACCCGGCCGCCTCGCTCACGGCCGACCTCACCGGTGTACGGGTCCTGACCCTGCGCGTCACCGACGGCGGGGACGGCAAGAACTTCGACCACGCCGACTGGGCGGACGCACGGCTCAGCTGCGGCTCGTGACCAGCGCCTCGACGCCGTCCAGGAGGCGGGCCAGGCCGTACTCGAAGGCCTGATCCCCGCCTCCCCGGGCGGCACCGGCCAGCGCCGCGGTCAGCTGCGGGAAGCGTTCACCGTGCTCCCGCAGCACCGCGGCGATCGCCGTGCTCATCTCCGCCTCGCCGAGCCGGGCGGCGGCCTGCTGGGCGAGCATCCGGCCGTGCCCGGCGAGCACCGCGATGGTGTCCAGCCGCTCGGCGCCACTGAGCGGCAGCGTCTCGATGCGGGCCAGCGCCACCTCCATCCAGCCCATCTCGTACGGCCCCAGCGGCCGCCGCCCCACCGTGGCCTCGATCGTCCACGGGTGAGCGAGGTAGCGGCCGAACAGCAGCCGTGACCACTCCTCCAGGGCCGCGCGCCAGCCGGACGCCGAGAGCTCGGGCGGCTCGCCGACGGCCCGCTCCACCATGACCGCGACGAGTTCCGCCTTGCCGGGCAGATACCGGTACAGCGACATCTTCGTGTAGCCGAGATCGGTGGCCACCCGCTGCATCGACACGGCGGCGAGCCCCTCAGCGTCGGCCACCGCGATGCCGGCGTCGGCGATGCCCTCCAGCGTCAGGGCCGGCTTCGGGCCGCGGGTGGGCCGCGCCCGGCCACCCCACAGGAATTCGACCGACATCGGGCCCCCTCTTGCGTCCGGCCGCCAACTGTCTCTACCGTACACAGAAATAACTGATTCCCATGGACACAGTTTGGGGGCCGTCATGGCCGGGACCGTTCTCATCTCCGGCGCGGGCATCGCCGGGCCCGCACTCGCCTACTGGCTGGCCCACCACGGGTTCCGGCCCACTGTCGTCGAGATCGCGCCCGCGCTGCGTACCGGCGGCAGCGCCGTCGACTACCGCGGGCCCGTGCACCTCGGGTTGCTCGAACGGATGGGCGTCCTCGACCGGCTCCGGGAGGTGCAGACCGGCGGAACCGCCATGCGCTTCGTCGACGCGGACGGCCGGTGCCTCATGGAGATGCCGCCGGACTTCGCCGGTGGCGACCTGGAGGTGCTGCGCGGCGACCTGTCCCGCATCCTGTGCGAGGCGAGCGGCGACCGCACCGAGTGGCTCTTCGGGGACACCGTGACCGCGCTCGCCGAGACCGCCACCGGCGTCGACGTGACGTTCCGCAGCGGAGTCCGCCGCACGTTCGACCTGGTCGTGGGCGCCGACGGGGTGCATTCCACGGTACGGCGGCTGGCCTTCGGCCCGGACCGCGATCACGTCCGCCACCTCGGCTACCACGTGGCGGGCTGGGACATGCCCAACCACCTGGGCCTGACCCGCGACACGCTCAACTACAACGTGCCCGGGCGGCTGGCGGCCATCGGCGGCGACCACCGCGACCCCGCCCGGGCCGCGGCGTTCGTTGCCTTCTCGGCGCCGGCGGAGATCGCGTACGACCGGCACGACCTCGCCGCGCAGAAGCGGATCGTGCGCGAGCGCTTCGCCGGGCTGGGCTGGGAGGTGCCGCGCATGCTCGACGCCCTCGACGCGGCGGACGACCTCTACTTCGACGCGATCTGTCGGGTGGACGTACGCCCGTGGTCGCGCGGGCGCATCGCGCTGGCCGGGGACGCGGCCTGCGGCGCCACGATCTGCGGGATGGGCAACGGCACCGCGCTGGTGGCCGCGTACGCCCTGGCCGGCGAGCTCGCCGCGGCCGGCGGCGACCACACCGTGGCGTTCGACCGTTACGAGGCCCTGATCGGCGACTTCGCCCGGCGTGCGCAGAAGGGCGGCGACACCACCGGCCGGTTCCTGGCGCCGCGCACCGCCCGCGGCATCCGCATGCGCAACTGGCTGCAGAACCAGGGATGGTTCATGCGCCTCACGATGCGGATCGCGGGCGAGCGCAGCGCCGGGATCGACCTGCCGTCCTACGCCGGGACCGTCGTCCGGCGTCCTGACGGCCTCCCCGAGGCCGGTCCCGGCGGCAGCGTCAGCGCAGCTTCTCGACCGCCTCGACGGTGAGCTCGCTGAGGTCGTCGACGACCAGGCTCGCGAGCGCGAGCGCGTCCTCGGCGGGCGGGTAGACGCCGTGCGGCACGGCGATCACCGCGAACCCCGCGGCGCCCACCGCACGCAGGCCGTTGCTGGAGTCCTCCACCCCGGCGCACACCTCGGGCGCGAACCCCAGGCGCTCGGCCGCGGCCAGATAGACGTCCGGCGCGGGCTTGCCACGCGGAACCTCCTCGGTGGACAGCGTCGCCCGGAAGACGTCGGTGAGCCCGGCCGTCTCCAGCACCTGGTCGATCAGCACGCGGGCCGCGGAGCTCGCGAGGGCCAGCGGGAACCGGTCGGCCAGCCGCCGCACCGCCGCGACGGCCCCGGGGATCACCGGCAGCTCCGCGCGGTAGCGCTCGGCCATGCGCCCGAGCACATCGGACGCCACTTGCTCCGGGCTGCGCGGCACGCCGACGTCCTCGCTCAGGTGCCGGGCCCACTCGCCGGTGCTCATCCCCATCAGCCGGGTCTGGGTGTCCGGCAGGAATTCCCGGCCGTGCTCGGCGACGTAGCCGCGCCGGACCTCCTCCCAGACCTCCTCGCTGTCGATGATGACGCCGTCGAGGTCGAAGACCACCGCCTCGATCGTCACAGCGCCTCGACCGCCGGCATGACCTCGGTACGCAGCGTCTCGATCTTGCCGAGGTCGGACACGCCGGCGACCATGCCGTGGCCCACGGTGACGCCGAGACCGGCGAGGTGGGTCAGCGTGGCGATGATCTCGTCCACCTTCTCGCCCTTCTCCCCCGGGTCCAGCTGCACCAGCGCGGTCTTCTCGATGTCGTCGTAGTCGCGGCCCTCGGCCTCGCAGTGCTGCCGCAGCACCTCGAGCTTGCGCTCGATCTCCGGTCCGGCGAAGAGGTTGCAGGCGTCTGCGTACTTGGCGACCAGCCGCAGGGTCTTCTTCTCGCCACCACCGCCGACCAGGATCGGCGGGTGCGGCCGGGACAGCGGCTGCGGCGAGTTGAGCAGGCGGCCGAGGCGGTAGTGCCGGCCCTCGTACGCCTCCTCCTCGCCGTGGAACATGCGCAGGCAGATCTGCAGCGTCTCCTCCAGCCGCTCGAAGCGCTCGGCGGTCGGCGGGAAGAACAGGCCGAGGCCCTCCGACTCCTCGGCGTTCCACGCCGCGCCGATGCCGAGCATGGCCCGGCCACCGGAGAGGACGTCCAGCGTGGTCACGGCCTTGGCCAGCAGCCCGGGATCGCGGTAGGTCACGCCGGTCACCAGCGTGTGCAGCTTGGCCCGGCGGGTGTGCGCGGCCAGGAAGCCCAGCACCGTGTACGCCTCGAGCATCTCGTGCTCGGGCGGCCCCACGACCCCGATCTGCCACAGGTGGTCCATGACGCTGATCCGGTCGAAGCCGGCCTCGTCGGCGGCGGCGGCGATCTCGGCGAGCTGCGGCCCGAGCCGGGGCGCGCCCCCGGGCCAGGTGAAGTCGGCGATGTGCAGACCCAGTTTCACGAGGGTTCCTCTCCACGGGCGAATCCACCTGCGACCCTACTGCGGCGGACCGGCCGCACGCCGGAATTGTGACGGTCCGTAGTGGAGCGCCGGGCGGCCTGAACCGGTTCACCGGGTCGAGTGGTTCGCGCCTGCGGAGTTGACGCACCGTAGTTCCTCGGTAAGTTGTTGGCGGTCCCGATCACCCCGCCCGTTCCAGCCCGCCGCCGAGGAGCCACCGCCATGCCTCCCTCGCCGCGACGCGCGGCGCCGTCCCACGCCGCGCCGTCACCAACCGTGACCGTTGTCATCCCCGCCCTCAACGAGGAGGACAACCTCCCGCTCGTGCTCGAGAACCTGCCCGCGGTCGACGAGGTCGTCGTCGTGGACGGCCGCTCCGACGACGACACCGTGGCCGTGGCCCGCGAGGTCCGCCCCGACGTGGTCGTGGTGCGCCAGACCCGCTCGGGCAAGGGCAACGCGCTCGCCTGCGGCTTCGCCGCCGCGACCGGCGACATCGTGGTGACCGTCAACGCCGACGGCTCCGCCGACCCCGGCGAGATCCCGCGCTTCGTCGACGCGCTGCTGTCCGGCGCGGAGGCGGCGCACGGCTCGCGCTTTCGCTACGGCGGCGACCACCGCGACGCGCTGCCCGGCGAGCGGCTCGGGCACGCCGCCCTGAGCCGGGTCGTCAACCTGCTGTTCCGCACCCGGTTCACCGATCTCAGCTGCGGCTACAACGCGTACTGGCGGGAGCTGCTGCCGGTGCTGGACCTGCCCGGGCCCGAGGTGCCCGGACTGCGGCGCGGCCGCCGCGCCTGGGGCGACGGGCCGGAGATCGAGACGCTGATCACGGTCCGGATGGCCACCCGCGGCCTGCGCGTCGTGGAGGTGGCCACGGTGGGTTACCCGCGCATCCACGGCGACCGGCCGCGGCAGCTGTGGCCGGCCGCCTACCGCATCGTGCGGACCATCGTCACCGAGTACGCCCGTCGCTGGCGCCGTGCCCCCGCCTTCCCGGTGCGCCAGGCTGTCGCGCCCGGTGCGGCGGAGGCGGGACGGCACTCACGCCGCCACGCCGTGCCGCCGCCTCCCCGGGTCCGCCGCCGTTCCCATCTGCGGGTCATCCGCGGCGAGGGCCACGACGAACCGCCGCGCTACGGAGCAGTCCCGGGCGAGAACTACCGCTGAGCGCGCTCGCGCAGCCGGGGCAGGATCTCCTCGCCGTACACGCCGAGGAACCTGTCCTGGTCCGGGCCCGGCGCGTGGAAGACCAGGTGCTTGAAGCCCATGTCCAGGTACTCGGCGACCTTGGCGGCGTGCTCCTCGGGGTCCGAGGAGACGATCCAGCGGGTCACGGTCCGGTCGACGGGCAGCGCGTCGGCCCGGCGCTGCATCTCGATGGGGTCCTCGACGCCGGTCTTCTCCTCGGGGGACAGGGCCAGCGCGCCCCAGTAGTGCGTGTCGTTACGGGCCTTCTCCAGATCGGGATCGAACGACACCTTCACCTCGATCATGAGGTCGAGGTCGTCGAGCGGACGGCCCGCCTTGCCCGCGCCCTCACGGACGGCCGGCAGCAGCGTCTCGGTGTAGAGGTCGTGGCCCTTGCCGCTGGTGGTGATGAAGCCGTCGGCGACCCGCCCGGCGAGCCGGGTCGCGGCCGGGCCGGAGGCACCGATGTAGATCGGCACCGGCTGCTCCGGCTTGTCGTAGATCGTCGCCATCTCGGTGCGGTAGTACGTGCCCTCGTACGTCACCCGGTCCTCGGTCCAGAGCTGCCGGATGAGCGCCACCGCCTCCTTGAGCCGGGCGAACCGCTCCTTGCCCTCGGGCCAGGTCAGGCCCAGCGGCACCTCGTTGAGCGACTCCCCCGAGCCGACGCCGAGGATGACCCGGCCCGGCGCGAGGCAGCCGAGCGTGGCGAAGGCCTGCGCGATCACCGCGGGGTGGTAGCGGAACGTCGGGGTGAGCACGCTCGTGCCGATCAGCACACGCTCGGTGCCGGCGGCCAGCGCGCCGAGCCAGGGCAGCGCCGCCGGGGCGTGCCCGCCGTCGTGCCGCCACGGCTGCAGGTGATCGCTGACGAACACGGAGTCGAAGCCGTGCCGCTCGGCCTCGATGCCGTAGCGGAGCAACTCGCGCGGGGCGAACTGCTCCGCCGATGCCTTGTACCCGAACCGAATCATGGTCCGACCCTATCCCGCGGCTTTGTACGCCCTGCCCGCCTCGGTGGGGGTGTTCGCGTCCTTGTAGAGCCCGAAGTCCACGCTGTCGCCGACGGCGGGCAGGCCGAACCAGGCATAGCGCTCGACGTACGACCGGGACTCCATGCCCTTGGTGCTGCCCTTGATGAAGGCGACCTCCTGCGCGGCGCTCGGGTACTTCGGGCTGCCGGAGAAGTTGATCAGCCCGTACTCGGTGACCCAGACGGGCAGGCCGTACTTCTTGTGCACCGCGTCGACGTAGCCCAGGAACTGCTGGACGGCGGCGGCGCTGAAGTCCGAGCCGTACCAGTGCAGCGTGATGAAGTCGACGCGCAGGTTCTTGGCCTTAACACCCTTCATGAACCGGTCAAGCCAGCCGCCCGCGGTGTCGCCGCCGTACGCGACGGCCGGGCTGCCCAGCCGCATGCCGGTCGCCTGCAGCCGGGGCCACGCGGCGAGGGCGTCCTCGACGCTCATGTTCGCCTGCCCGCCCATGTCCGGCTCGTTGAAGCCGAGCAGCACGTCGCCCTCGCGCTTCACCTCGGCCAGCGTGGCGTCGGTGACGTTCGCCTTGCCCCAGACCATCGGGACGAACTCGACGTCCGCCGGGCCCGGCATGCTGTCGTTGTCCGGCGACCAGTTGTAGTACCAGCCCGCACCGACGTCGGCCAGCGCGCCCTTGATCCCGGCGAACTGCCAGGTGCCCACGCCCTTCTTCGTGCTCGTGCCGGTGGGCGGTACGGGAACCGGCGCCTTGGTCTTCTTCGTCGGTGACGGCTTGGCGGACGGCGTCGCCGAAGCGCTCGGCCGGACCGGCACCGAGGCCGGCAGCGACAGCCGCGGCGCCGGTGCCGCCGTGGAGACGACGGCCGCGCTGGCGACCGGCTTGTCGTCGTGGGTGTAGACGGCCACCGCCGCACCGCCGCCGGCCACGGTGCCGGTCGCGAGCATCGCGGTCAGCACCCGCCGGCCGATGCCCACCGTGCCCTTGACCGCGATCTTGGCGGCCAGGACCTTGCCCGACCCGCCCGCCGCGTGGGCCCCGGCGTGCGTCGCGGACCCGGCCGTCGCCGCGTGGGCGCCCGCGTGCGCCGCGCCGGTCGCGCCGCCGAGGCCGGCCAGCCCGCCGCCGAGCGTGTGCGGCAGCGGGACCAGCGCCATGCCGACCAGCAGCTTCTCCGCCGCCACCAGCCCGGACCAGGCCGGCGAGCACTGGCGGCAGTCGCGGGTGTGGCGGGCGATGCGCTTGCGCCACAGGGCGCCCGGCCGCCCGTCCCAGCCGGCCGTGACTGCTGCCAGCTCGGCGCACGGCGGCGTCGCGGCCAGCGCCCGGACCACCACCCGGGCGGTCTCCAGCTGGCCCTTCATCCGCTGGATGCGGACTGCCGCGTGCTGGCGGGTCACCTCGATCGCGTCGACGATCTCGTCCCGGGTGAGCTCGCCGGAGGCCTCCAGCCACCACAGCGACAGCAGCTCGCGGTTGTCCTCGTCCAGCCAGCGGGTCGCCTCGGCGGTCTCGCGCCGCTGGCCGGCGAGCTCCAGCCGGGTGATCGCCAGGTCGGTGAAGTCGGCGCCCGGATCGCGCACGTCGTCGGGCAGCAGCGCGTCCGGGGCGGCGCGGCGCACCCGGTAGCGCTCGCGGACCTGCCGCACGGTGATCGCCACGAGCCAGGACCGGAACGCCTCGGGGTCGCGCAGGTCGCCCAGGTTGCGCAGCACCCGCAGCATCGTGTCCTGCACGACGTCGTCGACGTCGGCGTGCCCGTCCAGGGCCCGGCCGACGATCGTGTAGACGAGCGGCAGGTACCCGGCGACGAGGCGGTCGGTCGCCGCCGGGTCGCCGGCGCGGGCCGCCACCACCGTCGCGGTGTCCGGTTGAGCCATCACTGTTACGCAGACCTCTCCGTGGAGCACCGATCATTGCGCGCGGCGGCGATTCTGCCGGCCACGAAAAGGGAGACCGCCCGAACGGCCTGCGATAACAGGAAGTTCGGGCGACCGGTTCCGGACCTCCTCTGGGCGACGGCCTTCACACACACGGTTAGTCCGGGCCTCCGCCGGGGAACATTCGATGCGGCATCGGACGACGGGCGATCGGCGGAGGAGGTCCGAGTCACATGCGTATCTCGCTCCACCTGAACCTGCCCCGCGAGGCGGACAGCGTGCCCGCCGTGCGGCGGTTGCTCCGGTGCGCCCTCGCGGCGCTGCACATCGACCGGCAGTCCGGCGAGGACCTGGAGATCGCGCTGAGCGAGGCCTGCGCGAACGTCGTGAAGCACGCCGACGGCGCGGACACCATCGAGGTCCGCCTCGACGTGGCGGCGGACCGCTGCGCGATCGACGTCGCCGACAACGGCGCCGGCTTCGACGCCGACACGGTGACCGAACCCGACACGGTCAGCGACCGTGGCCGCGGCCTCTTCCTGATCAAAGCGCTGAGCGACAACGTCCGGATGCAGTCCACCCCGCGCCGGGGCAGCCTCATCCACTTCGAGAAGTCCTTCGCCACGGCCCCGTAGGGCCGGCCGCTCTCCCGCCCGGCCGCGCCTTCTCCCCCGGCGATTCGGCCCGGCGTGGGGCCGTCGTGCGCGTTTTCTATCATTCTTGCTCTACTGCAAATATTGCCGTTCATACCGGAGGGCGTCGTGTCCGACCGTCCGACACCTGTGGGCGCGCTGCTGCGAGCAGCGCCGCCCGACCGGCTGCCCGAGGTGGCAGCCGAGCACCTGCGCCGGCACCACGCCGCCGGCCGGGTCGAGGTGCTGCTCGGAGATCTCACCCTCACCGGCCTGCGCCCGCTGCTGGAGCCGTCCGGCCCGGCCGGGGACGCGCTCGCCGTACGCTGCTTCGGCAGCCAGCGGCCCGTGGTCGGCGACGCCTCCGGCGGCCGGTACGCGTACCTGCCGCTGAGCGTCTGGGGTGAGCGGCTCGGCGTGCTGTCCGTGCAGACGTCGCTGCCCGCCGGCGCCGGGCTGACCGAGCAGCTGACCGCCGTCGCGGACGAGCTGGCGGTGGCGCTGCGGGCCGCCGGCGCGGTGACCGACCGCTACCGGCAGGCCACCCGCCTGCAGCGCCTCACCATGGCCGCCGAGCTGCAGTGGGAGCTGCTGCCCGGCCGCTCCCTCGGCGACGAGCGGTTCCTCGTGGCCGGGCAGCTCGAGCCGGCGTACGCGGTCTTCGGCGACCACTTCGACTGGGCGCTCGACGGCGACCGGCTCACCGTCACGGTGCTCAACGGGTACGGCGACGGCCTCGATGCGGCCGTGCTCACCACGGTCGCGGTGAACGCCATGCGCAACGCCCGCCGGGCCGGCGCCAACATCGTCGAGCAGGCGGAGCTGGCCTCCGACGCCCTGTACGCCCGCTACGGCGGCGCAGCGCACGCCGCCACCCTGCTGCTCGAGATCGACCTCGTCGGTGGCCGGGTCGAGGCGGTCGACGCCGGGTCGCCGCGCGCGGTGATCGCCCGGGAGCGGGAATTCCATCCCGTCACGCTCGAGCAGCAACTGCCGCTGGGCATGTTCGGCGACAGCCGCTACGAGACCCAGCGCTTCCTGCTCGAGCCGGGTGACCGGCTGCTCGTGGTCAGTGACGGTGTGCACGCCGCCACGCCGGGCGGACGGGCCCCGTACGGGGAGTCGGCTATGCTGACCGCCTTGCGCCGGACGCGGTTGCAGCCCGCGACCGAGGCGGTGGGCACGGTGATGCGCGGCTTGCGTGACTACCACGCGGGAACGGACCCGGCCGACGACGCGGTCACCGTCTGCCTCGATTGGCGGCGATGATGCTTCGAATCACCGCCGGACGGGTACGGCCCGCAACGCACTGAACTTTTCTGCGTACAGAGGACCGGCATGGAGCGCGTCACGGACGTCGCAGCGGCGGTGGAGTCGACGGTGGAGTCGTTGCTGGGCATCTTCGAGAGTGCCCGGCTGGCCCAGTCACCGGCCGTGCCGCCGGCCCAGCTCCGGGTGCTGACGATCATCACCCGCAACGAGCACACGAACATGAGCCGCCTCGCGGAGGCGCTGCAGGTGGTGCCGTCCTCGGCCAGCCGCCTGTGCGACCGGCTGGAGGCCACCGGCCTGCTCCGCCGCGTTCCCGACCCGCGGGACCGCCGGGAGGTGCGGCTGCTGCCCACCCCCGCGGCCGGCCGGCTGCTGCAGGAGCTCCGGGAGCGCCGGCAGGCCGCACTGGCCGAGGTGCTGGAGAAGATGAACCCGGCCCGGCGTACGGAGCTCGTCCGGGCGCTGGCGGCGTTCGACACCGCGGCGAGCTCCGGCGCCACCGGTGACGCGGACGGGTTGCGTACGGCCTGACGCCGCCCGCCGATCATCGTCGGGTACGGTCCCCCGGTGCGCATCGGCATCGTGATCCTCCCGGACGACCGCTGGTCCCGGGCCCGGCACCGCTGGCGCCGCGCGGAGGAGTACGGCTTCGACCACGCGTGGACGTACGACCACCTCGGCTGGCGCGACCTCGTCGACGGCCCCTGGTTCGACGCCGTGCCGACGCTGACCGCGGCGGCGACGGTGACCAGCCGCATCGGCCTGGGCACCTTCGTGGCGTCGCCGAACTTCCGGCATCCCGTGCACTTCGCCCGCGAACTGACGGCCGTGGACGACATCTCGGACGGCCGCCTGCTGCTGGGCGTGGGGGCCGGTGGCACGGGCTTCGACGCGGACGTCCTCGGCGGGCCGGCGTTGTCGCCCCGGGAGCGCGTCGACCGCTTCGCGGAGTTCCTCGAGCTGCTCGACCGTCTGCTGCAGGACGACCACGTCTCGTACGCGGGCCGCTACTACCGGGCGGTCGGCGCCCGGACGCTGCCCGGCCCGGTCCAGCGGCCCCGGCCGCCGCTGCTGGTCGCCGCGAACGGGCCCCGTGCGCTCGCGCTGGCCGCCCGCCACGGCGACGGCTGGGTGACCACGGGCGGACAGGGGCTCGACGACGAAGCCGCCTGGTGGCATTCCGTCCGCGAGGTGAGCTCCCGCTTCGACGCCGCCCTGCACAAGCACGACCGGACGGTTCCGCGACGCATTCTCAACCTGGACTCCTCACCGGTGTACTCGCTGAGCAGTCCCGGCGCGTTCGAGGACGCGGTGGGCCGGGCGCACGAGCTCGGATTCACCGACGTGCTGTCGCATTGGCCGCGGGCCTCGAGCTGGTACGCCGGCGACGAGAAGGTGCTGGAAAGGGTTGCGCCGATGCTGCCGCGGCTGCGGGCATCCTGAAGCGCGCGACCGAAAGGGCCGGAAACTTTCCGAGTACAGGACTTTTTGCGTAGTCCCCCGCGACGCGGTTTCCTTGCCGCCGGCCGCGGGGTTTGCACGGCGCCCGCCGACGGTCGCGGCAATAGGGCCGGCGGTCACCCTTCGACGGCACCCTCGATAACGGCGGCCCCGGCATTCGGCACGCGCTGATGCGCCGGCCGCGGCGCAAAGAGACGTTTCCCCACCGGCCGGCCGTGCGGCCGACCGATGGGGAATGTCGTGCTCAGCGTCCGTGCGCTGCCCGGTACGCGCTGCTGACGCTCGCCGGGATGCGACCACGCTCGGAGATCTGGTGGCCGTTGCGGGCCGCCCACTCACGGATGAGCCTGTTCTCATCGCGGCTTCCCGCCGTGCGCGCCGGCGCCGGACGAGCAGTGCCGCGCCCCGAACCGGAACGGCCGATTCGCGTACCCGCATTGATGAACGGATCCAGGGCCTTGCGCAGCTTGCCGGCATTGGCCTCGGACAGATCGATGGTGTACGCCGTGCCGTCGAGACTGAACTCGACCGTACGATCGGCCGGCTTTCCGTCGAGGTCGTCGATGAGGGTCGTGATTACCTGCCGCGCCATAACGACTCCTGAGGGGAAATCCGAAGAACCGGGGTCAGTCTGGCGTGTCCGGCGCTGTGCGCGCAACAGTTCTCCTGAATTTCACAGCATATCGCTCACGCCGGGCAATAATCGGGGCCGTGGGCCTCACTAAATGCAACCGCGCTATTCCGCACGGCGGCACCTATTCACGACGGTCGAGGCCCGGCGGGCGGCCCGCGCGGCCGGGCGGCGCGGGACGGGCCGGGAATGGCGCCCGCCGGGTGGCCGGCCGCGGGACCGCGGCGGTGGCTGGAAAACCCCGGTGGGCGGGTACCCCTGCGGGCCGTTAGGGTCGTCGCCATGGACGCCGACGACGACCGTGCCAGCCCGCACGCGAGCGACCGGCGCACCGGTGGGCCGGACCCCGGCTGGCACGAGCAGCGCCGGCAGGCCGTCGCGGGTCACGCGGCCGCACTCGAGGCGGCTCGCGCCGCCGAGGCGGGCCGGGCCGCCGAGCTGCTCGCCGGGTTCGTCCGGCGCGCCGCCGAGGCGGGGCTCCCCCCGGGCCCGCTGCGGGCGGTGTCGTTCGACGGCCGGTCCACGTACCGGACGTCGCTGCGAGGCTGGTACCTGAAAGCCAACCGATCCGTAGCCGTCGGTGAAGACGCCCACTATTACGTCCTCAGCGTGCCGTCATCGCTGCGCGCCCGGTTCTCGGGCGCCGACGTGTCACCCAGCACCCCCCGGCTGGTGGTCGGCGCGGGCGGCGGCGACGGCGAGACCATCCCCCTGGCGGACCTGCTGGACCGCCGCCTGACCGCAGGAGTCGTCTGGCCGTGAGCTTCCGTTCCACGACCCGGCGCCGCGTCGTGGCGTCGCTCACCGCGGTCGTCGCGCTCGGCGCGACCGCCCTCACCGGGCCCGCCGCGGCGGCCGGCCCCGCGGCCGCGGTCAGACCGGCCACCGCTGCGGAGAAGCCGGCCGTCGCCGGCCACAAGGCCGCGACCGTTCCGTGCCCCAAGCCGGACGTCAAGCCGCCGCCCGGCCGCCCGCCGCGTCCCACCCCGCCCGAGGACGACCCCGTGCTGCGGGCCGTCGGCGGCGACGCGCTGGCCACCGACGGGCTCGTCGTCCCGCGGGGCGCGCCCAGGCCGCCGGCCCTGACCGCCACCAGCTGGCTCGTCGCCGACCTGGACACCGGCGAGGTGCTCGGCGGGTGCGGCCCGCACGTGTACGGCACCCCGGCCAGCGTGCAGAAGATGCTGCTCGCCGCCACGGTGATGGACAAGCTCGACCCGAAGAAGACGATCACGGTCACCGACGGCGATCTCGCCATCGAGCCGGGCAGCTCGGCGGTCGGCCTGCTCAAGGGCGGGAAGTACACGATCGCGACGCTGTGGCTCGGGCTGCTGCTGAACTCCGGCAACGAGGCCGCGAACGCGCTCGCCCGCCTCGGCGGCGGCAAGGGCGGTGTCCCGGCCACCGTGGCGGCCATGAACGCGGAGGCGAAGCGGCTGGGCGCGTACCAGACGCACGCGGTGACCCCCTCCGGCCTGGACGGGCCGGGGCAGTTCACCAGCGCGTACGACCTGGCGCTCATCGCCCGCAAATGCTTCGCCAACGCCGACTTCCGCAAGTACGCGCTGACCCGCGCCACGCAGATCCCCGCCCAGAAGCACCTGAAGAAGGGCGGGTTCCAGATCCAGAACGAGAACAAGCTCATCTTCAACTACCCCGGGGCGCTCGGCGGCAAGACCGGCTTCACCCAGCTCGCCCGGCACAGCTACGTCGGGGCTGCCCAGCGGGACGGACGGCGGCTGGTCGCGACGCTGCTCGGCGCGGAGGCCAGCCCGCTGCGCGGCTGGCAGCAGGGCGCGGCCCTGCTCGACTGGGGCTTCTCGCTGCCCAAGGAGGCGTCGGTCGGCAAGCTGGTCGAGCCCGACGGCGCCGACGCGAAGGGTACGGCCGCAGACACCGAAGCCGCCCCCGCGGGCCCCGGCCCGGGCAGCACCCGCAAGGCGGCCCCGACCGCCGCACGGGCGGCCTCCGGGCCCGGGCTCTCCCTGGGCGCGGCCGCCGCCATCGCGGTGATCCTGGCCGCCACCCCGCTGCTGCTGCTGCTCACCCAGCGTCGGCGGCACCGCGTCCGCCGCCGTCCCCGCAGCCGCCCGCAGGCCTCCTGACGGGCTTCCCCCGGCTACGCCGCGAGCAGACCGACGACCCAGATCACCGCGATGCCGAGCGCCGCGGCGAGCTCGACCAGCATCGACAGCCCCACCGCGGTGAGCGCCTGACGGGTCGACGGCCACGCCGCTCCCGGGCCGAGGCGGGCCCGTTCGGCGAGGAACAGGCCGAGCACGAAGCCCAGCACCAGGCCCACCACCGGCACCACGAAGAAGCCCACCAGGGCGAGCAGCCCGCCGGCGACCAGCGACGACGTCGGCACGCCCGTGCTCTTGAGGCGGCGGCCGGGCCACAGGTACTTGACCACCGTGCCGCCGACGGCGATGAGCGTGGCCACGACCAGGATCGCCCAGCGCAGCCCGCCGGCCTCCCCCAGCAGGGCCCACAGCAGCACCGCCGCCCAGCACAGCAGCAGCCCGGGCAGGACGGGCAGCAGCACGCCGAGAACGCCGACCGTCATCGCGACCCCCGAGATGAGGGTGACGGTCGTACCGGTGTCGGTGAGATCCATGTGACCACCCTGCCGCAGCCGCGCCACAACCCTCAACCGCCGCGCCCGCCGGCCGATGGACACTCAGCGCCGCCGACCGCGGCGCCCGGATCCGAGGAGGTGGGCATGTCACGCAGTGTGCTGGCCGTGGGCGCCCGCCCCGGGGACCTGGAGAACGGCTGCGCCGGCACCCTCGCCGCGCACCGCGCGGCAGGCGACTCGGTGACCATGCTGGTGCTGTCCTGTGACGGCGCCGACGATCCGGGTACGCGGCGCGCGGAGGCGGCGGCACGGGCCCTCGACTGCCTGCTCGTGTGGGGCCCGGAGGCGGCCGAGCGGCGCCGCCGGCCGGAGCGCAGAACCCAGGGCCGGGGCACCGGTGACCGCCGGGTACGCCGCGGGCAGCCCGGCGAGAGCTGGGACGGGGCCGCGATCGCCGCGATCGAGAACGTGCTGACCGGGGTCGACGCCGACGTGATCTACGTGCACGCCCCCGACGACCCGGACACCGAACGCCGGGCCGCGGCTGCCGCCACGCTCTCGGCCGCACGGCACAGCGCGCGGATCCTGCACTACCCCGGGGAGTCCGCCGCGCGCTTCGACCCGACGCTGTTCGTCGACATCACCGCCCACCTGGACCGCAAGCTCGCCGTCGTCGCCGACCCGGAGCTGGCCACCGCCACGGCCCGGCACCTGGGGGCCCGGGCGCGGGTCCGCTACGCCGAGGCCTTCGTCCCCGAGCGCTTCGTCTGGGACGTCGCCGGAACCCGCTGACGAAGCAACCGGGCGGCAACGTTCCGCAACCGGAACCTGTACCCGCCGTCACCCAAAGTTTCTCCCTGTCAGCCGGTGCCGCCCACCAGCCACGGGCCACCGACAGAAACCGGGGGAAACGACATGACCAGCACCATGACGACCGCTGCCGACTGCGACGCCGCCGACACGACCGCCGTGCCGGCCCTGTCCGCCGCCGAGCAGGAGGAGCTGATCCGTACGCACATGCCGCTCGTCGGCCACCTCGTGCGCGACATGCTCACCCGCATCCCGAACCACATCCACCGCGACGACCTGACCAGCGCCGGCCTGCACGCGCTCGTCACCGCGGCCCGTGGCTGGGACCCCGAGCGCGGCATCCCCTTCCACCGCTTCGCGACGACCCGCATCCGCGGCGCGATCCTCGACGAGCTGCGTTCGCTGGACTGGGCCACCCGCTCGGTGCGCAGCAAGGCCCGCGCCACGGACGTCACCCGGCAGAACCTCACCACCACGCTCGGGCGTACGCCGACGACCGAGGAGCTGGCGCAGGCGCTGGGCACCACCACCACGGACCTGCACCAGACCGACAACGACGTGCAGCGCGCCACCGTCCTGTCGCTGCAGGGCTTCACCACCAGCAGCGCCGACGACCTGGTCACCGAGCCGACGCCGGGGCCGGAGGAGATGCTGGTCCGGCGCGAGCAGATCGGCTACCTGCACCACGCGATCGGCTCGCTGCCCGAGCGGCTGCAGCTCGTCATCACCGAGTACTTCCTCAAGGAGCGCCCGATGGCGGAGATCGCCGCCGAGCTGGGCGTCACCGAGAGCCGCATCTCGCAGCTGCGCGCCGAGGCGCTGTCGCTGCTCAAGGACGGCATGAACACGCACCTCGACCCGCACCTGGCCCCGGTGCCGGAGAACCCGGAGAGCATCACGGCTCGCCGCCGGGCGAGCTACTACGCGTCGATCGCCGGCAACACGAACCTGCACTCGCGGCTGGCCCTGACCAACGCGCACGGCCTCACCCCGTACGCCCAGGGAGCGGCGTGAGGCAGCAGCGGTGAGACGGGGGCCGGCGCGGACAGCGCCGGCCCCCGTCGCGTCTCAGGCCAGGGCGTTCAGGACCTTCGGCAGGTCGGCGGTGTGCAGCACGCCCAGCCGGCGCGTCGCCCGGGTCACGGCCACGTAGAGGTCGCTGAGGCCGCGGGGGCTCTCCGCGACGATCTCGTCGGGCTGCACCACGAGCACGCTGTCGAACTCCAAGCCCTTCGCCTGCCGTACGGTCATCAGCACGATGTGGTTGCGCAGGTCGGGCTGCTCCCCCACGGCTGCCTCCGGGATCGCCGCCACCAGCGCGTCGCCCAGCGACTCCTCGAGGGCGGCGGGCACGAGGACACCCACCCTGCCTTCCTGTGCCTCGGCTGCTTCCCGGCGTACCGCCGCGATCAGCTCGTCGGCGAGCGTTTCGGGCCGCACCCGGCTCGCCCACGGCGCGACGCCGGCCTCCCGCACCGAGCGCGGCGGCTGCAGGGACGGGTCGACGGCGGCCAGCACGTCCGCGGCGACGGCCATGACCTCGGCCGGCGTGCGGTAGTTGACGGTCAGCTCGACCAGCCGCCACCGCTGCGCGACGTACGGCTCGAACACCCGGTCCCAGGTCGTCGTCCCGGACAGGTCGCCGGTCTGCGCCACATCGCCGACCACGGTCATCGACCGGCTGGGGCAGCGCCGCATCAGCAGCCGCCACGCCATCGGCGACAGCTCCTGCGCCTCGTCGACGATCACGTGCCCGAACACCCAGGTCCGGTCGGCGGCGGCACGCTCCGCGGCGGTACGGGTGTCGATCACCTCGTGCCGCTCGACGAAGGCGCTCGCGTCCACGACGTCGACCGCGGACAGGATCTCCTCCTCCTCGTCCTCGAAGTCGAGCGACCGGGAACCCTCGACGATCTCGAGCACACCCTCGGCGTACTCGATGGCCTCGCGCCGCTCGCGGGCGGCGGCGCGGGCCCGCAGCGTGTCGTCCACGCCCAGCAGCTCGGCGAGCTCGTCGAGCAGCGGCACGTCGGCCGGGGTCCAGCGGGCCCGGCGGTCCCGCAGCAGCAACGCGCGCTCCTCGGCGGTGAGGTCACCGGCCGCGGACTCGAGCCGGTCCGGGTCGCTGAGCAGGTCGCGCAGCACCTGCCGGGGCGTGAGCACCGGCCACAGCTCGAACAGCGCCCGCTGGACGTCCTCGTCCTCGCGCAGCTCGCGCCGGGTCTCGGCGAGGTCGGCCTCCTCCAGGAGGTTGTCGCCGCCGAGCGGGTCGGCGCCGATGCGCTCGGCGATCTGCAGGCTCAGCGCGTGGATCGCCTCGGTGACGAACATCTGCCGGGCCACGTTGTGCGGGCGCCCGGACCGGCGCGCGGCGGCGCGGGCGTCCTCACAGACGGCCCGCTCGATCCGCAGCGGATAACCGTCGTGGTCGACCTCGAGGTGGTCGTCGGGCACGGTCTGCCGGTCGGCGACCGCGCGGGCGAGCACGTCGAGCATGTCGAGGCGGCCCTTGAGCGCCGCCGTCCCGGGCGCCTCGGACGCGCGGGCGGTCACCCCGGGGAACATGTCGCCGAGGGTGGCGAGCAGCACGCCGGTCTCGGCCAGCGACGGCAGCACCTGGGAGATGTAGCGCAGGAACGTCGCGTTCGGACCCAGGATGAGCACGCCCTGCTTGGTGAGCTGCGCGCGGTGCGTGTAGAGCAGGTACGCCGCGCGGTGCAGCGCCACGGCGGTCTTGCCCGTGCCCGGGCCGCCCTGCACCACCATCACGCCCGGCAGCCCGGCGCGGATCACCTCGTCCTGCTCGGCCTGGATGGTCTCGACGATGTCGCGCATCCGGCCCGTACGGTTCGCGCCGAGCGCCGACAGCAGCGCCGCCTCGCCGGTCACGTCCTCCCGGCCGCCCGCCCCGGCGGTGAGGTCGAGCACCTCGTCGTCGATGCCGGTCAGCTGCCGGCCCTTGGTGCGCAGATGCCGGCGGCGGGTCACCCCCTGGGGGGACACGGCGGTCGCCAGGTAGAACGGCCGGGCCGCCGGGGCCCGCCAGTCGACGAGCAACGGGTCGCGGTCGCGGTCCTCGGCGAACAGCCCGAGCCGGCCGATGTACTGCGGCGCCGCGCCGGTGAAATCCAGCCGGCCGAAACACAGTCCGTTCTCGACGGAATTCATCTGGGCGAGCTGCTCGGCCCAGTGGCTGCGGGTGGCCTCCCGCTGGGAACGGCCCTGCGGGGTGCCGCCGGCCTCGAGCAGGATCGCGCGCAGCCGGTCGGCGGCCTGCTCGCGCAGCACGTCGAGGCGGTCGTACAGCGTGGTCAGATAGGCCTGTTCGGACTCGATGTCATCGTTCCGCATGGTGTCCGTACCGTCGGCGGAGCTTGACAAAACCACTCCCTGTTGTGGTAGCATTCGGCCGTCGACGACCATTCTTGGTCGTCTTTTTTTGTTGCCATGGAAACGCTCAGAATAGCCGGTCCGCGTTACCTCTGACGACACCGTGGCGGAGGTTACGCCACGCGGCAGACAGTGTCAGGAATCCGTCACCGTGCGGTCCTGGCCGTTACGCCGATGGGGGCTCCGCCTTTAAGCGGGTCATGAACCACAGCCACCCGTTCCGGCGTCTCGGCGCCCTCGCCCTCGTCGCGGTCGCCGCGCTCGCCTTCTCCTCCGCCTGCTCCGACGACTCGGACGACGCCCCGGCCGGCAACGCCGCCGCGGCCGCGGCCGGCGGTCCCGAGCCCAAGACCCTCGAGGGCGCCAAGGCCGCCGCGCAGACCGTCTTCGACCGCTTCAGCGGCGGCGACTTCGGCGGCGCCTGGGAGATGTACACCGCCGCCGGCAAGGCCGCGATCACCAAGGCGGACTACATCAAGCTCAACGAGACCTGCTCCCGCAAGGGCCTGTCCATCCAGCTGACCAGCGCGCGCATGGACGGCGCCGACAAGGCCGTCGTCATCGCCAAGCAGCTGGTCGCCGCGCAGTCGTACACCATGGTGTACGAGCAGGACGCCTGGAAGCTCGAGCCGGCCAAGGAGGGCCTCGCCCTCTACGCCAAGGGCGCCGACCGCGCCATCGCCCTGCAGAAGAAGGCCGGCACCTGCGCCAACGCCTGATTCCCGTACGCGGCGAGGCCCGGTCCCCCAGCGACGTGGGACCGGGCCTCGTTGTCCTCGTACCGGCTCAGGCCGCGACCGGCAGACCGTCCGGGCCGGTGAGCGCCAGCCGGTCCCGCAGCGTGCCGCGGGTCGCGATCTGGTCGTAGTACGCCGCCCGGCGCCGCGCCACGCAGCCCTCCTTCGCCGACGTCGCGACGCCCGGGTTGAGGTGCGTGTTCAGGCCGTCCTTGAGCAGCGACAGCGCCTCGGCGCGCAGCTGCGAGACGCGCGACTCGGTCACCCCGAGGTCGGCGGCGATCTGCGCCATGGGGCGCTCGTCGAAGAAGTAGCCGGTGATGACCACGCGCAGGCGCTCGGGCAGGACCTCGATCGCGTGCCGCAGATAGCCCAGGCGCTCGCGGCGGATCAGCATCTCCTCCGGGCCTGCGCTCGGCTCGGTCACCATGTCGTCGGCGCCGGCCGTCGCGAAGCCCTGCAGGCTGAACA
Organism: Actinoplanes sp. NPDC049316; assembly: GCF_040677315.1. Classification (NCBI taxonomy): domain Bacteria; kingdom Bacillati; phylum Actinomycetota; class Actinomycetes; order Micromonosporales; family Micromonosporaceae; genus Actinoplanes; species Actinoplanes sp. NPDC049316. The sequence continues at coordinate 44,090 of NZ_JBFAQM010000035.1, read as the reverse complement.
CCACGGCGCGCTGCACGTCGTCGTCGGCGGCCTCGATGTCCTCGACCGAACAGCCCAGCCGCTCGGCGACCTCGGCCAGGGTGGGCGTACGGCCCAGCTCGGCGGTCAGCTCCTGGCGCGCCGAGTCGGTACGCCGGGCCCGCTGCCGCACCGAACGGCTCGCCCAGTCCAGGCCGCGCAGCTCGTCCAGCAGGGCGCCGCGCACCCGCGCCGCCGCGAACCGGGCGAACGGCACGCCCCGGGAATCGTCGAAACCACGGGCCGCCGCGACCAGCGCCGCGTACCCGGCCGAGAGCAGATCGTCGCGGTTCACGTGGGCGGGCACCCGGGCGAGCATCTCGCGGACCAGGTGGCCGACGAGCGGCATGTGCGCCCGTACGGTGTCCTCACGACGGCGGTCGACCTCAACAGCACCGCTCATAGGGGGTCTCCTCGGAAGGTACCGGCCGGACATCGGGGGGAGAGTCCGGCGCTGAGGAGTACGGTCCGGTTCGCCGGGTGCAGGCAGGGTCACATTCGGGTGCAGCGGGGTTGCCGTGGAGCGGGGCGTACACTTGATCTCGCGGCTTCGACCTGTTCTGCCTCGGGCCGCGTACGGATCGACCACCACGCGCCGCGACCCGTGAGGTCTGCGCCGGGCAGGACGACCCCTTCAGACGTTCGGAGTTCACACCTACATGTCCTCGTTCACCGATCTCGGCGTACCCGCCGAGCTCGCCGAGGTGCTCGCCGGTCTCGGCGTCACCAGCCCCTTTCCCATCCAGGCCGCGACGCTGCCCGACTCCCTGGCCGGCCGCGACGTGCTCGGCCGCGGCCGCACCGGCTCCGGCAAGACGTACGCGTTCGTGCTGCCGGTCGTGGCCCGCCTCGCCGGCTCCCGCACCCCGCGGCGCCCCGGCCGGCCGCGCGCGCTGATCCTCGCCCCGACCCGCGAGCTCGCCACCCAGATCGACGCGACCCTGGCCCCGCTGGCCGGCGCGCTGGGCCTGCGCACGCTCACGATCTTCGGCGGCGTCGGACCCAACCCGCAGATCCGCGGTCTCAAGGCCGGCGTCGACATCGTCGTGGCCTGCCCCGGCCGGCTCGAGGACCACCTGCGCAGCGGGCACGCCAGCCTCGACGCCGTCGAGATCACCGTGCTCGACGAGGCGGACCACATGGCCGACCTCGGGTTCCTGCCGGTGGTGCGGCGGCTCATGGACGCCACCCCCCGCGACGGGCAGCGGATGCTCTTCTCCGCCACCCTCGACGGCGGCGTGGACGTGCTGGTCCAGCGGTTCATGCGCAAGCCGGTCACGCACCACGTCGACTCGGCCGCCGAGGCACCGGTCGAGATGGCCCACCACGTCCTGCACGTCCGCCACGACGACCGGTTCCCGGTGCTCGTCGACCTGGTCGCCGCGCCGGGACGCACGGTGGTGTTCACCCGTACCAAGCGGCGCGCGAAGACGCTGACCCGTCAGCTCGTCGCCGCCGGCGTTCCCGCGGTCGAACTGCACGGCAACCTCGCGCAGAACGCGCGCAACCGCAACCTGTCGGCCTTCTCCGACGGCACCGCGGAAACCCTCGTGGCCACCGACATCGCCGCGCGCGGCATCCACGTCGACGACGTGGCGCTGGTGATCCACGCCGACCCGCCGGTCGAGCACAAGGCGTACCTGCACCGCTCGGGGCGTACGGCGCGGGCCGGCGCGCAGGGCACGGTCATCACGCTGATGACCGACGACCAGCAGGGCGACGTGCGCGACCTCACCCGCAAGGCCGGCATCAAGCCGACCACGTCGAAGGCCCGCCCCGGCGACGCCCTGCTCGCGCAGCTGGCGCCGGGTGAGCGGACGTACAAGGCGCCGTCGGCTCCGGCTCCCGCCGAGGGTCCGTCCTCCGACGGCTCCGGCCGCCCAGGCGGTTCACGCCGCGGTCACGGGCGCGGCCGCCCCGCCGGCGCCCGGGAGCAGGCACCGGCCGGCGGCGAGAAGTCCGGTGGCCGCCCGCCGAAGGGCCGGGGCACCCAGCAGTCCCGTACGGGCGCGTCGGGAGGACAGCCGCGATCGGCGGCCTCCGGCGGGCAGCCGCGGGGGCGGCGCAGCGGTGGCGCCGGGTCCACGCCGGTGCACACCAGCCAGTCCGGAGGCGCCGCGGCGTTCTCCTCGGGCACCCGCGTCGGCCGCCGCTGACGTTCAGCCCTCGCCGGGTTGTCTGTTCAGGACACAGAACTCGTTGCCCTCCGGGTCGGCGAGCACCATGAAACCCTCGTCGCCCGTCTGGCCCACGTCGGCCCGGCGGGCGCCGAGGCGTAACAGCCGCTCCACCTCCGCCGCCTGATCGCCACCGCCGGCGACCACGAGGTCGGGGTGGTTGCGGTTCTTGCCGGACTTCGGCCCGGCGGGCGCCTGCAGCCACACGGTCGGCGCGCCGGGGTCGTCGTCCGGCGGGTACAGCTTGGCGCACCCGTCGTCGCCCGCCTCGGCCCGGTAGCCGAGCGCGGCCGACCAGAACCGGGCCATCACGGCGACGTCCTGCACGTCCAGCGTCCACTGCGCGATGCGACTGGTCATCGCGCCCGCATACCCGCGCCGGCCCCGATGACACTCAGGGGATGCGGACGGAGATCTCCTCGCCGAGGGTGGACCCGTCGCAGAGCTCGAGGTCGTCGCCACTCCAGAAACGGCCCGGGTCGTACCAGTTGGGCTGCTTGCCGCGCGGCAGCAACCCCATGTCCTCGTACGTCACCGCGACCACTTCGGCGCAGTAGGCCGTCTCGAGGTCGCCGGGCTCCGGCTTGTCGTGCTGCCAGGGCAGGCGGATCTGCGGCACCCGGCCCCGCGCCCAGCGCCAGGCGAGCTGCGCGGTCGACGGGAACGGCGTGCCGTCCAGCCGGGCCACGGTCTTGAGCGCCTTGTCCTCCATCTCCTTGCCCGCCGGCGGCTCCAGCTGACGCAGCCAGCCGCGCTGGCCGTACCGGTGCGCCCAGACGGTGACCGCGTCGCGCAGGTCGTGCAGCTGCACCCCGCGCTGGAACGTGCCCGACCACAGGTCCGGCAGGGACTTGCCGAGCTCCGCGTGCCACATCAGCGGCGGCATGTCCTCGATCACGATGGACATGCCCACGTGGTTGACCGGGCTGTTGGTCATGGTCTGGATGGCACGGTCCGGGCCCGACCGGCCCCGGAAGATCCAGATGTCACCCGTACGCGTCAGGTCGATGGCCTCTTCGAGGCTGATCTCGGCAACCACGTGTCTATCCTCGGCAGATGCGTTGGTGGAAAGTAGCGGGACTGGCCGGGCTGGCGGGAGTCGCCGCCACGGGTGTGGTGCTGGCACGGCAGGAGCGGCGGCGGCGGGCGTACACGCCCGACGAGATCCGGGAGCGGCTGCACGCCCGGGTGTCGGAGACGGCCGGGACGCCGGCGCCGGACCCGGATGCCGAGGCCGGCGCGGAACGCTGACGCCCGGCCCGGGCCGCCCGGGGTTGTCGCCTAGACAACGTCGGTGTCCCGCAGCAGTGACCAGAGGCCCACGCCGCCCGGGGTTGTCGCCTAGACAACATCGGTGTCCCGCAGCAGTGACCAGAGGCCCGCGCCGTCCGGGGCGGAGAACCAGGTCTTGCCGCCGGAGCCGACGGCCTCCGCGCTGCCCGTCGGCCCGGGGATCGCGCCGGCGAGCACGGCCTGCGTCGGCGACAGGCGGCGGATCGCGACCGCGGCCACGTTGTCCGGGTGCGCGTGCGCGAACTCGGAGTAGATCTCCTGGTCGTGCTGGCCGTCGTCGCCGATGAGCAGCCACCGGATGTCCGGGAACTCGCCGGCGAGCCGGGCGAGCGTGTTGCGCTTGTGCTCCTGCCCGCTGCGGAACCAGCGGTCCGGCGTCGGGCCCCAGTCGGTGAGCAGCAGCGGCCCGGCCGGGTAGAGGTGCCGGGAGAGGAAGCGGTTCAGCGCCGGGGCCACGTTCCACGCGCCGGTCGACAGGTAGAAGACCGGGGCGCCGGGGTTGGCGTTGACCAGCCGCTCGTAGAGCACGGCCATGCCCGGCACCGCCATGCGGGCGTGCTCGTCCAGCACGAACGTGTTCCAGGCCGCGAGCAGCGGCCGGGGCAGCGCGGTCACCATGACGGTGTCGTCGATGTCGCTGATGACGCCGAACTTCATGGCCGGATCGACGACGCGGATCGGCGCCTCGACCGGCTCGGCCCCCTCGGTGACCAGGCGTACGCACGCCCAGCCCGGCTCGAGCTCGCCCTTGACCTTGGTGTCCACGTACCCGCTGCGGTCCGTGCGGGTCTGGTGCACCTGGTCGCCGATCTGGATCTGCACCAGCGCGTTGTTGACCGGCGACGTGGTGAAGCTGCGCCAGCCGCGCACCTTCTCGAGCCGCTTGCGGGCCTGCGAGCCGCGGGTGAGCACGACGCGGGCCATGACGCGGGCCCAGCCGGGTGCGCCGTACCCGGTGTAGGCCGTGATCACGGGCCGCCAGCCGCGCTGCCGCAGCCGTCGCTCGACGACCTCGTGGACGGCGTCCTCGATCCGGGCCGCGCGGTGCAGCCGCACGGCCGGGGGACGGCCCGCCGGGGTCACTGACACTTCGGCCTCCTGCCCTTCGTCGTCGACGGCCCCTGTGACGGTACCCGGCCTGCCCGGGTCCCGCGCCGCAACGGGCCGAGGCGCGGCCCCGGGTCCACTCTGGAGGGTCAGTGCACCGCCAGCCGCGCGTTGCCGGCGCGGGCCACCGGCTCGGCGGGGCTCCACTGCTCCGCCCACCGCCCGGTGTTCTCCGGCCGTGGATCGCGTCCGGCGTTCATCGCCGCGGCCAGCGCCTCCGCACGCAGGTTGCGCAGGTTGTCGGCCGCCTTCTCGGCCTCGGCCCACGCGTTCCGTTCCCGCTCGACCGCCGCCTGGTACGCGGCGAAGCGATGCTCCCGGACGGCGCCCCGCAGGGCGGTCTCCTGGGCGACCGGGTGCTTGCGCGGGTTCCACGGCCCCCGGTGTGCCAGCACCTCGTTGAGCTGCGCGATCGACAGCTCCTTGCGACGGCACGCGGCGAGCGCGGAGCGGTGCAGGCACCGGGTGCGGTCGGCGATCTCGGCCCGGGTGCGGCGCTGCCGGAGCACGGGGAACGCGGCCGCGGCCCGGCAGCGACGGGCCTCGCGGTCGGCGGCGTCGTACGCGGCCCAGGCCGCATCGACCTCCTCCTGCGCGATCTCCCAGGCGACGCGGCTGCGCCGGGCGACCCCGGCGGCATGGTCGGCGGCCGCGGCCACCTCGTCGGCGTACCGTTCGGCGGCCGGCGGCGGGGCGGGGCGGCGGTTCGCGCGCGCCTCCCGGCGGGGCAGCGCGACGGCGGCCGTCGCGGCGGCGACGGCGAGCAGCATGATCATCCAGATGACGGCAGCGGTCTCCACGGTCAACACCGGTTTCCTCGTGCGTCGGGTTCGCTGATGACGGGCAGGCGGCCGCGGCGGATTCGGGCACAACTGGTCGCCGCGGGCCACCGGAGTGCCGCCCACTCGGGCCGGGCAGGCGCATACGCCGGCCCGCGGGCGTCACGGGAGGGGTTCTTCGCCGGTGGTCCTACGCCCGCGGCGGGGCGCGCCCGGCGTAGGGGTGCGGGGCGGCGCCGCTGAGGCCGGGCACGGCCCGGTCGCACAGCCGGGCCGGACCGGCCGCGCCGGTGGAGAAGGGTGCGCTGGTGTCCTCGGCCCAGGAGGCGGGCGGGACCGCTGTCCGGGCTGCGTCGCCGGAGACCGCGTGCTCTGCGTCAGAGGCAGCGGGTGCATCGCCGGAAGCGGTGGCGCGAGCCTCCAGGCCGGCGACGGCGGCGGCGCGCGGTGCGTCCCGGTAGGCGGCGGCACGGGCCTCGAGACCGGCGATGGCGGCAGCGCGGGCTTCCTCGGCCGAGGTGGCGGACCCAGGCCCGGCGCCCTGCGCGGACCGCGCGTCCGGCACGACGACGCGGTCAGCGAGGCCGGTGCCCACGGGCGCGTCCACGGTGGTGACGACGGTCGCGGGGCTGTCCGCGTCGGGCGCGGCGGAGAGCGCCGGCGTGGCGAACGCGAGCGCGATCAGCGCCAGGCCGGTGAGAAACTGCAGCAGGCGGCGCCCGTCCCAGTGACGGGGAAGCAGGCGCACGACGACAGCCACGGCATCAACTTACCGTGATCCGCAGGTCCGTGCACAGATCGCATTGACTGAGTGCTTCGTCCCACTCCGGCGGGTGACGGCGCCCGTCCCCCGCCGGCTGTGGCCCGCCAGCCCCGGGCACCGGGCCCGCGCCGGCCGGCGAGACCCGGCCGGCCCCGGGGTGACCGAGTCTCGCGGCGCCGGGCCCACGCCGGCTCGCGAGGCCCGCCGCACCAGGGGTGACCGGAGTCCCGCGGCGCCGGGCCCACGCCGGCTCGCGAGGCCCGCCGCACCAGGGGTGACCGGAGTCTCGCGGCGCCGGGCCACGGGTGAGGGACCATGGTGGGGTGGAGCGAGTCGACGAGCTGGCGCGGTGGTGCGCCGACGGCGGGGTCGTGGTGCTGAGCGGCGCCGGCCTGTCCACCGAGTCCGGCATCCCGGACTACCGCGGCCCGTCCGGCGCCGCCCGGCCCAGCACCCCGATGACCTACCAGACGTTCACCCGGGATCCGATCGCGCGCCGGCGCTACTGGGCACGCAGCCATCTCGGGTGGCGCACAATCGGCGATGCCTACCCGAACCACGGGCACCGGGCGGTCGCGCGCCTGCAGGAGCTGGGACGCCTCGACGGGATCATCACGCAGAACGTCGACGGGCTGCACCAGGCCGGCGGCGCGCACGGGGTGGTCGAGCTGCACGGCAACCTGGCGTGGATCGTCTGCCTGGACTGCGGGCGGCGCAGCGGCCGGGCCGAGCTCGGCGAGCGGCTCGACGCCGCCAATCCCGGCTTCGCGGCGGCCGTCTCCGCGGTCAACCCGGACGGCGACGTGGAGATCGACGACGCGGAGCTCGACGGCTTCACGGTGGTGGACTGCACCGCGTGCGGCGGCATGCTCAAGCCCGACGTCGTGTACTTCGGCGAGACGGTGCCGCCCGCGCGGGTGAGCCGCAGCTTCGAGCTTGTCGCGGGCGCACGCACGCTGCTGGTCCTGGGTTCCTCGCTGACCGTCATGTCGGGCCGCCGCTTCGTGCTGCGGGCGGCGAAGGACGGGATCCGGGTGGCGATCGTCAACCAGGGCGAGACGCGGGGCACGCCGTACGCGCGGCTGATCGTCGACGCGCCGCTGGGCCGGGTGCTGCCCGAGGTGGTCCGGCGCGTGGAGGGCGTCCCCGCCGCCGGCTGATCTCGGGTTGATTCCCGGATGCCGCCTCGACCGCGGGCGATTTGTCCGCTTGATGCCGCCCCGGGAAGGGCGTGAACGCCTGCGTTTCCCCTTGGTTATCGTCTCGAAACCTAAATAAAGACGCCGACGCGTTGACGTGACGCGACTCACCGGAGTTTACTGCCGGAACCGCTCCCGAAACCGGTTCCGAAACTGCGGTGTCACCGCCCGGATACAAGTCGGAGGACCAGTGCCAATCACCATCGCCGATGTGGCGGCCCGGGCCAAGGTCAGCAAGACCACGGTCTCCCGGGTGCTCAACGGCAAGGGTGAACTGGACGAGTCCACCGCCGCCCGGGTGCGCAAGGTCATCGAGGAACTCGGGTACGTGCCCAGCTCCCGCGCCGTCGGGCTGGCCCGCGGGCGTACCCGGGTCGTCGGCATGCTGGTCCCCTCGCTCACCTGGCCGTGGATCGGCGAGGTCCTGCAGGGCGCGGTCGACGTGCTGGAGACCGAGCGCTACGGGCTGCTGCTGTTCACGTGCAACCGCGGCGAGGAGTCCATGCGCCAGTTCGGCGCGCAGGTCTCGGCCAAGAGCTTCGACGGCCTGCTGGTCATCGAGCCCGAGGGCACCCTCGACTACATCGCCACGCTGCACGCCCGCGGGCTCCCGGTCGTGCTCATCGACGACCGCGACGTCCAGCCGATGCAGATCCCGAGCGTCGGCACCACGCACTTCACCGGCGCCGGCGCCGCCGCCCGGCACCTGCTCGAGATCGGCCGCTACAAGCCCCTCGTCATCGCCGGCCCCGAGCGCTTCGGCTGCACCGTGCAGCGCCTCGAGGGGTTCGCCACCGAGTACGCCGAGGCGGGCCACCCGATCCCGGCCGACCACATCCTGCCCGGCGACTTCACCATCGCCTGCGGCTTCGAGGGCATCAACGCCGCGATCGAGGCGGGGCTGGACTTCGACGCCGTCTTCGCGCACAACGACCTCTCCGCCACCGGCGCCATGCAGGCCATCCTCGACAGTGGACGGCGCATCCCGCAGGACGTCGCGGTGGTCGGCTTCGACGACATCCCCCTGGCGGCGCACACCCAGCCGCCGCTGACCACCGTGCACCAACCGTTGCGCGAGATGGGCGAGGCCGCGGCACGCACGCTGCTCGCCCACTTCGAGGGCTCACCCCTGCCCAACCGACCGACCGTCATACCCGCCACCTTCATGGCCCGCGGCTCGACCGGAGCCGGACCGGCCGCCGACCCCTCGTGACTCCGCCGTCCGAGTAGCCCACGAGTCACCTGACGAGACATCACCCGTCGATCGCCTCGGCGATCGGCTGCACCCCGCCCTTTCCTCGGGCGACCCCTCTCACCCGATATCGCATTACCTGAGGAGATCTAGAGATGCAGAGAAGGAAACTGTTCGCGGTCGCCCTGGCGGGCGTGCTCGCCTCGGGCGGGCTCGCCGCCTGCAGCGACTCGCCGAACGCGGGGAACAAGAACGCATCCGGCGGCAACACCTTCCTGACCGTGGGCATGCCGAACGGTCCGCAGACGGAGAACCACAACCCGTTCCTGACCACGTCGGCCGGCGCCTCGCTCGGCTACCGCTGGATGATCTACGAGCCGCTGATGATGTGGAACCCGGTGAAGCCGGCGGACCCGTCGAAGCCGTGGCTGGCAACCGGCGCCGAGTGGTCGAAGGACTTCAAGAAGGTCACGATCACCGTCCGGGACAACGCCACCTGGTCCGACGGGCAGAAGGTCACCGGTGACGACGTCGCCTTCACCTTCAACCTCATCAAGAAGAACGAGGCGATCAACCTCGCCGCCACGCCGTACGGCGAGATCACGAACAGCGGCAACACGGTGACCGTGACGTTCACCAGCTCGATGTTCGTCTACAAGGACAAGTGGCTGGGCCAGACCCCGATCGTGCCCAAGCACATCTGGGAGAAGATCAGCGACCCGAGCAAGGACGCGAACAAGAACCCGGTCGGCTCGGGCCCGTACACGCTGAAGTCCTTCACCCCGCAGACCACCACGCTGTCGGTGCGCACCTCCGGCTACTGGCAGGACCTGCCCCAGGTCAAGGAGCTGCGCTACACCTCGTACACCGACAACAACGCGCAGACCACGGCGCTGTCGGACGGCTCCAACGAGTGGAGCTTCGTCTTCATCCCCAACTACAAGACGGTCTTCCTGGACAAGGACCCGGCCCACTACAAGGTCTGGGCGCCGCCGGTCCTGGGCATCCACGGCCTCTACATCAACACCACCAAGAAGCCGTTCGACGACCCGAAGCTGCGCCAGGCGATGAACATGGTCGTCAACCGCGAGGACATCTTCAACCAGGCCGAGGCGGGCTACTTCCACCCGGTCGTCACCAGCGTGACGGGCCTGCCGTCGCCGGCCGGTGACGCGTTCATCGCGCCGGACTACAAGGGCAAGAACCAGACCGTCGACGTGGCGGGCGCCAAGGCCCTGCTGCAGCAGGCCGGCTACAAGCTCAACGGCACCACGCTGACCGACCCGAGCGGCAAGCCGGTCAAGCTCACCCTGACCGACCCGAGCGGCTGGTCCGACTACCAGACCTCGCTCGAGATCGTGAAGAGCAACCTCGCCGAGATCGGCATCCAGGCCACCGTCGACAAGGCGAACCAGGACGCCTGGTTCCGCAACGTCGAGGAGGGCAACTTCGACGCCACCTTCCGCTGGACCAACGGCGGCTCGACGCCGTGGGACATCTACCAGACGGTGATGGACGGCAAGCTGCTCAAGCCGATCGGCACCGCGTCCCCGGGCGGCAACTTCGGCCGCTTCAAGAACGACGAGGCCACCAAGGCGATCGCTGACTACGCGAACGCCTCGGACGACGCGGCCCGTACCGCCGCGCTCAACACGCTCCAGAAGGTCTTCGTCGAGCAGGTCCCGATGATCCCGGTCGGCGCGGACAACGTCGGCATGGCGTACAGCACGAAGAACTGGGTCGGCTGGCCCGACGACACCAACCCGTACGGCGCCGGCCAGCCCACGCAGGCCAACGCCCTGGACGTCGTCCTGCACCTCAAGCCCGCCAACTCCTGATCCGCACCGCCGCCCCCGGGACCCGCGTTCCGGGGGCGGCACCGCGGCGGTTCCGACCCCCCTTTCCGCAAAGGAACTCGACATGACGTTGAGCCCCGACGCGAAAGCGCCGGCCAGCGAGGTGGTGCTTGAGGCGATCGGCCTGACCAAGCACTTCCCCGTCCGCCGGAAGCTGCGCGACCTGTTCAAGCGCGAGCACGAAGCCGTGCACGCGGTCGACGACGTGAACCTCACCCTGCGGCGTGGTCGGGTGGTGGCGCTCGTCGGCGAGTCCGGCTCCGGCAAGTCCACGGTCGCGCGGCTGCTCGCGCAGCTGTACCCACGGACCGGCGGGGACATCCAGCTGCACGGGGAGTCCACGCGGGTCCACGGCGGCCGAGCGTTCCGGGCGTACGTCCGCCGCGTGCAGATGATCTTCCAGGACCCGTTCGCCTCGCTGAACCCGGTGCACACGATCCGGTACCACCTGACCCGGTCGCTGAAGATCCACGGCAACGCCGGCTCCTCCGCCGCGGACCTCGAGCGCGCCCTCGCCGACCTGCTGAACCGGGTCAGCCTGACGCCGCCCGAGCGCTACCTGGACAAGTTCCCGCACGAGCTCTCCGGCGGCCAGCGGCAGCGCGTCGCGATCGCGCGGGCGCTGGGCGCGAACCCGGAGGCACTGCTCGCCGACGAGCCGGTGTCCATGCTGGACGTCTCGATCCGCCTCGGCGTGCTGAACCTGCTGCGCGACCTCAAGGAACGGCTCAACCTCGCCATCCTCTACATCACCCACGACATCGCATCGGCCCGTTACTTCGCCGACGAGACCCTGGTGATGTACGCGGGCCAGATGGTGGAGGGCGGCGACAGCGAGAGCGTCACGCAGGCGCCGGCGCACCCGTACACCCGGCTCCTGATCGACTCCGCCCCCGACCCGGACCGCATCCACAACATGCTGGAGGACACCGGGGACCGCGGCAACGGCGAACCCCCCAGCCTGATCCACCCGCCGGCCGGCTGCCGGTTCCACCCGCGCTGCCCGATGGCGATGCCGCGGTGTACCACGGACCTCCCGGTCCGCCTGGAGATCGGCGACGCCCCCGGCCACTGGGCCGCCTGCTGGCTGTACGACGAGGCCACCGTCGCCGAGCAGCAGCCGGGTTCGGCCGCGACCGCCGCCATCGTGAACGTGGAGGGCGCCCGATGAGGTACCTGCTCCAGCGGATCCTGTTCTACGCCTTCACGGCGTGGGCCGCGATCACCATCAACTTCTTCATCCCGCGGATGATCCCGGGCGACCCGGTCAAGTCGCTGCTCGCCCGCTTCCAGGGCCAGATGAGCACCGAGGCGATCAACTCGTTGTACGTGCTGTTCGGGCTCGACAAGGACGCCAGCGTCTGGGAGCAGTACGTCGACTACTGGAAGCAGCTGCTCCACGGCGACCTCGGCCTGTCCTTCACGGCCTTCCCCGCGAGCGTCTCGCAGATCATCGGCGACGCGCTGCCGTGGACCGTGGCGCTGGTCGGTATCACGACGATCATCAGCTTCTTCATCGGCACCGGCCTCGGCGTGCTGGCCGGGTGGCGGCGCGGGTCGTGGATCGACGGCCTGCTGCCGGTCACGACCTTCCTGTCCTCGGTGCCGTACTTCTGGCTCGGCCTGCTGGCGATCTACCTGCTCGCCGGACCGGACAGCTTCTTCCCGTCGTCCGGCGGCTACGAACCCGGCCTGGTGCCGGCCTGGGACCAGTACTTCATCCCGAGCGCGATCCGGCACAGCCTGCTGCCCGCGCTCACGATCCTCATCTCCTCGGTGAGCGGCTGGATCCTCAGCATGCGCAACATGATGGTCACCGTCGCGGCGGAGGACTACATAACCGTCGCGCACGCCAAGGGCCTTCCCGAACGCCGGGTGGCGCTGAACTACGCGGCCCGCAACGCACTGCTGCCGAACGTCTCCGGCTTCGCGCTGTCGCTGGGCTTCATCGTCGGCGGCACGCTGCTGGTCGAGATCGTCTTCTCGTACCCGGGCCTGGGCTTCCTGCTCTTCCGGGCGGTCGGCGCCAAGGACTACCCGCTGATGCAGGGCATCTTCCTCGTCATCACCATCTCGGTGCTCGTGGCGAACCTCATCGCCGACATCGCTTATCTGATGCTCGACCCGCGTACCCGCAAGGAGGGCTGACCGGTGACTCTTCCCACCTCCAGCGTGGAGCAGGTCATCCCCGGACAGGGGGCGATGGCGGAGCCCGAGGCGCCGACGCCGACGAAGGCCAAGCGCCGGCGGTTCCGGTTCGTCGCCAACGCCAAGGCGCTCACCGGCCTGGTCGTGCTCGGCATCTACCTGCTCTTCGCGATCATCGGGCCGTGGATCGCGCCGTACGACCCGGACGCACGCGGCCCGGAGCTGGTGGCGCCGCCGTCCGCGGACCACTGGTTCGGCACCACGCACCTCGGCCAGGACGTGTTCAGCCAGGTGCTGGTCGGCACCCGCGGCGTCATGCTCGTCGGCCTGGCCGCCGGCGTGCTCGCCACCGTCCTGTCGGTCGTCATCGGCGTCACGGCCGGTTACCTCGGCGGCGGCTGGGACGACAGCCTCTCCGCACTGTCCAACGTCTTCCTGGTGATCCCGGCCCTGCCACTGATCATCATCGTGACGGCGGCGGCGCCCGGCGGCGGTGACACCCTCGTCGCCCTCATCATCGGCTTCACCTCCTGGGCGTGGGGGGCCCGGGTGCTCCGGGCCCAGACGCTGTCACTACGCAGACGCGAGTACGTCGAGGCCGCCCGCGCCAACGGCGAGTCGACGTGGCGGATCATCCTCTTCGAGATCCTGCCCAACCTGACCGCCATCATCGCCTCCGGCTTCGTCGGCACGGTGATCTTCGCGGTCACCTCCGAGATCACCTTGGCCTTCATCGGCATCGGCTCGGTCTCGACCTGGAACTGGGGCACGATCCTGTTCTGGGCGCAGAGCCAGCAGGCCCTCGCCCAGGGCGCGTGGTGGTGGTTCGTCCCGGCCGGTCTGGCGATCGCGTTCCTCGGCACCGCCCTGTCGCTGATCAACTTCGGCATCGACGAATTCGTCAGCCCGCGCCTGCGCAGCGCCGGGAAGACCAAGATCAAGACCGCCTCCGGCCACACCGTACGGATGCGCGTCGGCTTCACGCCGGTGCTGAGCAGCTCGGGGGCGCCGCCCACGCAGGCACGTCCGATCCCCACGATCAACACCGCGGCGGCGACGCCGGTGAACCGCAGCAACAAGGAGGCCACGCAGTGAGCGGCGAGCCCGTCCTCGAGATCAAGAATCTCAACGTGGACTACGGCCTGGGCGACCAGGCGGTGCACGCGGTCCGCGACGTCAACCTGACGCTGCACCGCGGCGAGGTCCTCGGCCTGGCCGGCGAGTCCGGCTCCGGCAAGTCCACCCTCGCGTACGGCCTCACCCGGCTGCTCGCCCCGCCGGGCGTGATCAGCGGTGGCGAGGTCATCTACCACCCGGACAACGGCGAGCCGTACGACGTACTCGGCCTGGACGACGCCGGACTGCGCGCGTTCCGGTGGGCCGAGACGGCGATCGTGTTCCAGGGTGCGATGAACTCGCTCAACCCCGTACACAAGATCTCCACGCAGTTGAACGACGTCCTCGAGGCCCACGAGCCCAAGATGTCGGCGCACAGCCGCAACGCCCGGGCCCGGGAGATGCTCAAGCTCGTCGGCATCTCCCCGGATCGGATGGACGCCTATCCGCACCAGCTCTCCGGCGGCATGCGGCAGCGCGTGATGATCGGCATGGCGCTCATCCTGCAGCCGCAGGTGGTCATCATGGACGAGCCGACCACCGCGCTGGACGTGGTGATGCAGCGGCAGATCCTCGGCCAGCTCATCGAGCTGCGGGAGCGGCTGGGCTTCTCGGTCATCTTCATCACCCACGACCTGTCGCTGCTCGTCGAGTTCTCCAACCGGATCGCGATCATGTACGGCGGCCGGATCGTCGAGGAGGCGCAGGCGCCCGCGCTGTACCGGAACTCGCTGCACCCGTACAGCGCGGGTCTGCTCGGCTCGTTCCCGGCGCTGCGCGGCGCCCGCCGCGAGCTCAGCGGAATCCCGGGGTCGCCGCCCGACCTCAAGGGCATGCCCTCGGGCTGCTCGTTCCACCCGCGCTGCCCCAAGGTGTTCGACCCCTGCGCCGACAACATCCCGGTGCTGGGCAACCCCGACACCCCGGACGGGTCGACCCGCACCGTGGCCTGCTGGCTGCACCCGGTCAAGCAGCCGGTCGGCTGACCACCGGCACCGACGGCCCCGGCCCTGCGCGCCGGGGCCGTCTGTCTATCCATCCCCCACAGGAGAACCATGAACCCCACCGTCAGCTCCGCCCCCGGGCTGCTGCTCCCCGCAGCCGACTTCCCCCCGTCGTTCAAGTGGGGCGTCGCCACCTCCTCGTACCAGATCGAGGGCGCCGTCGCCGAGGACGGGCGCACGCCGTCCATCTGGGACACGTTCTGCCGGGTGCCCGGCGCCGTGGCCGGCGGGGACCACGGCGACGTCGCGTGCGACCACTACCACCGGATGCCGCAGGACGTCGCGCTGATCAAGAGCCTCGGCGTGGACACGTACCGTTTCTCGGTGGCGTGGCCGCGGGTGCAGCCGCACGGCCGCGGCCCGGTCAACCCGGCCGGCCTCGGCTTCTACGACCGGCTGACCGACGAGCTGCTGGCCGCCGGCGTCGAACCGTGGGTGACGCTGTACCACTGGGACCTGCCGCAGGAGCTGGAGGACGCGGGCGGCTGGCCGAACCGCGACACCGCGTACCGCTTCGCCGACTACGCGATGATGGTCTTCGACAAGCTGAACGACCGCGTGGACACGTGGACCACCCTGAACGAGCCGTGGTGCTCGGCGTGGCTGGGCTACGTCACCGGCGTGCACGCCCCCGGCCGCAAGGACTTCGACGCCGGCCTCGCCGCCGTGCACCACCTGCTGCTCGGCCACGGCCTCGCCACCCAGCGGATGCGGGCGGCGGCGACGCGCGAGCACACCTACGGGATCACCCTCAACATGGGTACGGCCGACCCCGCGACCGACAGCCAGGCCGACCGCGACGCCGCCCGCCGCGCCGACGGCATGGGCCTGCGCGTCTACCTCGACCCGCTGCGCAAGGGTGCGTACCCGCAGGACATCGTCGACGACCTGGCCGCCCGCGGCTCGGCGTTCCCGGTGCAGGACGGCGACCTCGAGATCATCTCCACGCCGTTCGAGGTGCTCGGCGTCAACTTCTACTTCGGACAGGACTTCAGCGGCACCGACGAGAACGGCGGCACGCTCGACGCCGACGGCCTGCCCGTCGTGCGGGCCATCCTTCCCGACCGCCCCCGCACGGCGATGGACTGGCCGATCACGCCGGAGCGCTTCACCCAGCTGCTCGTGCGCCTGCACAACGACTACCCCGGCCTGCCGATCGTCGTCACCGAGAACGGCGCGGCGTTCGACGACCGCGCCGACGAGAACGGGAACGTGGCCGACGACGACCGCACGTCCTACCTGGCGGAGCACATCGCGGCCGTGGCGGCGGCCCGGGAACAGGGCGCGGACGTGCGCGGATACTTCGCGTGGTCGCTGCTGGACAACTTCGAGTGGGCCGAGGGGTACGCGAAGCGGTTCGGCATCGTGCACGTGGACTACGAGACGCAGAAGCGCACGCCGAAGCAGTCGGCGCTGTGGTACCGCGACACGATCGCCCGGGTGCGCGGCAACTGAGGTTCCCCGATCGGGAAAGGGCGCGGCTTCGGCGGCGCCCTTTCCCGTGCGCTCAGCGGCCTCGGGTCAACGACCGGCGGTGCGCCGCGCGGGACATCGGCGCCGGGCCGGCCGTCGCCGGCAGGCCGCCGTCGGCGAGCAGGCGCGCGATCGGCAGCGTGGCCGCGCCCATCGCGACGGCGTCGGGTCCAAGCTGGCAGAGCTCGATCCGGGTACGGGAGTACGGCTGCCGCAGGGCATTCCGGGCGGCTGCGTCCCGGATGTCCGGAAGAAAACGCTCTCCCAGCGCCAAGCCTGCCGGGCCGCCGAGCACGATGCGCTCGGGCGAGAACAGGTTCACCAACCCCGCGATTCCGGCGCCCAGATAGCCGACGGTCTCGCGGATCACCCGGGCCGCCGCCTCGTCGAGCGGGCCGTCCGCCGCCAGCATCCGGGTGAGCAGCTTCGGGTCGGGCTGCCGGCCGGTGGCCTCCGCCAGGCGCGCGATCACCTTCTCCGCGCCGATGTACGCCTCCAGGCACCCCCGCGCCCCGCACCGGCACACGTCACCGTCGTACACGAGCGTGGTGTGTCCCCACTCCCCCGCGCTGCTGTTGGCACCGCGGTAGCCGCGCCCGTCCATCACGACCGCCGCGCCGACGCCCGTACCGACCATGACGATGACCGCGTGGCGTGCCCCGCGGCCCGCGCCGAACCACATCTCGGCCTGACCGACCGTCTTGGCGCCGTTCTCCACGAAGATCGGCACCTCGGTGCCCTCGCGCAGCATCCGGCCCAGCGGCACACCGTCCCAGCCGGTGGTCTGCGAGTAGACCACCGGGGCGTCCTCGCTCTGGTCGACGACCCCGGCCACCCCCACGCCGAAGCCCAGCACGGCGGACTTCTCGATGCCGGCCTCCGCCACCACCGCGTCCAGCCCTTCGAGGAGCTTCGCGGCGGCCACCTCGGGGACCGGGCCGCCGGCGCCGAGCTCGTACTCCACGACGCCGAGGCGGGACATCGCCAGGTCGTACAGTTCCACCAGAACCCGGGTCTCGCCGACGTCGGCGCCGGCGACGTACCCGAATCCCGGCGCGACCCGCAGCAGCGCGCGCGGCCGGCCACCGTCCGAACCGACCAGGCCGGCCTCCTCGACCAGGCCCTCGTCGAGCATCTCGCCGATCAGGTTGCTGACGCTGGCCTGGCTGAGCGCGGTGGTGTCACCCAGCTGCTGCCGGCTCTGCCGGCCGCCGTGGAACAGGTCCGTGAGGAGGCTGGCCCGGTTCGCGCGGCGGACGTCCCGCACCGTCGTACGCCTGGTCTCCAAGCCCGCACCCGCTTTCGCATACACCCGTGTCACCTGCATCTAACGCCCCGAGTCCAACCGCCCCACCACCGCCCCTGACCGGACTGAAGAGTGGCCCGGGCGGAAGTTTCGAGCCGGGTTACCCATCATGACGCGCGCAGGGCCCGGCGAAAACCGGGCGAGGGTCGCCGCGCCTTCGGGTACGGTCGGCCACCGTGACCGATTACCTCGACGTCAACCGCGCGAACTGGGACGAACGCGCCCCGGCGCACGCGGCCTCGACGGGCTACAACCTGGCCGCGTTCGCCGCGGACCCGGGGCATCTCAGCGACGTCGTACGCTTCGACCTGCCGCGGCTGGGCGACATCAGCGGGCTGCGTGGCGTACACCTGCAATGTCACATCGGCAGCGACACCGTGTCGCTGGCCCGGCTGGGCGCGACCATGACGGGCCTCGACTTCTCGCCCGCCTCCCTCGCCGAGGCCCGCAAGCTGGCGGAGCGCGCCGGCAACCCGGTCGACTTCGTCGAGTCGGACGTCTACGGCGCGCCGGAGGTGCTCGGCACGGACGGCTTCGACCTCGTGTACACCGGCATCGGCGCGCTGGGCTGGCTGCCCGACATCCGGCGGTGGGCGCGGGTCGTCGCGGCGCTGCTGCGCCCCGGCGGGCGGCTGTTCATCCGCGAGGGCCACCCGATGCTGTGGACCCTGCAGGACGGCCGCGACGACGACCTGCTCGTGGTCGAGTACCCGTACTTCGAGCATGCCGAGCCGATGGTCTGGGACGAGGCCGGCACGTACGTCGACACCGACCACGAATTCGTGCACACGACCACCCACGAGTGGAGCCACGGCCTCGGCGAGATCGTGACGGCGCTGCTCGAGGCCGGCATGACGATCACCGGCCTGACCGAGCACGACACGGTGCCCTGGGAGGCCCTGCCGGGCAAGATGACCCTGCGCCCCGGCGGCGAATGGCAGGTCACCGACCGGCCCCGCCGCCTGCCGCACACGTACACCCTGCAGGCGGTGCGCGCCGCCGTTTAAAGATCGACGCGTACGGGGTATGTCGCGGGCCACTCCCCCACCTTGCTCAGGAGGCCCCCGATGCGCGCAGGATCGATCGGCGGAATCATCGTCATCTTGTGGCTCGT
Organism: Actinoplanes sp. NPDC049316; assembly: GCF_040677315.1. Classification (NCBI taxonomy): domain Bacteria; kingdom Bacillati; phylum Actinomycetota; class Actinomycetes; order Micromonosporales; family Micromonosporaceae; genus Actinoplanes; species Actinoplanes sp. NPDC049316. The sequence continues at coordinate 25,545 of NZ_JBFAQM010000035.1, read as the reverse complement.
GCTCGGCGCCGTCGCCGCGTTCGAGCGCGGCTACTTCAAGGACACCGGCGACGCCGGCTGCGCCAAGGCCGGCACGGTCATGGTCACCATCGTCGCGGGACCGCTCAACTGGATGGGCGTCAACCCCAAGATCACGTGCGACATCCCGGAGCCGTCGAAGTAGGCGACGAACCGCCCCGCGCCCGCCCGGTCAGCCGACCGGGCGGGCCGCCGCCTGTCACCGTGTCCACGGCGGGCGGATCGAGGAGCCGTCCGGGAGCACGGCCTCCAGACCGACGCTCGTGGTCACCCACGCGCTCGCCGGCCCGCCCGACCGGTTGTCGACCCGGAACGCCGACCCGGCCGGCACGAACGCGACATCACCGGCCCGCAGCGTCCCCGGCACGCCGTCGACGGTCACGGTCAGCTCACCGGAGATCAGCAGAACCACCTCCTCCCGGCTGACCCGGTGCTCGACACCCGCCGTACCCCCGGCGACCTCGAGCCGCCACGCACACAGCTCCCGGCTCCCCGACGACGGCGCGACGAACGAGTGGAACGTCGCCCCGTGCATCTCGTGCGCTATTGCTGCTTCTTCCTTGACGATGGACATCCTCGCTCCTTTGGTCAATCAGCTTGACCATATAGTCAACCAACTTGACTTCTGTGTCAAACTGGCGCCGTGGAACTCCTCGACCTACCCGCCCTGCTCCTCGGCGCGGCACGCTCCCTGGTGGACGGCATCGACGACGGCGTACGCGCGCGCGGCTTCACGGATCTGCGGCCGGCACACGGGTTCGCATTCGCCCGCCTGTCGAGCGGCGGCGCGACGGTGGTGCAACTCGCGGACCACCTCGACGTCACGAAGCAGGCGGCCAGCCAGATGGTCGAGGACCTGGTGAGCAAGGGATACGTCGAACGCCGCCCCCACCCCGACGACGCGCGTGCGCGGTTGATCGTGCTGACGGAGAAGGGGTGGGCGTGCACCCGGGCAGCGGACGAGGCGGCGGAAGAGGTGCTGCGGCCATGGGCGGACGAGATCGGGCCGGAGCGGGTGGCCGCCCTGCGGGCGGACCTGGCACGGCTGGCGACCCCCGGCCGGCTCCGCCCGATCTGGTGAGGCGGCCGCCGGAACACCCGCGTGAAGCCGCGTAGGCCGGCCGACAGCGACCCGCGCCTTCGTCGAACAACCGCACGCGTCGGTCAGCCATCACGCGAGAAAACGAACCACCCGCCAAGAACGGCCGACCGTGACCTGACCCGCTCGGCAGCAACCTACTGTGACCAGCCGGGAACGGCCCACCGCGGCCCGGCGCGGGAAACGGCCGACCACACGCACGCAAGGTCGACCCACCGCACGGGAGACGGCCCATCGCAACCTGCGGCGAGCGACCCATCGCGAACCGCCTCGGAGCGGCCCCACCACAACCCCGCGCGGAGCAAGCTCGCCGAAACCGGCGCGGGAGCGGCTTGCCGCAACCCGTACGGAAAGGGTGCGCCGCACCCCGCGCGGGATGGTCAGCCGCGTTCGATGAGGTGGCCGATGATCTGGGGGCCCATCAGGACCGCTTCGCCCGAGCCGTCGCGGCGGCCGTCGGGGTCCGGGAGGTCGACCGGGTCGCCCGTCGTGCTGGCGCCGACCGGGCGGGGGCCTACCCAGGCCACCGTGAGGCTGGACTCGCCCTTGAGGAAGCGCTGGACGCGGACGCCGCCCGTGGCTCGGCCCTTGGGCGGGTACGCCGCGAACGGGGTGACCTTGACCTGGGTGCCCGTGGAGGTGACCACCATGGGTTCGCCGTGCTGGGGGTCATGGGTGCCGACCGCGTTGAAGGAGAGGGCCTCGGCGCCGGCGGACAGGTTGATGCCGGCCATGCCGCCGCCCTTGAGGCCTTGGGGGCGTACGAGTTTGGCCGGGAAGCGCAGCAGCGACGCGTCCGAGGTGACGAAGACCAGCGACTCCGAGCCGTCGGTGAGCCAGGTGGCCTGGAGCACCTCGTCGCCGTCCTTGAGCGTGATGACCTCGAACTCGTCGGAGCGGACCGGCCATTCCGGCGCGCAGACCTTGACCACGCCGCGGCGGGTGCCCAGGGCCAGGCCCGGGGAGTCGTCGGCGGCGAGCGGGGCGAGGCCGACGACGCGTTCGCCCTTCTCGAGCGGGACCAGCTCGGAGGCGGACATGCCGCCGCGCAGGGACACCGTGCCGGACTGCTCCGGGAGCACCGGCAGCGGCAGCACGTCGGTCTTGAACGCCCGGCCCCGGTTGGTGATCAGCAGCACCCGGCCGCGGGCCGTGGAGTGCACGACCGCGCGAACCGCGTCGTGCTTGACCCGGCCGCTGCGGCGGCGGGCCTCCGTCGCCTCCTCGCTCTCCGCCGCCGTACGCGCGATCAGCCCGGTGGCCGACAGGATCACCTGGCACGGGTCGTCGGCGACCTCCAGCGGCCCGGCCGGCGCGGAGGCGGCGAGCACCTCCTTGAGGTCGCCGTCGATGAGCGTGGTGCGCCGGGGTGTCGCGAACTCCGCCGCGACCTCGGCCAGCTCGTCGGAGACGACCTGGCGGAGCACGTTCTCGTCGTCGAGGATGCGCGACAGCTCGGCGATCTCCTCGTTGAGCCGCTGCTGCTCGGTCTCCAGCTCGATGCGGTCGAAGCGGGTCAGCCGGCGCAGCGGGGTGTCCAGGATGTACGTCGCCTGGATGTCGGTCAGCCCGAACTCGCTCATCAGGCCGGCCTTCGCGGCCGCGGCGTCGTCGCTGCCGCGGATGATCGCGACGACCCGGTCGATGTCGATGAGCGCGATGAGCAGGCCGTCGACCAGGTGCAGCCGGTCCTGCCGCTTCGTCCGCCGGAACGTGGTGCGCCGGGTGACCACCTCGTAGCGGTGCGCCAGGAACACCTCGAGCAGCTCCTTGAGCCCGAGGGTCCGCGGCTGGCCGTCGACCAGCACGAGGTTGTTGATGCCGAACGAGGTCTCCAGCGGGGTCAGCCTGTACAGGTCGGCGAGCAGCGCCTGCGGGTTCACGCCGACCTTGCACTCGATGACCAGCCGGGTGCCGTGCTCGCGGTCGGTGAGGTCCTTGACGTCCGCGATGCCCTGCAGGCGGGCGGCCTGGCGCTGGCCCTTCTTCGGGCCGGAGACGATGAGCTTGCCCTTCACCTCGTCGGTGATCGCCTCGATGATCTTCTCGGTGCCGACGCCGTACGGCAGCTCGACGACCGTGATGGCCTGCCGGCCGCGGCCACCCTCGAGCGGCCCGGTCTGGGCGCGGGCCCGCATGCGCACCACGCCGCGACCGGTCTCGTATGCCCGGCGCACCTCGTCGAGACCGAGCAGCTGACCGCCGGTGGGCAGGTCGGGCCCGGGCACGAAGCGCATGAGCGCGTCGAGGTCGGCCTCCGGATCGGTGATCAGGTGCCGCGCCGCCGCGACGACCTCGCCGAGGTTGTGCGGGATCATGTTGGTCGCCATGCCGACCGCGATGCCGGACGTGCCGTTGACCAGCAGGTTGGGGAAGGCCGCCGGCAGCACCGTCGGCTCCTGCTCGGAGCCGTCGTAGTTGGGCTTGAAGTCGACCGTGCCCTCGCCGATCTCGCCGACCAGCAGCATGGCCTCGCGCGACATCCGGGACTCGGTGTACCGCTCGGCGGCGGGGCCGTCGTCCGGCGAGCCGAAGTTGCCGTGCCCGTCGATCAGCGGGACGTTGAGCGAGAAGTCCTGGGCGAGGCGGACCATCGCGTCGTAGATCGCCACGTTGCCGTGCGGGTGGTACTTACCCATGCAGTCGCCGACGACGCGGGCGGACTTCACGTACGGGCGGTCGGGGCGGTAGCCCTGCTCCTGCATCGACCAGAGGATGCGGCGGTGGACGGGTTTGAGCCCGTCGCGCGCGTCCGGCAGGGCGCGGGAGTGGATGACCGAGTACGCGTACTCCAGGTAGGAGTCCTCGACCTCGGTGGTGATGGGGTTGTCGATGACGCGGGCCCCGGCCTGGTCGAAGGCCGACAGGTCCACCCGGGACTGCTCGTTCTTGCGGCGTGCCATGTCTTGTGACCCGTTCCTCAGGCGTCGATCGTTTCCTGGTCGATGCGGCCGGCGGCCTCGATGAGCCAGTTCTTGCGCGGCTCGACCCGCTCCCCCATGAGCAGCTCGAGCGTGGCCTCGGCCCGCTCGGCGTCGTCGAGGGTGATCCGCCGGACCGTGCGGGTGGCGGGGTTCATCGTGGTGTCCCACAGCTCGTCGGCGTCCATCTCGCCGAGACCCTTGAACCGGGGCACGGGCTTGTTGACGGACTTGCCGGCCTTCTCGAACCGCCGGACCGTCGCCTCCATCTCCTGCTGGGTGTACGTGTACACCGTCTCGGAGTTGCGGCCCTTGGTGCTGACCTTGTGCAGCGGCGGCATGGCGGCGAAGAGCCGGCCGTTCTCGATCACCGGCCGCATGTACTTGGCGAAGAGCGTGATCAGCAGGGTGCGGATGTGCGAGCCGTCGACGTCCGCGTCCGCCATGATCATGACGCGGCCGTAGCGCATGGTGCTCAGGTCGAACGTGCGCCCCGACCCGGCCCCCAGCACCTGCACGATGGCCGAGCACTCGGCGTTGTCCAGGACCTGCTGCAGGCTGGCCTTCTGGACGTTGAGGATCTTGCCGCGGATCGGCAGCAGCGCCTGGTATTCCGAGCTGCGGGCCATGCGGGCGGTGCCCAGCGCGCTGTCGCCCTCCACGATGTAGAGCTCGCTGCGGTTGATCCCGGTGGAGCGGCAGTCGACGAGCTTGGGCGGCATGGACGCCCCCTCGAGGGCGGTCTTGCGCCGGGCGGCGTCCTTCTGCTGCTTCTGGGTGAGACGGACGCGGGCGGCGTCGACCACCTTCTGCAGGACCGTACGGGCCTCGCTCTTGGTGCGCCGATCGTCCATCCACTGCTTGAGGTGCTGCTCGACGAGGCCCTGCAGCACCCGGGTGATGCCGGCGGTGGACAGCTCGTCCTTGGTCTGCGAGGTGAACTGCGGCTCGGGCACGCGCACGTGGATGACGGCGGTGAGCCCCTCGAGGTAGTCGTCGAGGACCGGCACGTCCTCCTTGGGCTTGAGCAGACCGCGGGCGTTGCGGACGGCCTCGCCGAGGGCGCGGGTGAGGGCGCGCTCGAAGCCCTTGCGGTGGGTGCCGCCGTGCATGTTGCGGATCGTGTTGGTGAAGCACTCGACGGTGCGTTCGTAGCCGGTGCCCCAGCGGAACGCGACCTCGATCTCGGCGCGACGCTCGACGTTGGACTGCATGACGCCGTTGGCGTCGGCGGCGTTCTCCTTGTAGGTGCCCTCGCCGGTGATCATGAGGATGCCGGAGACCGGCTTGTCGCCGGACGGGGTGAGGAACTCCACCATGTCGGTGAGCCCGTGCGGGTAGTGGAAGGTCTCCTCGACCGGCTCCTCGCCGGTGTGGTCGTGCAGCACGAACGCCACGCCGGGCACGAGGAAGGCGGTGTTGCGCAGCTTGGCGCGGACCGTGTCGGTGTCGAGCCGGGCGCCGGTCTCGAAGTAGCGGGCGTCGTACCAGTAGCGGATGGAGGTGCCGGACCGCTCGCCGCGTTTCATCTTGCGCACCACGCGCAGGCCGGCCTCGGCCTGGAACTTCGCCGCGGGGCCGTCGCCGGAGAAGACGCCCGGGACGCCGCGCTGGAACGAGATCTCGTGGACCTTGCCGTCGCGCTTGACGGTCACGTCGAAGCGCAGCGAGAGCGCGTTGACCGCGGAGGCGCCGACGCCGTGCAGGCCGCCGGAGGTCTTGTAACCGGAGCCGCCGAACTTGCCGCCGGCGTGCAGCCGGGTGAGGACCAGCTCGACGCCGGAGAGGCCGGACTTGGCGTTGATGTCGGTGGGGATGCCGCGGCCGTCGTCGTCGACCTGGACCGATCCGTCGGCGTGCAGGTAGACCGTGACGTGCTCGGCGTGACCCGCGACACCCTCGTCGGTGGCGTTGTCGATGATCTCGTTGGCGAGGTGGTTGACGCCGCGGCTGTCGGTCGAGCCGATGTACATGCCGGGGCGCTTGCGCACCGCGTCGAGGCCCTCGAGGTGCGTGAGATCGTCGGCCCCGTAAAGGATCTCCTGTTGCGCAGTCACGAGGTATTACTCCCGGGCAGTGGCGGCCGTCAACGACGCGGCGAGCCTACCGGGCAGGTACGACGAGTTTCGTGAGGCCGACCCGGTACGCCCCGGCAAAGAAAGGGAGGAACCGGACGAACGTCACTCCTCGTGAGCTACGACACGGTTCCGGCCGCCCTGCTTGGCGGCGTACAGGCCCGCGTCGGCGCGGCCGAGCAGGGTGTCGGCGGTCGCGTCCGAGGGGCGCAGCCGGGCCAGCCCGACACTGATAGTGACGGGGATGGGGCCCGTACGCGTGTCGACGGGGCTGCCGTCCACGGCCGCCCGCAGCTTCTCGGCGAGCGCCGGCCCGTCCTCGCGTACCCCCGGCAGCAGCAGCGCGAACTCCTCACCGCCGTACCGGGCGACGAGGCCGTCCGGCGGCAGGCCGGCCAGCAACCGGTCCACCACGCCGCGGATGACGTCGTCGCCGGTCTGGTGGCCGTACGTGTCGTTGATGCGCTTGAAGTGGTCGATGTCGATCATCAGCGCGGTGACCGGGCTGCCCGACTGCCGCGCCGCCGCGAGGGAGCGCTCGGCGAGCTCGAAGAACCGCCGCCGGTTCGCGACCCCGGTCAGGCTGTCCGTGGTGGCCAGCTCGTTGATGCGGCTGAACAGCCGCGCGTTGTCGTACGCGACCATCCCCTGGCCCACCAGCGCGGCCGCGACGCCCAGATCCGCGGCGGCATACGCGTTGACCCGCTCGGACGCGAGCACGAGGACGCCCACCGGCCCGTCGCGGTCGTCCAGCGTGACGGTCAGCCAGCTGCCGCCGCTGTGCGAGCCGAGCGAGGTCGCCCAGGCCGGCGTACCCGAGATCAGGTCGGCCTGCCGGTTGTCCAGCAGCGCACGCAGCTCGGGGTGGTCCGCCAGGACCAGGGTCGCCGTCCCGCCCGTGCCGTTGAGCACGGTGATCTCGGCCGACGACGAGGTGCCGAGCAGCAGCCAGCCGCGCTCGCCGCCGGGCGTCTGCCGGGCGGTGAGCAGCAGCCGGCGCAGCACGAGCTCCGGGTCGAGCGTGCCGCTGAGGCGGGCCATCGCGCGGCGCAGCGTCTCGGCGAGGTCCCGCTGCCGGTTGGCGGCGGCGACCGCGACCTCGAGCTGCGCGGCACGGGCCGTCTCCAGGCCGACGGCGATGTGGTGGGTGATGGCGGTCAGCACGTCGGCGTCGTCGACGGTGAAGACGCCCTTGGCGACGCGGCTGTCGAGGTAGACCACGCCGAGCAGCCGGTCGTCGAGCTCGAGCGGGGCGACGAGGATGCTGCGCAGGCCGTACTGCACGACGCTGTCGGCGCCCAGGGCCGCGCCCTCCTCGGTGCCGGTGACGACGAGCGGTTCGCGGCTGTGCCGGACCCGGTCCACCACCGTGGTGCTGTAACCGGTGAGCTCGGCGAGGTCGTGCCCGCCGGCGTCCCGGCCGACCTGCGGGGCGAGCACCCCGCTGTCGGCGTCCACGAGGAACAGCAGCGCGCGCTCGGCGCCGAGCAGCCGTACGGTCTCGTCCAGCGCGACCCGGGTGAGCCGCTCGGGGTCGATGACCCGCGACGCGGCGTTGCTGAGCTGCTCGAGCGCGGCCCAGCGCTGGCCGGCGCGGCCGCGGGCGGCGACGACCGGCACCCGGTTGCGGCGGCCGGCGTCGAGCCGGAACTCGGCCGCGACCCGGCGGGCCCGGTGCGGCCAGCCCCGCTCCTCGGCGATGGTCGCGGCCATGCGCGCCTGCCGGTCGGCCTCCCCGGTCACACCGAGCTGGGTCAGGGCGCGGGCACGGGTGAGGGCGGCCTCGAAAGAGGTCAGCGGCGCGTCGACGGCGCGCAGCAGCTCCTCGGCCCGGCTGAGGATGTCGAGCGCGACGCCGGCGTGCCCGCTCTTGAGCACCGCGAGCGCGGCCTTGGCGATGCGGTGGTGCGCGGCGACCACCGACCGCTTGGTGACCCGGCCCAGCGTGGCGACGGCCTCCCCGGCCGCGGCCAGGGCCCGCTCCTGGTCGGCCGGGGCGGCGCGGCGGGCCTGTTCGAGCCGGCCGTACGCGCGGTAGACGAAGTACGTGTGCTGGGCGGGAAGCACGTCGGACGGGCGCAGGCCCAGTCCCTCGAACTCCGCGACGGCGTCGTCGAAGGCGGCGCCCAGGTCGTCGCGCTCGATGGCGGTGAGCATCCGGGCGACGATCATGTCGACGACCTCGTGGATCTCCCGGGTGTCGCCGGCGCGGCCCAGCGCGGCGAGCGCCTCCCCGGCCCGGCCGCGCATGGCGAGCAGGCCGGCGTCGACGGCCACGACGGCGCTGCGGTCGGCGTGCCCGCCGGCGTCGAGCCAGCGCTGCCGTCCGGTGCAGGCGGCCTCGGCCTCGGCGATCTCGCCGCGCAGCAGCCAGTCCCACCCGAGCACGGCGTAACAGTCGAGGATCAGGCCGGCGTCGAGGAAGCGGTCCCGCTCCATCAGCACGCGCCGGACGCGCTCGCCGGAGTCCGCGCCGCTTCCGTGCACGGCGATGGCGGTCATCCAGTCGATGCGGGCGATCAGCGTCGGGTCGCCCAGCTCGGCGGCGACGCGCAGGGACGCGGTGGTGATGCGGTCGGACAGCCGGTGCAGCCCCACCATGCGCAACGCCATCGTGAGCGCCACGAAGTCGCGGGCACGCTCCGGGGACCGCCCGAGACGGTTGATCGGGTACACCATCCGCAGCGCGTAGGCGAGGGACCGGGCGGGGCGCAGCGTACGGATGGTGCCCGAGGCGCCGAAGTGCAGCAGCGTCGTCTCCAGCCGCAGCAGGTCGCGGTGTTCGCCCTTGGCGGTGCCGTAGCCGAGCCGGGTGACCCGGGTCAGACAGCCGATGACGAAGAACCACACCGCGGAGAGCACCCGCAGCACGGGGTTGGCGGGCAGGCTGCGGCCCAGCTCGGCGAGCCCCCGGTCGACGGCGTCCAGCTGGGCGGCGCCACTCCAATTGCTCTCGTGCACGCGGGCGATCAGCAGGTGCAGGCGGGCGCGTTCGGTGCCGCTCGACGCCTCCGACAGCGCCTCGGTGAACATCGCCATCGCATCGTCGAAGCGGCCGTTCTGGTGGTACGCGGTGCCGAGCAGCTCCTTGAGCGCGCTGCCCACGGTCAGGCCGCCGGTACGCGCGGCGTCGCGGGCGTACTCGAGGTAGGTCAGCGCGGTGTCCGGCGCGTGCTCGGCGAGCGCCCGGGCACCGGCCGCGGTGCAGGCGCGCAACATCCGGACCGGTTCGTGGCCGGGGTTGCCCAGCGCGCAGTGCCGGGCGAGGGCGTACACGTCGGGGTCGGGACGACGGTCCAGGGCGTCGGCGATGCGGTCGTGCAGCTCGCGCAGCTGCGCCTCGCCGAGGTCGGCGAGGAGCGCGACGCGGATGCTGTCGTGCAGGAACCGGTGGACGCCGTCGCGCTGCGCGAGCAGGCCCTGGCGGTTCGCGTCGGAGAGGACGTCGTGCACCTGGCGGCGGTCGACGCCGGCAGCCTCGGCGATGATCCCGGCGCTGAACGCGGTGCCGACGACGGCGGCGATGCCGAGCAGGTGCCGGCTGGCCGAGTCGAGCGCGCTCATGCGGCGCAGCACGAGCTGCGCCGAGTCGGCCGGCAGCGCCAGGTCGCGGATCCCGTCGCCGTCGACCTCCCACCTGCCCCAGTCCGGCCGCAGCAGCCCGGCCTCCATGACCATCCGCGCGTACGCGAGGGTCACGAACGGGTTCCCGCCGGTCAGCATCGTGATGTGCGCCGCGGCGCGCTCGGGCAGCCGGACGCCGCCGGAGATGGACTCGATGAGCAGCGCCACCTGCTCCTGGCCGAGCGGCGCCAGGGTGACGTCGAGGACCTGGCCGGAGCCGAGTCGCGGTGGCTGCCCCTGCGCGTCGCCGTCGGCGGGCCGGGTGGTCGCCACGACGAGCATCCGTACGCCGGACACGCCGGCGGCCAGCTGCCGCAGCACGCGCCGGGTGCCGTCGTCGAACCACTGCGCGTCGTCGAGGTGCACCAGCACCGGCCCGGCGGTGCGCGCCAGTCCGGTGAGCAGGTCGGCGACGGCGGCGGCGTGCCGGCCGAGGCCGATCTCGCCCGGCACCTCGGGCACGCCGAGGACCTCGGCCAGCGCCGGGGACAGGCTGGTCACCAGGCCGGCGCTCTGGCCGGCGGCGGCGCGCAGGACGTTCGCGGCGGCCGCGCGGCCACCGGGGTGGTCGAGCAACTCCTTCACGTACGCATCGACGGCGGCCCGCAGCGGCGCCATCGGCCGCCGGTCGCCGGACGACGCCCCGCCGCGCAGCACCACGGCGCCCTGGGCGGCGGCCAGCGTGCCGAGCTCGGCCGCGAGCCGGGTCTTCCCCGCGCCGGACGGCCCGTGCAGCATCACCACGCCGCCCCGGCCGCTCGCCGCGTCGTCCCAGCGGTCGCGGAGGACGGCGAACTCGGCCTCCCGGCCGGTCAGCTGCGGCTCCAGCGGCGTGACCGGCCCGTCCTCGTCACCGAGCGGGAACACCGCGGCCGGGTCGGTGGCCAGGCGGCGCAGGTCCGCCAGCAGCCCGGCGGCGCTCTGGTAGCGGTCGTCGGGGTCCTTCGCGAGGAGGCGGACGATGACGGCGGCGAAGGTCGCGCCGAGGCCGGGCGAGAGCGCCCGGGGATCGGGTACGGCGGCGGTGGCGTGCAGGTGCAGCAGCTCGCCGACGTCGTCCGCGGCGAACGGCGGGGCGCCGGTGACGCACTCGAAGAGCACCGCGCCGAGGGCGTACAGGTCTGAGCGGTTGTCGACGGGCCGGTTGAGCATGCCCGTCTGCTCCGGCGCGCAGTAGGTGAGCGTGCCGGCCACGGCGTCGTCCGGGCCCAGGCCGTCGCGCGACGTGGGGGCGGCGAGCCCGAAGTCCACGAGGCGGGCTGCGCCCTCGGCGGTGATCATCACGTTCTCGGGCTTGATGTCGCGGTGCACCAGGTCGTGCTCGTGTACGGCGCGCAGCGCGCCCGCGGCGTCGGCCCCGATCGAGATCGCGTGCCGCTCCGGGAGCGGCCCGCGCAGCAGCCGCCGGGCGAGCGGCTCCCCCTCGACCAGATCCATGATCAGGTACGGCCGGCCGGCGACGTCACCGGCCTTGTGCACGCGCGGGAGGTTCGGGTTGTCGACGGCGGCCAGCAGCGCCGCCTGCCGGTGGAACTCGCGCCCGCGGACCGAACCGGCCGGCGCCTCGTCGAGCAGCATCTTGAGGGCGTACTCGCGGCCGTCGCGCCGGACGCGGTACACCACCGCCTGAGCGCCGCGGCCGATCTCGCCCAGCACTTCGAGCCCGGCGGCGACGCCGAGCTCGGACTGCACCGCTGCCGGCTCTGCCGGTACGGAAGGCGAGGCACCCACGCTGCCTCTATCGGCGCACCGCCTCCCCGCTGAAGGATTCCCGGCCGGGGCCGACTGCACCGCAGCGAAGCGCAGGGCCAGAAGGCCGACCCAACAAACTCAGCCCGGGGCCGACTGCACCGCAGCGAAGCGCAGGGCCAGAAGGCCGACCCAACAAACTCAGCCCGGGGCCGACTGCACCGCAGCGAAGCGCAGGGCCG